>CAZTEH010000011.1:0-63091 GCA_964612345.1 uncultured Oscillospiraceae bacterium | reverse complement strand
CCGTGAAACCTATTACCGACTTTGATGCGAAGCATCTTAAAGGAGGCGGTTTTCGTGAAAATACTTTTTCAATTTTCAATTCGGCTTTTTCAATATTTCATCGTAGATATTCACTGTCTCCACCTTGGTGGCCCCGTCATCGGTGTAATAGTAAGAAACCTCCACCAGAGACCATTCTCCGTCGCTGGTTATGATTTTTACCGGTTTAAAGACATACTCCGCGCTTTTATCCTTGACATAAACCCCCGTCTGTCCATCCTTAGACGTGATGCTTTCGTTTTCGATGATCAGTCCGCTATAGTCTGAGGTAATGACTTCCGCATCGATTTTTCTGATTTTAGCGAACTCCTCATAGTATCGGTTGAATTCCAATACTACCAGCCACTGACCATTGTCGTCCAGAATATCATAAATCGTTCCGTCTACTTGTCCCAAAGGAAGATTGATCGTCGCCTTATGTCCCTCTTCGTATTTTACGATATTTTCCGGAGCGACCCAGAAAACCGCATACCATTTTTTATTGTCAACAACCTTGTAAAGAGGCTCCTTTGAAAGCGTTGTTTCTCTGACAAGATTCTGAACTTCAATATTCAAACCCTGAACTTTTTCTCTGCTCAGCAGCGCGATATTTTCAGGAGTAAATTCCGACTCATACCCATCAATGAAATAGCTGATTACTCCGTTTGACTGACTGATATAATTTTCCGGCACGATTCCCGCACCGTTCACGGATTTGTTCTGTTTTACAATTTCCTCTTTTGCCGCATTATCGTTGGCCTGTATGTAATCTCTTTTTTGATTGAGTCTTTGAATCTGCTGCTCCAGCCTGGCTGCTTGTTCGGTTTCTCCGGCATTCATGGCGACATCCCGATCATTTTCAAGTTTTGCAATCTGTGTTTTGATTTTTTTGATATCATCGCTGAAAATGCTTTCTCCGCCGTTAAACCTGGAGATCCGTTCCGTGAGCTTCTGATAGCTGCTTTCCTTGTCATTCTGGCTTCCTGAAGTGATATCAAGAATTTTAACGCCTTTTCTGACCTGATCACCATCCGGCACATAATACTGAATGTTCCCCGATTTATTGGCAAAATAAACGGTCTCGTTCCGTACGATATAAGCGGTGACCTGATCGGTTACTTGCAGGCTGCCGTATTCGATGATCTCAGTCTTTTTCAGCGCACCGGTAACGTTTGGAAAAACATAAATTATGATAAAAAGAATGACCAGGGTCGCACAAAATAACATAATGACTCTTTTTTTCTTTTTCATGTCGATTTGTACCTCCGCTAGATTCTGCCAAGCCTTTCAATCTATAATTATATAGGAATGCCCTCATAAATACAACTATCAGCAGGAAATATATCCTTGAAAATACAGCTGTTACCGTGCATCTCCATCAATGATTTTTTGCAGTATTTTTTTCTCATCCTTCGTGAGATTTTTTTCTTTCTTTATAAATTCTTCCCAAAGATCCGGTCTTCTTTCCTTTGTCAGCTCCAGCGACTTCTCAAACTGCCAAAGATGAATCAACTTATGATTGCCGGAAATCAGCACCTCCGGAACATCAAGGTCCTCATACTGCCTCGGTTTGGTATACTGGGGATATTCCAGCAGCCCCGAGTAAATGGATTCCTCGTTGTGGGCTTCGCTGCTTCCCAGAACCTCAGGAATCATTCTGGCTACGGCATCGATGAGAATCATCGCAGGCAGTTCACCGCCGGTCAGGATATAATCTCCTACCGAAATTTCTTCCATCTCCCAGAAATCGATGATCCTTTGATCGATGCCTTCATAGTGGCCGCATAAAATCACGAGCTCCTCCTCATGGGACAGCTCTGAGATGATCTCTTTATCAAGGATCCGGCCTCTCGGAGACATATAGATGATCTTTTTTTCCTTGGCATCAATGGAGTTCAATGCTCGGAAAACGGGATCGGCCAGCATTACCATACCCGCGCCTCCGCCGAAGGGATAATCATCGGCTTTTTTATGCTTGTCCTGGCTGTATTCCCTGATATCTGACAGACGAATATCCAATATTCCGTTTTCTCTGGCTCTTCCCAGAATGCTCTCTTCCGTGACCGGCTTGAACATTTCCGGAAAAAGGGTCAATACTTCAATTATCATTCCATTAATCCCTCGATCAGTCTCACCGTCATGGTTCTGCTGTTCATGTCTATCTTTAAAATAAATTCTTCCACAGCGGGAATCAGGAATTTACTTTTGTTTTCTCTTTCAACCTCGTATAAGTCCTGTGCCCTGTTTTGAATCACATCGCTTAAATTTCCTAATATGCTGCCGCTTTCATCGATAACCGCAAGTCCGATCAAATTTGAAATATAATAGGTGTCTTCCGGCAATACCCTGGCATCCGCTTTGTCGAAGTAAATGTCTTCGCCCCTGTGCTTTTCCGCTTCCGTACGGTCGTCGATACCCTCGAGCTTTAAAATGACGATTTCCTTCATATATCTTACCCCTGAAATTTTGTATAGGGTATTTTCCAGATATATTTTTGTCAGCTCCTCAAAACGTTCCTTATAATCCGAGTAATGATAGACCTTAAGTTCACCTTTCAGTCCCACTACATTAACTACTTGTCCAACTTTTATCTTATCCATGCTCTCCTCGTATCTATTCATATTAAAACAGTGGCTACGCCACTTCCGCTAGGGAACCCAACGGCTGCGCCTCCAGCTCGCTGTGCTCGCTGCTGTCCGTTTTGCCTAGCCAAGCAAGCTTGGGGCAAAAAGGCTATGGTTCCCTTCGGCGGCTGCAAAGCAGCCTGAGCACCTTCCTTAACGGCAGAGGGCAATTCCCTCTGCACTCCCTATTTTATCCAATAGGTAAATCGGTACTTACCTATTGGATAAAACATAGGCACATATACGAATATATGTGCCACAAACGCAGTATTGCAGAATCTCTATTGTACGATTTCTACTACCACTTTTTTATTTGCTTTGGTCGCTGCGGCTTTCACGACAGTACGAAGCGCTTTGGCGATTCTTCCCTGCTTACCGATTACCTTACCCATATCATCCGGGGCAACCTTCAGCTCAATAACAATAGCCTGTCTTCCTTCTACCTCTTTTACTTCAACCGCGTCAGGATTATCAACAAGTGATTTTGCAATAGCTTCAACCAGTTCTACCATATGTTTTCACCGCTTTCCTTATCCTATAATTCCTGATTTTCTGAAAAGACTTCGAACAGTTTCGGTAGGTTGTGCTCCGTTTGAAATCCATTTTTTTGCTGCTTCTCCATCGATTTTAACGTCAGCTGGATTCGTTAAAGGATTATAGTAACCTATCTCCTCGATAAACTTTCCATCTCTAGGTGAACGGGAGTCTGCAACTACGATTCTATAAAAAGGTTTCTTATGCGCGCCCATTCTCTTTAATCTTATTTTTACTGCCATATGTTCCACCTCCTTTTTGTGCTTGCTAAATCTCCTGTTTTTCAGAAAATTATCTGCGCAAACTTAATAAATATATATGTTAAACTCAGTTATTTCTGAATTTATCACCAATCGGTTAATAACCCTTGAACATTCTGTTTTTCTTGAATTTCGGCGCACCGGAAAACTGTTTCATCATTTTCTTTGCGTCTTCGTATTTTTTGATCAAACTATTGATCTTACTTACGGACTGGCCGCTTCCTGCAGCAATTCTCTTTCTCCTGCTGGCGTTTAGCAGGGAAGGATTTTTTCTCTCTTCTTTGGTCATGGACTGGATGATGGCCTCCATCTGAATGAATTCCTTTTCACCGCTCTCCATATCCACGTCTTTCATAGCCTTACTGTTCATGCCCGGCATCATATCCATGATCTTTGCCAGACCGCCCATCTTTTTGATTTGCCCGATCTGATCGAGGAAATCCTCCAGAGTGAACTCGTTTTTCTTCATTTTTCTTTCGAGTTCCGCTGACTTCTCTTCGTCATAGTTTTCCTGAGCCTTTTCAATGAGGCTCATCATATCGCCCATGCCCAGAATTCTGGATGCCATTCGTTCCGGGTGGAACGGTTCCAAAGCGTCAAGCTTTTCGCCCACACCGATGAACTTGATCGGTTTGCCTGTAACCGTCTTCGCTGATAACGCGGCGCCGCCTCTTGTGTCTCCATCCAGCTTGGTCATGATGATGCCGTCAATTCCCAGTTTTTCATTGAAACCGACTGCCGCATTCACTGCATCCTGACCTGTCATTGCATCCACAACAAGAAGGATTTCATGGGGCTTTGTTTTCTGCTTGATTCTGACAAGCTCTTCCATCAGTTCGTCATCGATATGCAGACGTCCCGATGTATCGAGTATGAGCACATCATAGCCTTTATATTCGGCCTCCTTCATCGCCTTCTCCGCGATGATCTCCGGCTGCTTGCAGTCACGCATGGTAAAAACGGGTACGTCTACGCTTTTTCCTACGATTTCCAACTGATCGATGGCGGCGGGACGATAAACGTCACAGGCAGCAAGCATCGGCTTCTTTCCGTTTTTTTTCAGATAATTCGCCAGCTTTCCGGCAGTCGTCGTTTTACCGGTACCCTGTAAACCTGCCAGGAGGATTACCGTAAATCCTCTTGGAGAATATGTCAGCTTGCTGTTGATTCCCCCCATGAGGGCCACAAGCTCGTCATTAACAATTTTGATTACCTGTTGTGCAGGAGTCAGGCTGGCCAGAACATCCTGTCCCAGTGCCTTTTCCTTCACGTTGTCAACAAACTGCTTCACAACCTTGAAATTGACGTCCGCTTCCAGTAAAGCAAGCTTTACCTCACGCATCGCTTCATTGATATCCGCTTCTGTGAGAATTCCTTTGCCCTTCAGCTTTTTAAAAACGCCCTGCAGTTTTTCCGATAGTCCTTCAAATGCCATATCCGGCTCTCCTTAACATTTCGCCCGGTTCTTTAGAACCGTCGGCGGAATTTATGCTGAAAAATCACGAATCTCCGATTCGTAGATTTTTGTCGTATAACATTCTGCCCGGTTTTTGTGAACCTCTCATTCGTTGATTTTATCAATAATTGATTTAATATGCTTCAATCGATCCGTCAACTCAATGTCTTGACGATTTTCCAGCATGAGCCGGTCAATTTCCGTATCGATTGCCGCAATGGCTTCTTCCGTTACAGTAAATTTGCTGATCAGGCCCAGCTTGCTTTCATACTCATGCAATGACTTTTCTGCCTTCTTAACCGCGTCATGGACGCCCTGCCTGCTGATTCCGTATTCCTCCGCGATCTCCGACAGAGAATAGTTGTCTTCATGGTAAAGTTTCAGTATTTCCCGCTGCTTTGCAGTTAGCAACTGACCATAAAAATCATATAACATGCTAATTTCTATCATCTTGTCAAACATCTGCAATTAGCCTCTTTTTTCTGTCTGCCAAGTAAATTCCTTGACACCTTATTTAATTTACCATAAAAAAAAACTGCTGTCAAGTAAAAAAACTTGCCAGCAGTTTTATATAGAGGAGGAGTAAAATCATCTCTGAACACGCCCGGATGCATCACCATTTTTCAGCTTTTCAACATCTTCCACACGGACTCTGTTAAAATCGCCCAGGATGGAATGCTTCAAGCAGCTTGCTGCAACTGCGAATTCCAACGCTTCTTTTCTGTCATCATAGGAATTGATTCCGTAGATCAAGCCTGCGGCAAAGGAGTCTCCGCCGCCGACTCTGTCGACGATATCATTCATTTCGTATCTTCGGCTGACATAGAACTGATTTCTGTCATTGATGCAGGCTGCCCAGCCATTGATATCGGCGCTCACACTTTCTCTCAACGTGATTGCAGTCATCTTTAAATTCGGATATTTTTCCAGAACGGTATTGGAAAGCTCTTCATACTTTGAATAATCCAGATTCCCGCCTTCCACATCTATATCAGCCTGAACACCGAGAGATTTCTGGCAATCCTCTTCATTGGCGATTGCAACATCGACATATTGCATCAATTCCGGCATCACTTCCTCTGCTTTCTTTCCATAGTTCCAAAGATTTTTTCTGTAGTTTAAATCGCAGGAAACGGTGATACCCTTTTCTTTGGCCTTTCGCACACTTTCGAAGGAGAGCTCCATGGCGCTTTCCGAAATTGCCGGTGTAATGCCTGTTATATGGAACCATTTTGTGTTTTCAAAGGCCTTATCCCAGTCAATTTGTCCTTTCTGTGCAAGAGCGACAGCCGATTGCGCCCTGTCATATACCACCTTACTCGGTCTTTGATTTGCCCCGCCTTCCAAAAAGTAGATCCCCATTCGTCCGGCGCTTCTTAAAATATTGACCGTATCCACGGAGAATCGACGCAATTCCTGAATACAAGCGTCACCGATTATATTGTCTGGCAGTACCGTGATAAAACCGGCATCCAAACCGTAGTTCGCGAGGGATACCGATACATTCGCCTCGCCTCCTCCAAAGGTTGCTTCCAAAGAGGGGCTTTGAAACAAACATTCCTGCCCCGGGGATTTCAGCCGCAGCATGATCTCGCCAAACGTCATATACTTTGCCATCTATTTCTCCTTTCTCTCATTTTTCCAAAAGATGAACTGCGAATCCGGCATACTGTTTTTCCAGGTATACCGCGATCATCTTATTCCCTTTATATTTGGCTGTTTCCATATCCACTTTGATTCCCCGCAGCTTCAGAGAATGAATCGCCCTTGGGATACTGTTTGTTTTCACAGCGATATGTCCGTTCACTCCCAGACCGATTGATTTTGTGACCTCCAGTGACGGACCGGCAAAATTGGAAGAATCCCCATATTTCGGAAGAAATCCGAATGAATTTTCGAACAAGACCACCGTCTCTGCCGCCTGTTCTGCCGAGTCTTGGTTAATGCCCATGTGGCCGAATTCAAAGCCCAGAAGGATCTCAACCGCTCTTTGTGCCGCAGCTGTAATTGCATCAAAATTATGGGCGGCAATCTCTTCCGTTCTGCACAAGAATCCTCCGCCAACCGCATGAATAAATGGTTGATTCACATAATCCGCCAGATTGCTCAGATCCACACCGCCTGTGGGAATAAATTTAACTCCCTCCGTTTTATACGGCCCATATAACGCCTTGCAGCCTTTCACGCCTCCATAGACATCCGCCGGAAAAAATTTTAATATTTTAAGTCCAAAGGACAGAGCTCTTTCAATTTCAGTTGGAGTCACACAGCCCGGCGTAACGGCAAGATCATTGCTGATACACCACTCAACCACCTCCGGATTAAATCCGGGCGCTACGATGAACTGTGCTCCGGCATCCATTGCTTCCTTTGCTTTCGCAACGGAAAGAACTGTACCCGCACCGACCAGCATTTCAGGACAAGCATCCCTTACCCTGCTGATGGCTTCCAAACCTGCTTGCGTTCGCAGGGTTATTTCCATAACATCGATTCCGCCCTTCAGCAATGCCTTTGCTGTCGCTTCCGCGTCTTCCGCACGATCGATCACGACAACGGGGACCAATCCGGTCAGGCCAATCTTCTCGATAATATTCATTTTCTTTTCATCCCCCTTATCTTTATTTATTTCCATGAAATCGGGATTCCTGATTCTTCCGCCAGCGCGTTCAGGGATTCTGCCACGTCCGCAGGCAGCTCCAGCCCTTGCTTCTCAGCAGCAGCATATTTCAGCCATTCCATTTCCCCGGGGTAGTAGATTTGATCGGTGCCCATTGCTTTGGGGATCGTATGAAGATAATCGACCACACCCTCCATCCGCTGCTGAAACATGGATAAATCCACGAATTTTGATACATCGATTACAATAAACGTATGGGATACATTATTTTTCTCTTCCATGCTGAAAAGCCAACTCGGTACTTCATTCATGATTCCGCCGCCGGAAAGCACTCCGGTTAGGATCTCGATCATCAATGCCAGTCCGTACCCCTTATGTGCAGCCATAGGCTGCATCGCGCCTACTTCGGGATATCTGCCTGGATCCGTGGTCGGAAGTCCGTTTTCATCTATAATCCATGTATCCGGAACGGCTTTGCCGTCTTTTTTCGCTTGAACAACCTTAAGGGAAGCAACCGAACTCATCGCAATATCCAAAAATACCGACGGATTTTTCCCCGCTGGAACGGCATAGGACATGGGATTATTCCCGATTACCTTTCCTTTTGCGCCGGGTATTGTCATATTCGTATCCACATTGCTGAAGGCAAGGCCGATCATGTTCCTCTTTGTCGCCATATTGGCATAATATCCGGCTGCTCCGAAATGGGAGCCATTTTTGACAAGTACACATGCGATACCGCAGTTGTCTGCCTTTTCAATTGCCAGTTCCATTGCCTGATATGCCGGAACCATTCCGATTGCCGAATGACCGTCGATCAGTGCAAAGCCAGGTCCCTCTTTGATGATTTCGGGAACTCCATGAATGTCCATGCCGCCTGCCCGGAACTTCCTGATATAATTATGCAGGTTTTTCGTACCGTGGGAATGGGTTCCGAACCCGTCTGTTTCAGCCAGTACCTCAGCGGTGATCCGGGCCTGCTCTTCGGCAAGCCCTTCCTTGATCAGCGCCTGGGTGCAGAATTTTTTCAGTTCTTCCATTTTTATTTGTTTCATATCGAATGCCATAGCTCCTATCCTTTCTTTAAACACCCCAATAGGCAGAGAAGCCCCCGTCAATCGGAATGACTGCTCCATTTACAAACGAGGCCGCATCAGAGCAAAGCCACAGAATGACTCCAACCAGTTCTTCCGGTTCGCCAAAGCGTCCCATAGGTGTCTTTGCGAGAACGCTCTCTCCTCTGTCCGTCAAATCACCATTCTCATACTGCATCAGGAATCGGTTTTGAGAAGTCAGCAGAAACCCTGGTGCAATGGCATTCACACGAATATTCGTGGAATAATTCTGGTTAAAATGCACGGCCATCCATTGGGTAAAGTTGTTTACCGCTGCCTTGGCGGCCGAATATGCGATTGTCTTTGTAAGCGGATGATAGGCAGCCATGGAAGAAATATTGATGACACAGCCGCTGCCCGCTTCGGCAAATAATTTCCCGAAGACCTGCGTCGTGAGAATTGCTCCGGTCACATTCAGATCGAAAACCTTTTTCAGACTGTCGGCCTGTATATCAAAAAAGCTCAATTCTTCGCTTGTTGTGGCTTCCGTATTGTTGCCTCCTGCTCCATTGATGAGAATATCCACCTTTTTAAATTGTTTTTGGATCTCATTTCTCGCTGCTTCCAAGCTATCTTTGTCAAGCACATCTGCAGTGCAGTATATCGCAGAACCGCCGGCATCAATGATTTGGTCGGCAACGGCTTTCAGCTTTTCCGTATGTCTGCCTATAATGGCCACTTTAACGCCCATTTTCGCAAGTTCTTTTGCTATAACACTGCCAATAACGCCTGAACCTCCTGTTATCACAGCAGTCTTATCAGTTAAATCAAAGTTCAAACTCATCGATTAACCCCCAAATTTCTATCTATCAATAAGCGATCTGTTACATCGTCATTCCGCCATCAATTACAATAACACTTCCCGTCATATAGCCTGCTTCCTCACAGGCAGCAAAAGCGATCGCCTGTGCGATTTCCTCCACTCTACCCAGACGTCCCATCGGCTGCCGCTCCACAAAAGCGGCCTCCATAGCAGCGGGATCCTTTGCGGTTCTTATCTTTTCCTCTATGGCCGGCGTATAAGTTGTACCTGGGCAAATGCAATTTACCCTGATATGATCCTTTACATAATCGGCTGCCATCGCTCTGGATAGCGCAACGACAGCTCCTTTTGATGCACAGTATGCACTGCGGTCCACATGACCTTTTAAGGCAGCTACCGACCCCGTATTAACGATCACGCCTCCACCTTGTTTCTGCATTACCGGAACAGCATACCTGGACATAAGGAAGGTTCCTTTTACATTCACCAGCATCGTGATATCGTAGGCTTCCTCTGACATGTTATCCACTCTGCCCGGTATTACTACGCCCGCATTATTGACAAGGACATCGATTCTTCCAAAAGCGTCCAGTGTATCTTTCACGATTTTTTCAGCGCTTTCCGTTTTTGAGACATCCCCTGGGATGAATACGGCGTCGCCGCCAAGTTTTTTTATCATTTCAACGGTAATCACACCGCTCTGCTTTTCGTCTGGCATAAGTGCATTTACGGAAATCTTTGCCCCTTGTTTTGCAAACAGCAATGCCGCCGCCCTGCCAATGCCTGCACCGGCACCGGTTATAAGTACCACTTTATTTGTAAAATCCATAGGAACTCCTTTCTTCATGGAGATACGAAGTATATCCCCTCTTATTCAGACAAATCAGAATAATATTGCAGGAAGCCACAACGTCAGCGCCGGGAACAGGATTACAGCAACGATTACACCGAACATGGCTAGAAATAGATAGATCGATTCTTTTAAGTAGGTTGTAATCGAGCAATTAAATATGGAGCAGACAATGTACATAACCACACCAACGGGAGGCGTAAGCAAACCGCAGGTCAAAGTCAAAACCATAACAATACCGAAATGAATCGGATCAATTCCCATCTGCCCGGCAACCGGTACAAGCATGGAGGTCAACAACAGGATCAAAACGGTTGAGTCCATAAACATTCCGGCTACAAGCAGGAAGGCCACAAGGATACCCATGATCACGGTCGGCGAATCTGATATTGCAAGAAGAAATTCCATCATTGCCTGCGGTATTCTCTCCCAGGTCAATGCATATCCGAAACTGCCGGAAAGGCAAATTAAAAGCATGATCATTCCAACATCCAGAATGGTATCTTCCAGTGATTTCATGAATTTCTTCCAAGTAATCTCCCGGTAAACAATCAGTCCAACCACTATGGCATATGCGACAGCAAAGGCACCCGCTTCGGAAGGAGTAAACAATCCAAATCGAAGTCCAACAATCAGGATTACAGGAAACAGAAGCGCCCAGATACTGTCGATGGCAGTCTTTCCGATTTCCTTCAGCGGTGCTCTTTTTTCCCGTTCAGCCGGATATCCGTATTTGCGGGCAGTGACGGTTACCGCTAGCATCAAGACTCCCGTCATTAGAATTCCCGGCAAGATGCCTGCAACAAATAATTTTCCTATTGATACTTCTCCGATACTGCCATATAAAATCAAGCCCGTTCCCGGAGGTATCATTGTTGTGATGATCGAGCTGCAGCCGATAACACCGGCAGCAAAACCTCTGGCATATTTCTTTTCCATCATTCCTGGGCCCAAAATACGTCCGAGCATCGTGGCATCACCGATGGCAGAGCTGGTGACTCCACCCATCATTGCAGCAAGAACCATATTCACCTGCGCTAGACCTGCTCTCATATGACCGGTCAGTGCGGAGGCAAATAACATTAAATGCCTTGTGATCCCTGTTTCATTCAACAGATTTCCGGCAAGAACAAAAAGTGGAATCGCTAGAATTGCGAAATTCTGTGTCTGTGTCAGTGTTAATTGTACCGGAATTGTAAAATTCAAAGTATCCTGTCCAAGGAAAAATATGGCACCCGAGATCCCAATGGCAAAGGCCACAGGCATACCTAGAACGATTAGTACAAAGAATGCAATTACAACGAGTGTCATTTCGTTGCCCTCCCTTCCTGAATCAAATCTTTTGTTTTAAGTAAAGCAGTCGCCAGCATCAATACACAACCCACGGGAACGCTGATGGTAACCCAGGTGTAACTCAGCCATGGCAGACCGGAGAATGTCCTGAAATATGTCGTATAGGACAGATAAAATCCAAACATGATCATACTGATCAAAAAGATGGATATTGCAGCGTAATTAAATATATTGATATATAATTGAATCTTTTTAGGCAGTCTGCAAACTACCAGATCGATGGACACAAGCATATCTTTTCTCATTGCCGCATCGGCTCCCAGGAATACGCTCCAGGCGAAAAGAAAAGTCGCCATATCCACCGTCCAGGACATCGGATGACCTGCTGTTCTGGCGACAGCAGAAAGCAAGACAAGCGCGCTTAGAACCATCACGCAAATTTTTGCAATTGTCATTTCAGCAGTGCCTAGCCATTTATAAAATTTAAATAACATATTCATACCTCTGTTTCAACTTGCTTTGGTTATTTCATATATCTGGCTCTGCAAATTGCAGAGCCAGATGAAAACTTTATTCTTTCCCTATTTCAGACCAGACTTTTTCTTTTACTTCAGTGAGTCCCAAGGCTTCATAGGCTGCTTTGCCGGCCTCTTTAAAGGCTTCCACATCACAGTCTGTATTGATGATCATTCCTTGTTCTTCCAGATTGGCTTTGATGTCTGGAATCATAGATTCCATCTTCTTGGATGCTGCCAAACCTGCCTTATCACATTCCTCAACCAGAATCTTCTGATAATCTTCCGGCAGACTGTTAAACCACTCAGAACTTACCACTTCGAAGTTGATCAGAAGGATATGTCCTGTTTGGTTTGCGTAATTCAATACTTCATAGAGCTTCCCACCCGGAATATTCGCATAAACCAGTTCTGCTCCGTCGACCGCACCCTGTTGGATTCCGGTGTACATATCACCGAAATTCATTGCCACAGGTTCCGCACCCAATGCGCGAATGGATTCCTGCCAGATCGGGGCTCCCGGAGTTCTGATTCTTAAACCAGCCAGATCCGCCGGTGTGTCGATCTCTTTATTTGTGAAGAAATGTCTTTGTGTCTGTACCCAGTTGAAAGATAGAACCTTCAAGCCAAAATTTTCAAGCTCATTGATGTGTGCCTGTATGGTCGGGCTGTCTTTCAGCTTCTGTACTTCATCGAGATTCTCCACGAAATACGGTCCGTTCATAACCGCTACTTCTTCCACATACATACCGAGTCTTGCAGAGTCTGTGTTCTGTCCAATATTTGCTCCGCCTTTGATTTGCTCGATAATGTCTTCCTCAACACCTAATTGTGCGCTTGGATAGACCTCAATGACCAAACCGCCGTCTGTTTTTTCTTCAACAGCCTCCGCCCAGGCTAAAAATCCTTCATGGAAAGGCTCTGTCTCAGAAAGCACATGATTAAACTTTAATACGTATTTCTCTGCCGGAGCTCCGTTTTCTTCCTCGGTTGGCTCAGCGCCACCGCACCCTGCCAATGCCATCACCATTACCAGTATAAGTGACGCAGCAAAGATTCTTTTCTTCTCTCTCATTTAATTCTCCTCACTTTCAGTTTAATAGAAAAAAAATAAAAATGAATGGATGAGATTCACCAGCTAATGCCTGAATCCCAAGTTATATAAATGTAAAATGTAAGCGCTTACATTCATATATTAAAGTTATCATATCAAAAAAAAAATACCGTGTCAATATGACGATTGGTATTTTTTATTGTTCCTTTTATTGGCACCATTATGTATGTTCCAGTACTTGATGAAACCCCACAAAAATCATTTATTTAAGCAATAGGGGAAATGTCTTTCTTAAAACCAAATTGTATGGAACCACAGTCTTCTGCTGCGGAGTTTTCCCTTCAAAGATGTCGATCAAAATGTTGATTGCCATTTTACTGAGATCTTCAACCCGGTTGTCGACACTGGATAGAGCAGGCGTACTGCATTCGCAGATCAAGGAATTATTGAATCCCATGATTGCAACATCCTCAGGTACTGCGACTCCCCTTTCCGTCAGTACATTCATAGCGGTCACAGCAAAAATGTCTTCACTGGCGCAGATGCCGTTGAACGAAATATTCAGCTCCTGAAATTGCTGAACTGCCTGCCGTATCGCACCGATTTCTTTTGATAAAGAAAGGACCATTTCCGGCCGGAAGGGTATCCCATTCTTCTCAAGTCCGCTTTTATAGCCGCTCATTTTCGATATACTACTCCAGGTCCCCGGCGCTTCAAGATATAAAATATCTTTTCTGCCAAGATTTATAAAGGTATTGACTACATCGTACATTGCTTTTTCTTCTTCACAAACGACACAGTAAGTATTTTCTATATTGATGTATCCGTTGATCAGAATGACAGGCACCCTCTTTGCAATCCTTTCAATATGGGAGTTGTCATCCGTCTCCTTGAATACGGAGCCGATGAGAACCAGCGCGTCCACATGCTTCGTCAGGAGCAGTTCCATTGATTTCAGCTTATCCTGTTTAATATTTCCCGTACAGGAAAGGATTACGTCATAGCCTAGTTCCCGAAGCTCTTCTTCAATTGTCCCCACTGCTTTTGCATAGTACATATCGATTACGGTGGAACAGAGTACGCCCACTACTTTCATAGTTCCCAAGCCAAGCCCCCTGGCAAAGACATTGGGTTTGTAATGAGTATCATTGATTATCTTTTCAACCAGCTGCCGTGTCTTTGGTGTTACGTTGCCTTTCTCATTGATTACTCTTGATACCGTTGCAATGGAAACGCCGGCAAGCTTCGCGATGTCGTATATATTGATATCCCTGTTATCATCCATTTGCCTCAATCACTCCCTGCACTTACTCTCTGTAAATTTAAAATATTGAATCGCATTGCGATAACACACATCCTTGATGATATCCCCAAGGAGCTCTTTGTCATTATGTATTTCTCCATTTTCAACCCATTTTCCGAGAAGATTGCATAAGACTCTGCGAAAATATTCATGCCGCGACATGGAGAGTATGCACCTGGAATCCGTCAGCATTCCAACAAAATCAGAAAGCATACCTTGTCTGCAAAAAGATTTCAGTTGTGCTTCCATCCCCTCTTTATGATCGAGGAACCACCATGCGGCACCTATTTGCACTTTGCTTTTCATTCCTGCTTCGGGAAAACAATTTGAAAACACGCTGAGCTTTTCGTGATCCCCACCGTTTGATGTGAAAATAATCGCTCTCGGCAGTTTTCCGATAGAAAAAAGTACATTAAACAAAGGAGCCAGCTTGCGTATTGACAACGGTTCCCCCATTGTATCAAATCCAGTATCTGGGCCCATTTTACGGAACATCGTTTCATTAATATTTCTGGCAGTGCCAAGATGAAGCTGCATAACCAAATCCAAATCATAATATATCCTGCCTAAAAACAGCATTACTTCAAATTGGTATGCCGCTCGCTCTCGCTTGCCAATATCCTTGCCGGATATGGCACTCTGGAATGCCCCTTCCGCCATGATACGATCCTGTACGGTAAAATCGGGCTGTTCAATGGATTGATCAGCGGATAAGCAACCGAAACGGATAAAATGTCTGCACCTGTTATTCAGAGCTTCCTCCAGATCATCCAATCTTCTAATGTTTACTCCAGACGTCTTTTCCAGCTTCTCCAACCAGTCCGGAAAGTCAGCAGACCCGATTTGAAATGCTTTATCCGGTCGAAAAGTAGGAAGGACCCGGACGCTCAAGGCACGGCTCTTTTCCAATTCTCCATGACTTTTCAAATCATCTGACGGATCATTGACCGTGCACAATCCCTTCACTTTTGCTTTTTCGAGGAGGGGAACCGTCTTGAAAGAATCTTCCTTCAGCAGCTCATTGCACTTTTGCCAAATGAATGGAGCTGTATTTTTATTCAGCATTTCCTCAATGCCGAAAAATCGCTTTAATTCCAAGTGGGCCCAATGGTAAAGAGGATTCCCGACGGCTCTGCCGACAACATCCGACCAGAGCAGGAATTTTTCATAATCTTGCCCCTCACCGGTTATATATTTTTCTTCAACCCCTGCTGTCCTTAGTAATCTCCATTTATAGTGATCGCCGTCCAGCCATACTCTGGTTATATTTGCATACTTGCTGTTTTTTAATATATCATCTGCGTTTAAGTGGCAATGATAATCGAAAATCGGCATATCGGATGCATATTCATTGTATAAAACCTCTGCCGTATTATTTTCCAGCAGAAAGTTGTCATGAATCAAAGCCATAGGAAAGCGACCTCCAAATACTCACTCTTTATTCATTTAAGAATTCACATTGATAACTGATCGGAAATCTGCGGTCTCCTTCAATGGTATTTAAAATCGAAGATACATCTCCGCCTCTGGTGTCTGGGATTTTAACTCCGCTCAGGAGACCGCTCCAAAGGGAATTATCTTCGTAAACCACATCAATGACTTCGCAGTCTTGCAGTTTATATTCCGCTGTCATTTCGTCCAGTGCATCGTCAAAGGTGCCGATGGAATCAACGAGTCCCAGCTCTAATGCCTGCTTTGCGGTATAGACTCTTCCGTCTGCGAGCTTCTTTACCTCATTCAGGTCAATTCCTCTTTCCTCAGAAACGATACCGGTAAACTGCTCATAGGCATCGTCCACTAGTGATTGGAAGATTGCCTGCTGCTCTGCTGTCAAAGGTTCCACGATACTGCCCATGGCTTTATTTGCGCCGGCTGTGATGGTGACCGTCTTAACGCCGTATTTTTCAAGCAGTTCCGAGATGTCATAGAGGGTTCCGATGGTAACGCCGATGGAACCGGTCCAGGTGTTCCTGTTGGCAACGATCTTGTCGGCAGCCGCTGATATATAGTAGCCGCCGGATGCCGCCATGGAGCCCATCACAGCGTAAACGGGCCGTCCGGTCATATCCTTATAATCTTTGAGCTTTAAGTAAAGTTCATCGCTTTCGTAAACGCCGCCACCCGGTGAATCAACGAATACAATCAATGCGCGATTGTTGGGATCCGCCGTGAGCTCGTCTATTTTTTCCAGGGTCCAATTGTGCTGATATCCGATCGGCAAGCCGAAGGTGTCCGTTTGTCCGGCCAGAATTGTTCCTTCCACGTAGATCGTCGCAATATATGGACCACTTGCCGCTATATCCTGATCCTCTCCCCAAATCGTATCTTTAATACTGTTTCCGATCAAAGCCAGAACGATAATCCCTGCTATGATGCACCCAAAGATGATCAGGCTTCTCTTCATTCTGCTCTTATTTTTTTTCTTTTCTGTTCCCAATGTTTCTGCGTTATATTCTCTGATATCAGTCATTCCAAATCCCCTTTCACATGTTCTTTCTCTTTACCATTTTCCGCTATTTTATCAAATCTGTCAATGGGAAATCAGTTCATCCGCAACTTCGGAGCACCTATTATTTGTTACAGTTTGATTAAACTGTTGACAGTGTATTATGCCATATAGTACACTGAGTACAGAGTTAAATCATACTTTATTCTGTTCCGATTCAGAATATATATTTATTAAGAAAAGGAGGGTGGTCATTGTGTTTCAGCTTGATTTAAAAAGCAGAAAATCAATTTATGAGCAGATTGTCGATAACGTCAAAGAGCTCATCATAACAGGAATGTTAAAAGCAGAAGATAAAATTCCTTCTGTTCGTGAACTGTCCAAAACCCTCACTGTGAATCCAAATACCATTCAAAAAGCGTATCGTGAACTTGAATACCAGGGGTATCTTTATACAGTTTCCGGACTGGGAACCTTTGTCGCCTCCCCTGCCGAGCTCCCGATCGACGAAAAAAGGGTCAGTGACGTAAAGGAGCATCTGAGGGAAAATATAAAAGAGCTGTTATATATCGGCTGTTCCCTGGACAGAATCAAAGAACTACTGGATGTATTATTGGAGGAAAGGAGTGATTGGAAATGATAAAGGTAAATAATCTGGATAAATCCTTTGACGGCTTTAAGGCCCTTTCCGATTTAAATTTAAACGTAAAAAAGGGTTCCATTTATGGCCTCGTCGGCACCAACGGCGCCGGAAAAACCACATTGATCAAACATGTAACCGGTATATTAAGGCCGGATCATGGAGAAATACTGATCGAAGACAGCCCTGTCTACGAAAATATACCGATCAAGGAAAGGATGGGCTTTATTCCGGATGACCTGTATTTCTTTTCAACTTACAATTTGAAGGAATCGGCTAAATTCTACCGTTCCGTCTACCCGAACTGGAATCAGGACCGCTATGATCACATGGTAAAGCAGTTTGAGCTGAATGAAAAACGCAAGCTTTCCAAATTCTCAAAAGGAATGCAGAAGCAGGCCGCTTTCATATTGACCATGTCATCCATGCCCGATTATCTTATCCTGGATGAGCCCATCGATGGTTTGGACCCGATCATTCGTAAGCTGGTTTGGAAATACATCGTCGAGGATGTTGCAGAAAGAGAGATGACCGTCCTGGTATCCTCCCATAACCTTCGGGAATTGGAAGGCATCTGTGATTCCATCGGAATTCTTTCCAAGGGAAAAATGATGATCGAGCGCGATCTGGATGAACTGAAGTCCGATATCCATAAAATCCAGGTTGCTTTTAAAACGGTCGTTGAAAATCCATATAAAGACTTAAATGTATTGCATAAAGAATCCAGAGGCACGGTCGACCTGCTCATTATCAGAAACAGAAAAGATGTGGTCGAGGCAACGATCAACGAAAGTCATCCTGTCATCTTCGACATGCTGCCTTTGTCCCTGGAAGAAATATTTATCTATGAATTGGGAGGTGGAGATAATGAAATCGAAAGCATCATATTTTAGCATATCAAAGCCGTTGATCCTTGAAAATCTTCGCCGGTTCTGGGCAATTCCCGCACTGGCTTTCCTGCTATACTTTCTGTCGGGAGTATTTCCGATCTTGATGTCCTACAGTCATTTGAACGATATGGCAAACTACATACAAATGTCACTGAGCAATCAGCAGCCGTTTTATATGTTTGCCCATCTGATGTTCCCGATCATGGCTGCTGTGGTCATTTTCAAATATCTGCAAGGTGTTAGCTCCGTATCGGTGATGCATTCCATGCCATTTACCCGGGCGAAACTGTATAACAGCGGATTTATTTCCGGTTTGATCCTGATTGCAGCGCCGATCCTGGCAAACGGACTCATCCTGCTAGCGATCAGTAAGCCGGTATACAACCAATACGGCACGGAAACCGGTATCATGATGGAGTCGGTCAATCTGTTTGCAAGAGCGGGTATTCTGAATTGGATCTGGGTTTCCCTCCTGATTGCGTTTGTCATTTATGCGGTATCGGTCTTTGCCGGTATTGTAACCGGGAATTCCCTGATGCATTTTGCTACGGCGATCTGGTTCAATTTCCTGATTCCTGCGCTGTATGCGGTTTTCATCGCCTATTTCTCACACTATCTGTATGGCTTTGATACCTCCGGGAACTGGACAGAATACGGCATGCGGATATCGCCTTTCCTGAACGTTCTTCAAAACGAAGGCGTATTTGGTATCGGCAGTACGATTTATTATATTGTCAGCTTCCTGATCCTATACGGGATCACGAGTTTTCTGTATCAAAAGCGCAAGCTGGAGCATGCGACCGATTCCCTCGCCTTTGCATTCATGGAGCCGATCATCTGCTATCTCATCGCATTTCTGGGCATGACCCTCCTTGGCTTTTACTTTGAAGTCCTGGGTCAATCCGAACTATATATGTATGCAGGTCTTGCCGCAGGTACCGTAATCTTCTTTATCATCGGTCAGATGATCGTTAAGAAAACGCCAAGGATCTACAACATGAAGAGCTTGAAAAGCGTTGGGATCTATTCGCTGATCGCCGTTGTATTTATCGTTGGACTGAACTTTGATATCACCGGCTTTGAAAAACGAATACCCGGGGCTGATAAAGTGGATACCTTTACCATGAGTGAAGACTTCACTATGGGCAGCAAGCTCAATATGTATTACATGAACGGCTATCCTGAATATAACGGTTATCGGAATGAAAACGGATTCCGTCTGAAAGATCCTGCTAACATTGTCGCAGTCAGGGAACTTCACCGTTCTTTGATTGACAATAAAGTGAGATTGGAAAGTCTTGAAAACACGTACACAAGCAGCGTGTTCCTCGGATATAATCCGGACGGCACCTTCCCCATGACGAGACGTTATCAGATGGATTACGAGTTCTATAAGAACAGCCCGCAGTTCAAGCAGATTTATGAATCAAAGGAATTCAAAGAGTTCTTCACTCCGGGCAATATGAATTACGTCGGTTTGGTCGATATTTACATTAACAGTGATATGCCGAACAGTGAAACGGTTGAAATCAAGAAAAAGACGGATATGCAGGAATTCATGGCATGTTTGGATCGGGACTTCAAGGCGCAGACCTTTGAAGATATGGTAAGTCTGAAGCATGCATATGCGACGGCGAACATCAATTTCACCTACAGGGATGAGAATTCCGATACACCGAACCGGCTTCTCAACAATGGTGCTTCCTTTAAAATAACTGCCAATTACAAGAACACGATCCAATGGCTTGAGGCACATGGTTACGGCGACCGCTTCATCCATAAGGTGAGCGAAATCGAATACATTGAGCTGTACCATTTTGTCCAGGACAATAACACATCCGGTACGCCGGTTGAATATGCGATGGA
This sequence comes from uncultured Oscillospiraceae bacterium, assembly GCA_964612345.1. Taxonomy (GTDB): domain Bacteria; phylum Bacillota; class Clostridia; order Peptostreptococcales; family Anaerovoracaceae; genus Anoxybacterium. The sequence goes on along the minus strand of CAZTEH010000011.1, from coordinate 42,847 downwards.
TGATAAAATGATTCCGGCAAACCAGCTCAAGAGCCTGAAGGTATCCGATCCGGAGAAGATCCAGAAATTGCTGGATACCTATGAATCACAGAATATAAATTATAACGATTATTACTATGGCATGATCGTGTATAAAGGGGGCAGCCAAATCCTGGAGCCGGAGCAGTATTACAAGGACAATGGCTACAATCAGGAAATGGCTGAAAAATATGCATCCGATCAAGCTTCCATGGCAACGATGCAGATTTACTTCAATGAAGGAAATGTTCCGGATTATGTCCTGGAGTATTTCAAGTAAGCATTGACACTCAGCGGAATGGATCCGCATTGATTCAAATTTAGGGGTTTTAGATAATGGCCGTACAAAGAGATTTGTACGGCCATTTCGATTATGGTATAATCATGATTTACAAAACGATATTTTAAACGGAGGTTTTTTTGTTATGTTATATGATTTGATTATCATCGGTGCCGGTGCAGCGGGCTTATTCGCAGGTGCTTCCCTGCCCTCTCCTGTCACAGGTCTGATCATAGATAAGAAAGCTCTTCCGGGCAGAAAGCTTCTCCTGTCGGGATCGGGGCAGTGCAATCTCACCCATGGAGGCAGCATCAAGGATTTTATTCCCCATTACGGTAAAAACGGATCCGGGATCCGTTCTATTTTATACCATTTTAACAATCGGTCAGTCATTGATTTCTTCGATAGGAAAGGAATCCCTCTCTTTGAGCGGGAGGATGAAAAAGTTTTCCCGAAATCATTGAAGGCACAGGATGTCCTGAATGTTCTGGTTGAAAGCTGCATCGAAAATGGTCTGCAATTCCGTTACTCCTCTGCTGTGGAGCAGATAACTTATAATGGGATATACACCGTTCAATGCGGCCGTCGTTCCTATAAAGCAAAAAGACTGGTCATTGCCACGGGAGGCTGCTCCTATCCTGCTACAGGCTCCGATGGGAGTTTTTTCTCTGTTCTGAAGGAGATGGGAATTGAAATCAGCGCCTTGGCTCCGGCATTGGTTCCTGTCTTTGTTACTCAATACCCTTATCAAAGCTTAGCCGGTATTTCCTTCCAAAAAGCTGAGGTAACGATAAATTCTTCGCAGAATAAGGATGCGTTACTGCTTACCCATACCTGTTTTTCAGGTCCTGCTGTGTTGAATCTTTCCCGTTATGCTCATCCCGGCGATCGCATTGTAATCAATTATTATCCGGTCAAGCTTGAGGAAACCATTAACAAGGAACTATATCAAGCCATGATGGGAAACAGCAGGCAGTTTTTGACAGTCTTATATGAATATTTTAACCAGGAATTAGAAGGGTCTCCTGCCGAAATTCCCAAGCGATTTCTGGAAGTGATCTGCAGGCGTGCAGGGGTAGATGCTGCGGTCAAAGCCTCCCGGGTATCCACTTCCCAGCTGAAATCAATTGTCAGGCTCATAGTACATGATGATTACCAAATTCAAAAACTTGGCGGATTTGAATCTGCCATGGTAACCGCCGGCGGGGTCGCCCTGTCGGAAATCAATACAAAAACGATGGAGTCAAAAAAGTATCCCAAGCTCTGCTTTGCCGGCGAAGTATTGGATGTTGACGGGGATACGGGCGGATACAATTTGCAGTTTGCCTTTTCCTCAGGCTGTCTGGCCGCACGGAATGCAACCGATGATATTGCCTGATTTTATTTTGGACGACCTGAGTGCAACCTTTTTTCCTGTTCTTCATATAATGAATATCATATTTATGGAACAACATCGTTCATTAAATTGATGTTTAATTATTTAACAGGAGTGACATTATGGCTATTAAAATATTCATTGACCAGGGGCACAATCCCGTCAATCCAAATGCGGGCGCAGAAGCAAGCGGCTTCAGGGAGCAGGATATAAACTTTCAGGTAGGCATCCGGCTTGCGAATCTGCTTAATAATAATCCCAATTTTGAAGCAAGGTTATCAAGGCCTACACCGACGACACAGCTTGGCACAAGCGTGACGACCAGCCTTCAAGCCAGGGTAAACGCTGCCAACAGCTGGCCGGCGGACATCTTTATCAGCCTCCACTGTAACATAAGCGAAATTACAACAGCCAGTGGAAGCGAAGCTTTTGTCTACAGCAGCGGCAGTCAGGCATATACCATTGCTACACGAATCCTGGAAGGCCTTCATAACAGCACCGGTCTTCCAAACCGGGGTGTTATCGTAACGACTCGACTTTATGTCCTGAGAAGTACCTCGATGCCCGCCGTACTGGTTGAGATGGGTTATATGAGCAACCCGAGAGACTTACAACTTCTCACAACAGATCCGGAAAGCTTTGCAAGAGGCATTTATAACGGGATACTGGCTTACTACGGTCTCTCTTAGAGATTGAGTTAAAGCAAGCCGCTTCAGCGATTTTACGTTGAGAGCGGCTTTTTCAATTTCTATAAAAATATATATTTTCTATTGACAGCATCTTCTCGCAAGTGTTATATTGTATATATCGTATATATACAATATTCTTACCAAATAAATAATAATGGGAAAGCTGAGGGGAATCGATGGATATTATCATTAGCAATGCAAGCGGCAAGCCCATCTACGAACAGATAACATCCCAGATAAAAACCTTGATACTGAACGGCACGCTCCGGGAGGGTGAACCATTGCCTTCCATGCGTCTTCTGGCCAAGGAGCTTCGGATCAGCGTCATAACCACAAAGCGGGCTTATGAGGATTTAGAAAGAGATGGCTTTATCGAAACGGTAACAGGCCGGGGGAGTTTCGTAGCGGGCAAAAACCTGGAATTTATAAGAGAAGAACATCTGCGAATGATTGAAGAAAAGCTTCAGGAGGCAGTTAATTTGGCGAAAACCGCTGATATCAACACGGAAGAAATGATTGAATTACTGAAGCTGTTATATGACGGTGAATAGAATTGGAGGTAAATCATGATTCATGCAATCGAAGTCAGAAATCTATCCAAACAGTTTGACACATTTCAGCTGAAAAATATTAATTTAACCCTGCCACAGGGAAGTATCATGGGCTTTATCGGGGAAAACGGTGCAGGAAAAACCACGACAATCAAGCTTATGCTGAACCAGCTGAATTCCGATTCGGGAACCATACGGATTTTAGGATATGATCATAAAAAAGATGAGAAGATAATAAAAAACGACATCGGAGTTGCCTTCGATGAAAGCTATTTTCACGATAATATAAAGCCAAAACATATTTCTAAAATTATGAGACGTGTCTATGATAAATGGGATGAAGCGCTCTTTTACAGTTATCTGGATAAATTCAAACTGCCTGCCGACAAGATCACAAAAGATCTTTCCAGGGGCATGAAAATGAAACTCTCCATAGCGACCGCCCTCTCCCATCACCCGAAGCTTCTGATTCTCGATGAAGCCACCAGCGGCCTCGATCCTGTGGTCAGAAACGAAATTCTGGATCTGTTTCTGGAATTTATTCAGGATGAAGACCATTCCATCCTGTTCTCATCCCATATCACCAGCGATCTGGAAAAGGTCGCGGACTACATCACTTTCCTTCATGAGGGTGAAATCGTATTCAGCGAGTCCAAGGATGAACTGCTCTATGACTACGGTCTGCTCCTCTGCGGAGCGGAGGACTTCAAAACCGTTGATAAAGGGGATATCATCGGCCATCGGGAGAGTCGGTTCGGCCACGAGATCCTGGTCAGAAACAAGGAAGAAATGAAACGAAAATATAAGGGGTTAACGATAGATCCAGTGACCATCGAAGATATTATGCTATTTTATGTTAAGGGGGAAGAATTCAAATGATCGGTTTATTATTAAAGGACTTTTATACATTACGACAATACGGAAAAACCATGCTGTTCATGCTCGTGCTCTTCGCGGTGATCAGTGCCGGACTGGATAATCCGGCTACCTTTTTTGAAGGATTCTTTATCCTGATGTCCATGATGATCACCATTACCTCCTTCTCATATGATTCTCTTGCGAAATGGGACCGCTATGCGCTCTCCTTGCCTGTAACCAGAAAGGAAATCGTTGCGGGCAAATATCTGCTTTCCGTCATTCTCTGCCTTTTTGCAGCGATCCTTTCCTTCCTGATTTCAATGGTAGTATTGAAGATCAGTCCTGTGGAAGGGTTCGGAATGGCTGAGCATCTCTATGCAACCGGTGCGATCATTTGTGCAGCTTTCTTTTTCGCAGGTATTCTTCTGCCTTTAACCTTTAAGTTCGGTGTTGAGAAAAGCAGAATCTTTCTGCTTGCTATCTTTGCTGCACCGACGGCCGCAGTGATTGCCCTCGATAAAATAGGAATTCAGATGCCGACGGAAGCATCATTGAATGCTTTTGCAACGCTGCTTCCCTTCCTGATCATCATCTTCTATCTTCTTTCCTATTTATTGTCCGTAAGAATTTACTCCGCTAAGGAGATATAGCACGAATGGATATATGAAACAAAACCTCCTGAGTGCTCAGGAGGTCTTTTATTGCTGCTCGTTCACCGGTTCAATGGACAGACAGGTGAGCTTTGAAACAGGGCCTGATTCCCATTCCTTGGTTTGTCCATTATACTGATACATAATTTCCTTTGTACCCGCCATTTTCACAAACTCGTTTTCTAACTCCATATATACAACAACGATGTCCGTTCCGGCTTTTACATCCGTATAATGCTCCAATACCTTGATTTTGCTGTGCTTCCAGTCAGACGAGATATCCGTATAAAGATTTTTATCATTCATAACAATTTTATTATCCACACCGGCAACCGATATTTTTTCTCCACCCACATTGTATGGATTTACCTCATCCAGCTTCCAGCCTCCGATTAGATGGCGTTTGTACAGCAAGCGGTAATAATTGCTGTTCGTCCCCTCCTCGCTGCTGGTTTCCGTTATGACATAGACGGTATCCTTTTTCTCTTTTTCAACCGTTGTTCTTTTTTCAATTTCGAGTGAATCAAATTCTAATTTACTTTCTTCTCCGCCTTCATACGCGGCCAGGTCTTCCATGATCTTTTTCTTGTCCGGTATTTCACTGTCGCCTAAAAGGTTTCCCGGATTTGGGAGATCAAAGGGCAGCTTGAAAGAAAAATCAAACGGAAATTTATCAGGCAGATCAAAGGGAAGCCGAACTTCTTCGGGCAGCTTTTCCTTTACCATTCCGGTCAGATAGGAATATCCCTTCAGATCTCTTATTTTCTCAGGAACCTTGTCTCCTCCAAATAGCAAAAAGGAAAGAATAGCTAAAATCAAAATGGTGAAAAATGGGATCACTATTTTTGCTTTTGACCTTTTCTTTTTCGTTTTTACTTTTTTATCCTTTTTCGGGATCGGGGGCACCTTTGCACCGCATTTGATACAGAAGCTGCTCTTCTTTTTTAATTTCTTACCACAATTACTGCAACGCATTGAAAAAACGATCTACCTTTCCAGCTATGACAATTGCAACTCCTATTCGTCCGGGATCTCATCACTGGTCAAAGGCACGGCAACAATAATGTTCCTTGCATCCTCCAGTGTTTCCTCGGGAACGTAGATGTCTATGGGGAAAGCACTGTTGGAACCCATAAAAATCTCCAGAAAATTGCTTGCGCCCTTAAATTTTTTTAAAGAAGGGATTCCCTCGCTTCTCAGCTTTGATTCAAAAAGATCCGCTTCAAAGCTATCCTTTGCGGTACACAGATATACTCCATCCCGCCATTCCTTCTGTTCACTTTTTTCAAACATCGTATCATCCCCAATCCTATTCTTGATATCGGTTTGTCCTTTTAATATGCTTTATCGGCAATTTCTTTCAGCAGTCTGGCTGTAAATTCATCCAGCTTCATCGTACCAAGCTCGCCTTCCTTGCTGGAACGTACCGCCAATTCGCCGGCTTCCATTTCCTTTTCACCGATAACGCCGATGTAGGAGACTCTTTCATTTCTGGCCTCTCTGATTTTATAGCCTATTTTTTCGTTTCTCACATCGACTTCAACCCTGAGGCCGGCATCTCTAAGCTTTTTCCCGACCTCCTCCGCATAATCTGCGAATTTTTCCGTTACCGTCAACAGCTTTACCTGCACCGGCGCGAGCCAAAGCGGGAATTTTCCTGCAAAATGCTCCGTCAGAATTCCGATGAACCGCTCAATGCTCCCGAAAATTACTCTGTGGATCATGATCGGAATATGCTTTTCCCCGTCACTGCCCACATAGGTCAGATCAAAACGCTGCGGCATTTGGAAGTCAAGCTGTATGGTTCCGCACTGCCAGGTTCTGCCGAGGCAATCCTCCAGATGGAAATCGATTTTTGGTCCATAGAATGCGCCGTCCCCTTCATTGATGATGAACGGAACTCCCTTTTCGATTAACGCCTCCCTCAGAGCATTGGTAGCCATATCCCACTCTTCCTCGGTGCCCATGGAGTCCTCCGGTTTGGTGGAAAGTTCGAGATGATACTTGAAGCCAAAAATATTATAAACATAATCGATAAAATCGATAACGCCTACGATTTCGCTCTTGATTTGCTCAGGCAGCATGAAAATATGGGCATCATCCTGTGTAAACGTTCTTACCCTCATCAGTCCGTGAAGAGCTCCCGACAGCTCATGCCGGTGAACCTGACCCATTTCCGCAATTCTCATCGGAAAATCACGGTAGCTGTACATTTTTCTCTTATAGGCAAGCATCGCACCCGGGCAGTTCATCGGTTTCACCGCATAGTCACCATCGTCTATTTTTGTAAAATACATATTATCCTGATAGTGATCCCAATGTCCTGAGGTATGCCAAAGCGCTTCGCTCAGAATCAGCGGAGTTTTAATTTCCTGATAGCCTCTTTCCCGATGTGCTTGTCTCCAGAAGGTTTCCAATTCATTCCGGATGACCATTCCTTTTGGCATAAAGAACGGGAATCCGGGACCCTCTTCATAAATGGCGAACAGATCCATTTCCTTTCCGATCTTTCTGTGGTCTCTCTTCTTGGCTTCTTCAAGTCTTTCGAGGTATTCGTCCAGCTGCTTCTGTTTCGGGAAGGAGGTTCCGTATATCCTCTGGAGCATCTTGTTCTTTTCGCTGCCTCTCCAATAAGCACCGGCAACGCTCATGAGCTTGATTGCTTTCACAGCGCCCGTTGACGGCATGTGGGGTCCAGCGCAAAGATCGGTGAAATCTCCTTCTTTATAGAACGAAATAACCGCATCCGCAGGAAGATCCTGAATCAGTTCCACCTTATACGGTTCCTGACGGTCCTCCATATATTTGATCGCTTCTTCTCTGGGAAGCTCGAATCGTTCCACCGGATAATCAGCCTGTACGATTTTAGCCATTTCCTTCTCCAGGTTTACCAAGTCTTCCTCGGAGAAACGATGCTCCAAATCAAAATCATAATAAAACCCGTTATCGATCGCAGGGCCGATTCCCAGCTTCGCTTCCGGGAACAGGTGCTTGACGGCCTGTGCTAAAATATGAGAGCTTGTATGTCGAAAGGTATGATTACCATCTTCCTCTTCAAATTTCAGGATTTCCAGTTCACAATCCTCTTCCAGCTTGTAATCCAAGCCCTGGGTCTTGCCGTTGACCTTTCCGGCTACGGCTTCCTTCGCCAGACCGTGATGAATTGCCTTGGCTACGTCCAAGATCGATGAACCTTTATCAACTTCTTTTACACTGCCGTCCTTTAATGTTACTTTTATCATAAATTACCTCCTGGTTTGCTTAATTCATAGGTTAATTGACATTACAATTGCTCAATATTATAATGCTTTTAACGCCTTCTTATAATGCATAAGTAGAAAATTTTCGGCTGTAGAAAATTTTCTTTCGTCTTACGCATTGCAACATGGCAGTAAAGCCATGTTATAATTATATGCCATAGGATTTATTTGTCAAGGAAAGGGAACGAATGAAAATTGTTTGTATCGGCAACAGCATCGTTAACGGTTTTCCTCATAAGCGGAGTCAATGCTTCGCAAGCTTGTGGAGGCATGCCTCCGGCCATGAGATCATCAACAAGGGGGAAAACGGTGATATAACCTCCAATATCTATGCAAGATTCGAGAAGGATGTAATTTCTCACAAGCCCGCTGCTGTAGTCATTTTTACCGGCACCAATGATTTCATCTATCAGATCTGTTCTCCTGCGGAAGCCATGGGTTATCTGGATAAAATGGCTGAGCTTGCAAGAAAGAATTGCATTGAAGTGATCCTGATGACTCCCCTTTTGATCGACGTTTCCATGGCAGAGAGATGCTGGTTACCTGATATCGATTATACTGCGGTCAACGAAAAATTGAAATCGCTTCGCAGTCTCATGCTTGATTATGGGAATAAAAACGGCGTCAGGATCATCGACGCCCAGGAACAGTTTTTTCAATTATATGCGGAGGCGAATGTCTCCGATTATCTCCTTGACGGACTCCACCCAACGGTCTTGGGTCATGAAGCTATGGCCAGATTTCTTCCGGATTGACTCCATACACCTGCACAACCTCCAGCAGATCACTGTTTGCAATATCCTTTGGAGTGACTAACCAGGAACCGTCGGAGTCAATATCATACCCAAAGTGCTCATAAGGGTACCACACCAAATGAGAGCATTGGGTTTGTTTGATATCCTCCGGTGCTTTTAACGGAATTCCCGTAAGCAGCCCATATGGGATACCCCGAATTTCAGCTTTCGCGTATTCTGCTATCTTTTCAGGATCAACATTCTCGCTGTCCTTTAATCTTAGCTGGATAAAGCTCGGATAGGTCCGCCATTTGGCAACGTTCTGCAGGATCGATGGATAACCCAAAAGAATTGCCTCCAGAGTTTCCCCTCTTGCCGCATCGGTAACGATGGCTGCATGCCCATGACGCCACCCCAGTGAGTGAGTCGCTTTTGTTATGAAAATATCGCCGTTCTCCAGATTGGGAACTTCAAAGCCCTTCACCGTATTGCCATCCTTGTCCCTCATTTTTTCTTCGTGGACGATAACAGCAATCGTATTACATTCATAGTTTCCTGATGAGAAGAAATTATCCTGATGTTTTTCAAATTCTTTCTCACGGTTCTTGCCCGCTTTTTTCTGCAGCAGTTCGTCTGCCGCATCCCGTCCCAATCCGGTCTGCATAAATATTGTTTGATAATCCTCTTCCGTCAAATCTGCTTTACTGACGATGCTTCCAAGGTCGGCCTTTGGATAATCGGGCTTCCATGCCCCATCATCTTCTGTTAACCAGTCCAGAATATTTATCATACAGAACACGAGAAATAGGACAATGAATGCGTTTTTGATCGGTTTTATTATTCTATTTTTCAAGGGTTGGTCCGGATCCCTTCTTTGCCACATAAATTGACCTCTTAATTGGATTTATTTATTATGATCAAGGTTGATTCATACATTTTAACATTTTTCAACCATCTTTGTAAGTCTCTCATAAAATTTTCGCTATGAATCCAGCTTACCTTTCTTAGATCTCATATCTTAGATCTCATAAGAGGCAGAAAAAACTATTAATAAAGGCTTTATCGATCTTAAGTGTAGAAATCAGGTTCAGTTGAAACACTCTTTTTGATCTGCATATGGTTCAGCTTCTTTAAAAAATTATACCCCGGGTTCCTCCCCTTAATCTCCAGGATGTGGTATAATTTAGCAATTAGGATATCCTTTTTATCTCTTCAAGACGAAAAGTATTGAATATAAAAGCAGGGAGACATTAATGATATGATCGATTTACACATTCATACAACTTCATCGGATGGGTCAGACGAGCCTGAAGTGATTCTAAGAAGAGCAGAGCAGTTAGGCTTGCGTTACATCTCAATTACGGATCATGACTCCTTGGGCGCCTATGATAAACTGAACGACAAGAATATCATCCGCGGTTTCCGGGGCAGGATCATTCCCGGCTGTGAGTTTTCCGTCGTGCATAACAAAATGCCAATTGAAGTACTGGGATACGGCATCGACTTTGAAGTGATCCGCGCATCCGGTCTCGTCTCGGAAGAATGGTTTCTTGAAAGAGAAAATCATTACATCAGTAAAATGAAGGGTATCTGCCGAAGCTTGAATCTGAAGCTGACCGAATCCCTGTCGATAAAAAGTGGCAAAGCCTTTGCAACACAGGTTATCCATGCGGATTTAAGAAAATATCCGGAAAATGAAAAACACTTTACAACAGAAATCTGGACAAGTGTAAATGCATTTTACAGAACCTGTATCAATAATGAAGACAGTCCCTTTTTCCTGAATCAAACGAAGGATTATCCGACCGTAGAGGAAATTGCCGGTCTGATAAAAAAAGCAGGAGGAAAATCTTTCCTGGCCCACCTATATGGATATTTCGCAAAGGATCATGATGAATTTCTGGATTCCTTGGTTTCATTGAATGCTCTGGACGGCATTGAATGCTATCATTCGCTTCATGACATGAATCAGACGAAATACCTCCTGAGTTACTGCAAAGACCATGGCCTTTTTGCCTCCGGCGGAAGTGATTATCACGGAGCCCTGAAGCCTTGCGTATTTGTCGGAGAGAGCATCAAGGGAGTAAAAATTCCTTTTAAAATATTGGAGCCTTGGCTTAAATTTCTTTAGAAATGGCCATTAATTCCTCTGAAATGTTTTTCAGCTCAATGATCTTTGCTTTCGTTTTTCCGATTTCCACAACTTGCTCTTCCGTTGCGGTACATGCTGTATCAGAGTAATCCAGTGTCATCTTGTTCGCTTCATCAATTTGATAAAGCAAAGCTTCTATCTTTTTGGCTATATTCATCGATTCGAGAGATAATTTACTGATTTCATCTGCCACGACACCAAACCCTGCTCCATGTGCCCCAGCCCTTGCAGCTTCAATGGAAGCATTCAAGCCAAGCAGGTTCGTCTGATCGGTAATTCTTTTCGTAAAGGATAATACTTTACCGATTTCTTTCGTCAGTTCATTTACTCCGTTTATATTTTCCCTCAGCACATTTTCGCTGTTTCTGATGTTATCCGCAGATTCCGCAAATCCTTTAATAGAAGCATCCATATTATCTACCGCTTCGTTGATGCTATGTGCGACATTGACTACTTTTGTCTCCTGATCCAGGCTTATTCCAAAAGTGATACATCCGACAACACGATTATCCTCATCGAATACCGGATTGTCGATTTCCTTGAACGGAATTCCCGCAATACCGGCAGGCATATTGGTCTGCATCGTCTGTCTTTTCTGCATCGCAATACGCATAGGGTCGTCGGCAGCAAGAACTCCATCCGATCCGACATCAAATTTTTCACCCGGAAAGTAACCAAGTATATTGTCTGTATCTGAAATCCATACGACAAGATCCTTTCCAAAAATCTCCTTGAAATATGGTCCCAACACCATTAAATGTTCAAGTAGGCCGTTCCCCATCAACATTACAATCACTTCTTTCCTATCAAAACTTTCAAATTGGATATCGGCAATTTTACAAATTTCTTTAACCACTGCAAAAAATTAGGCAGTGGATCTGAGAAAGTTAAAATGGTTGCATTACAGCAAAAGCAACAACCGTATCCTGCTCCCAGGATAGACTGATAAGAACATCTCTGGCGTTTTTCTGAGAAAGGAGCTGTGAAAATTCTCCGTTGATATTGACCAAAGGCTCTCCATTCAAACCTTTCTTAATTTCAATATCCAAAAATGACATATTGTCTGTCCATGCGGTGGAAAAGGTTTTAAAAACCGCTTCTTTTGCTGCAAAGACCTCAGCATAATAAACAGCCCTATCCGGATGGTTAAGGCTGTCTTCTTTTTCTCTGTCCGTAAAAACTCTGTCTATAAAAATGCTTTCCGACCGTTGCAATGTTTCACGCATCCGTGATATTGCAACGATATCCACACCGATTGCCAGCATATGGTCCTCCTTGTCTTATGCAGCAGAATCGTAAATCAACGGCTGCTACTCCGCTGCTGCCGTAAGCAATGCGCTTCCAATAATATCTTCTACAGTGGCCCCGCGGGACAAATCGCTTACCGGGAATTGAAACCCCTGCAAAATGGGGCCGAAGAACCTTGCGCCGGTTAGCTGCTGCACCAGCTTAGAGGAAATGTTGCAGGCATTCAGATCAGGAAAAATCAATATATTGGCCTTTCCCGCCACCGGGCTGGCGCCGTTCGTTTTCTTCATTCCTATTACCGGATCAATGGCAGCATCTGCCTGAAGCTCACCATCAAATGGAAAATCACAATTCTTCTGACTTAAATATTCACATGCAGTTTGAATCTTTTGAACCAAGGGATGATCTGCGCTGCCTTTCGTAGAAAATGACAGGAGCGCAACCAACGGTTCCCATCCCAATAAAACACGGGCGCTTTGTGCAGTGGTGAAAGCGATATCCGCCAGTTCCATGGCACTGGGATCGGGATTCATGGACGGATCTGAAAAGATCATCAAATCTCCCTGTGAGCCCTTGAAACCCGGTATCTCCACCAAATAAAAGCTGGAGGGAACTGAAATACCTTCCGAGAGACCTAGAATCAATTCACTGGCCATAATGATCTCTTCCGTCGGATGATCGATCCCTCCGACCATACCCTGTGCTCTCCCCATTTTTACCATCATGGCGGAAAAATACAGCGGCTGGGAGAGGATCCGTCTTCCCACTGCTTCCGGCATCTGCCGTTCTTCGCAATATACGCTGATATATTTGGATCGTTCTTCCTCTTCCATAGGGTCTACAATGCAAAGCTCCGTTTCAAAAATCTTATGCTCATTCACGATCTCTTGAATCCGACTGCGTGATCCCACCAGGATCGGATTTAACAAGCCGTCCTTCTGCAGTTTTGCTGCTGCACGCAGGATGGAAGGATTATCCCCTTCTGGAAACACAATGGTCTTTTTATTCCTTACTGCCTTTTCTTTTAAATAGTTCATGATCTCCATAAAATACCTTCTTACTTTTAAATGAATCACTCCGAATAACCGCAGTACTTGATTTTTTAAAATGAGACGAGCATGGAAATCTCCCGGCCCGCCTCATTTCATATGGGTTCTTTGCAGCACCGTTTTATCGTTTGCTTTTCACCAATTGAATGACTTCCTCTACCGTTTTGGGCATACGAATTTCAAAATTGGATGTGGTAGTCCCAAATTTACTATCCAGAAGAGCTGCCAGTTCGATTCTGCTCATAGATTTCAGCATCAGCTCCTCAGCAAGTCTGGTTTTCAGATTGAGCTCCTCCGGATTTTTTTTTGCAACTCTGGCAATGATTTCAAGCACATCTTGTTCTAAATTTGTCATGATTACACCTCATACTATTTTGAATGCCAATATGGAAAGACCTTCCGCATCGATAATATCAGGCACCACTTTCATCGGGCATTTCTGATAGCATTCCATCAGGCTCTCAGGATCAATTTTTACACCGGTAATGATACCCTGAACATAAACACCGTCGCTCAGTCTGACATGTCCGTAGGCATAGGGCGCAAGCTTGTTAAAACGAGGGTTAGGAGGAGGTGCCATACTATGGGAAACATAGAGTAATTCCCCCTCTCCGGAGAGCTCATAAGACTCGATGTCCCTGCTGCCGCAATGTTCGCACATGGCTGTTGGCGGAAACGTAATTTTACCGCATTTTCTGCATTTTTTTCCATTGAGCTTCTTATGCTCCAGGTCTTCATAATATCCTCTAATGATTGATTTTGGCATACCGTTACCTCCTTCCATAGACCATTACGGTGCTGACCATTGCGTATCCATGGGTATGGATCACTGATATATTCGGAATATCCTTGATTTGCCTGTCACCGCATACACCCCTCATCTGTTTTACAGCCTCGTAGGTATCCGCGCCGGCACTTGCAGCCCAGGCATGACCGAAGGCATGACGCCCGCCATGCGTGCTCATTGGCCGATCTCCGTCAAATCGTAATCTTCCGCCCTCTGCATACTTCAATCCTTCTCCTTTTGGCAGATATCCGCATAATTCCGCTGTGCAGATGCTTGAAATGTGAGAACAATCATGAACATGGAGATAATCGATGTCTTCCGCGGTAATCCCTGACATATCAAAGGCTTTTTCAAAGGATAGCGTATCATAATGCATATAAGTAGGATCCTCCTCATACCATGGCAGGTCACTGATGGTAACTCCCCAGCCTTTTACTTCGATTGGCGGGTTAGGAGCATCTTCAATGCCCTCTCCGCTGCTGATCACAATGGCTGAGGCACCATCCGCAGCTGATACTGCACTTCTGAGCCTTGAGGGCCATGCCAGGAAGGGATTGTAATTGGATTTCCAGAAAGCATAGGGATCCTCGAATCCGAACCGTTTTGATTCATCCTCCAATGTCTCCTGAATGATGGCCTTTTTGTTCATGGAGCCATGCAGTCTTCTCGTTCGGCAGAGTTCAAACATTCCCTTCTCAAATTCTTCTATGGAAATCCCGTATTTCTTGCAATAGGCTTGTGCAATGATACCGTTATAGCTCGGGAAGATATCATAACCCTGTGGAACGGAATAAGCCTGATTCACGCAATAATCCGTCCAGAGCCACATCTCTTCCGTTGGGATGGTCTCTCGGTCGAAGGGGCTCAACTTTTTCGGCTGGCTCAAGGTCGATTCCAATCCGACCACCAGAACTTTACGATATACCCCTGAGGCAATTCCCATCGCCCCCAGAGTGATCCCGATATTTGTGGTGGAGCAGGCTCCGTCAAAGTGTACCCCTGCTTTGAATTGCATTCCTGTCCACTTAGCGATCTGGCTGTATGTAGCGGGTAGGGTGGACGTATGCATCGTGACATTTCCAACAAAGATCGCATCGATTTCTGACGGATCCGTTCCGGAATCATCCAGTGCCTCTTTTACCGCTTCCGCGGCCATTTCCTGAAGAGTCAATCCTTTGATTTCAGGTGTTTCCAATAGGTTTCCAAATCTGGTACATCCGACTCCTAAAATGTACACGGGTTCTTTGAGTTTGTTTTTCATCATATTCCTCCTCTCGATGGTTCGGTTCAAAGCCCTGAAGGATCATCCATTGACATTCCCCCAGGGTGATGATAGAATTTGCTTGCAAATCCAAATTCTGATTTTACTTAATTTTATCTCTAATATTTGTACATATCTTGTCTGTCAGAGAAGTATTTTTATAATAAAAAGGAACAGTTTCCTATTTTAAAAAGACAGGAGGATACCCAATGAGATTTGAATCAAAAGAACTTTGGCAGGAATGGAATTCCTTGGAATATTCACCCAGAGATCAGTTCGAGGCCTGGCGCTCTGCTTTGAGCGATTCCCATCTGAAATGGTCGTTGGACAAATCTTCTTCCTCACAGTATCACGGAAAGATCAAGATGCGTCATTTAGGCGGTATTCGCTTGTTATATTGCGACTGTGAGCCTTGTTTCGGAAAACGTACCGCAAGTGAAGTGCATCAAAGCGATGGCGAATATTTTGGTCTGCTGTACATATATGAAGGATCGGAAGTTGTTTTTCATGAAGGGCAGTCCGTTCAACTGAAAAAAGACAGTTTTATGATTTGGGATTCAACGAAGCCAATCGAGTTTAAATTGTTTTCGGATACAAAAAAAGTCACCCTACTGGTGCCTCAGGATCGAATGCGGGCACAACTGCCCCAGGTTGATGACTATCTCGGGAAACACATTGATTTCAGCAAAGGCTTAAATGCCGTAGCTGCTTCTCATATTACAGCGCTCGGAAATGAAGTCAACGCCATCGATAAAGGGATCGGAGATTCTGCGATTGACTTAACCCTTGAATTGATTACTACTTGCCTTCAAGCCGGCAGGAATACGAGACCTATGACCAAAGCCACACAGGATCTCTTTGATATGGTGATGGATTTTATCCAGAAGAATCTGGACCACCCGGAATTAGGACCAATCCTGCTCTCAAATACGTTCCATGTTTCGACGCGTTATCTGCATTTACTATTTGCAGAAAAAGGACTTTCCGTGAGTCACTGCATTTTGGATAAGAGGCTTGAGCAGTGCCGCAGACAGCTGGTTCACCTGAATCCATATAAAGACAGTATTACCAAGATTGCATTCCAATGGGGGTTTAATGACTCCGCGCATTTCAGCAAGGTCTTTAAAAAGAAATATGGAATTACTCCAAGAGAATACCAGAACAGATATTTTAACAATTAGACAATGAATATTTTAAGTAACGATATGAAAACAAGAATTAGGGCTAAGATCGTATAAGATCTTGCCCTTTTCTATTGGCTTTATCCAGCGTGAAATAAAACCGAACAACGCCATCTCCGGTTTCCACGCCATACTTGCTGTTATGAAGCTCGAGTATATTTTTTACAATTTCCAATCCAATCCCGCTGCTGTCTAATGTGGAGACTTCCGGGTCTTTGGATGTATAGAAACGATTCCATATCTTTTCTATTTCGAACCGGTCAATTCTTCCTTTGTTCTCGATGGAAACCATGACCTCTCCACCGCAATCAACAGTCATAACACGGATATATCCCTTCTGCTCAGAATATTTAACCGCATTGCTGAATAGGTTGATGAGCACCTGCTCGATCCGTACGGGATCCCCATAGACTTCAAACCCCTGAATATCTGTCAAAAGACTCAAATCCTTCCCTTTCAGTTGGTAAGTAAAAGCGGAGCTGACCTTCTCCAGATACTCCTCAAGATGGAACCTCTTGAATTCCAAATTATAGTAGCCTGATTGGAGCTTTGACAATTCGATGGTTTCGGTGATCAATCCGTTCAGGTTTTCAATTTCTTCTGACATCACGTGATAATAATAATCCGGGTTCTTTTCGCACAATCCGTCTCTGAGTACATCCAGAAAACCGGAAATGATGCTCAGCGGCGTCTTAAACTCATGAGATAAATTAGTCAGCAAATAACGGATACGATGTTCGCTTTCACTTCTTTTAATTGCCTCATCAGCCAACTGATTATTGGATTTCGTCAATGCGACGATGGTTTTTTCCAGATTGGCAGACATTTCATTCAAGCTTTCTGCCAGCTCGCCTAGCTCATCCTTTGACTTAGCAAGAGCTGATTTTGAAAAATCCAGAGCAGCGATGCTTTTCGCTGTCTCGTTGAGCTGCAGCAGCGGCTTGGATATCCAGCGCGAATAAAAATATGAGATGATGATGATCAATCCAAAAAAAATACCATACATCGCCATATAGTATGGATTCAAAACAACAAAAATATTGTCAAGAGATTCTATTTCATGGAGTGTAAAAAAGTAATAGTATTGATCGTTGATCCATTGCATCCCCGAAAGCAGGATCAGTTTGTTTCCATTCCAGTTTTCATAGACTGGGTACTGTTGTGCATGCTGTTGGTATGCGTCCAGACCTTCTTTATTGACAAGAAGCTTTTCAAAAAGATCATAAAGAATATGTGATTTCCTGTTGAATTCATAATAATCTCTGTTTACGATTCTGACTTTCTTGATGTACCCTTCTCCCTCAAGAATTTCCGAAGTATCCAGTGAGGAAGAGAAGCCAAGGTCAAGATTGCTGTTGCTATAGGAATAATTATCATAGGACATGTTAATTGGCAAAATAAAGTCAGAGGTTCCGATGGGAACTCCTTGAAAGGCTATGGATTTCCCATATCTGAAATCGCTCAGTGGAACATCTCCGAACTGATTAATAAAGTCGGTCAGAATGGAGCCTGTTTTTCCATTGCCTAAATCCACACTGATTTGGTTGAATTCGTTGAAAAAATCAAGATTCATGACCTCATAATCCCCCGAGACAATAAGAATGGGGGCTTCATACTTCCTAGAATACGAAAAAGACTGATATCCGAAATCAGATTTGACAGAAGCATCCTTTGAGCAATGATTCATGAGTGTTTTCATATCATTGAGCAGCTTTGCGGTTTTCGTTTCCTCATAAATAACATCTATGTAGCTGCTCTGTATTATGATCTGGATCACAAAAAACAGCACGAGTATCAATGACATGGAGATGCTTATTTTCTTAACAATGCCTAGCTTCATCAGGACACCTCGTATTTATAGCCAACAGATATTACAGTTTTAATTTGGTTGGCATGTACTCCCAGTTTTTTTCTTATTTTTTTCACATGGGTATCAACAACTCTAGACTCTCCCATAAAGTCAAACCCCCATACTTTATTTAAAATAAAGTACCGGTTCAGAACTTTATTCTTGTTTTCAATCAAAAGCAGAAAGAGTTCAAACTCCTTGGGTGAGAAATCGACCATCTGCTCATCGATCCATACGGTTCTCCCCTGTTTGTCTATCCTGATCCCATCCAGTTCTATGACGTCTGTCTCCTGATGCATCCGCTCCAGCAACCGATTTGCCTTGGCTACCAGAATTTTTCCATTTAAGGGCTTGGTCATATAATCATCCGCACCATGCTGATAACCCAAAATATGCTGTTCCTCATTATCCAAAGCCGTTAGAATTATAATGGGGATATCAGAATGTTTTCTGACCTGAGAACACAGTTCATATCCGTTCAAATAAGGCATGACAATATCTGTGACGATTAAATCGATCCTATTCGCTTCAATACACTTTACCGCAGCAGCACCGTCCTCTGCCTCCATTACGGTAAACCCTTCCGATTTGAAATATAGGGCGATAAATTCACGTATTCTTTGTTCATCTTCTACGATGAGAACAGTACTCTTCATATTCATCCCTTCTTTCCGGCTTCGACATCTGTTTCGATTTGCCCAGTCCCCTAGAGAAGACACATAAAAGACACATAGAGTGCACAACGAGGACAAAGCAATGCGATATAATTTTTTTAATATAAAGAAGATTCAGTATATTTCTGCTCGTATTTCCCACGATTATATCACAGTCAAAAACTTAAAAACAAGTTATTCTTTTACAATTACGTTCAAGAGAAAGGAGCCCTTCGTGAGAGAATATGTCATAAGGAGATTGGCACAAGGTATTTTGCTTGTATTTGTTGTCACTATCATTATCTTTGCAATGATGCAAATGATGCCCGGCGACCCCATTAATCTGATTATGGATTCCAGAGTCTCGGAAGAAAAAAAAGCTGAAGTCAGAGCGGAATGGGGACTGGATCAGCCCTATCATATCCAGTATGGCTGCTGGCTCAAAAATCTTGCCCAGGGAGATTTCGGCACCTCCATCCGAACAAAGCAAAGCGTCAGTGAAATGATCGGACAAAGGCTGCCGTATACTCTCGCTCTCGTAGGCACTGCCATCGTTGTACAATTTCTCATTGCCATCCTTTTGGGACTTTGGGCAGCTTATCGAAAGGATACGTTTATTGACAAGACCATTATCATTACTACTTCCGTTTTAAGCTCGATTCCAAGGTTTTGGTCCTCTATCCTGCTAATTCTTTTCTTCAGTCTGACTTTACAGATCCTTCCCATGGGAGGTTTTACCGGACCGCAATCTCTGATTCTTCCGGTGACTGCCATTGTTTTGGATTCCCTTTCGGGGATCTTGCGGTTGGTTAAATCTGAGGTCATCGAAACCTTTCGGGAAAAATATGTGTCCACAGCCTATGCAAAGGGGTTGCGAAACAAAGCAGTCTTGTTCAGACATGTGCTGAGAAACGCTTTAATACCGGTTAGTGTTATGTTCTTTCTTTCTATCCCATGGCTCATAGGCGGCGAGGTGATCGTTGAAAACATCTTTTCGATACCCGGTATGGGCAATCTGCTTTGGAGAGGGATCATGACCCAGGATCTTCCCATCGTTCAGGCCTGCATTTTCATCATTGCAATGTTGACTGTATTGTGCAATATTCTGCGAGATCTGGTTACCGGGTTGTTAGACCCAAAAATTCGAGCAGAGCTAAAAGGGGGCGTGAACAGATGAAGTACTTAGAACCTATGATTCGAAGCAAAACCTTTCTCATTGGCTTAATTATGGTGATCAGTGTAATAATCATAGCCATTTTTGCAGATAAGTTAGCCCCTTATGGATATGATGAAGTCAATATGGATGCCTCCTTACGTGCCCCCGGCGACGGTTATCTTTGGGGCACAGACCAACTTGGCAGGGACCTCTTCAGCAGAATCATCTATGGCTCACGAATTGCCCTTATGGTTGCGCTCATTTCCGTAATTTTGGAAACCGTCATCGGCGTCACGGTTGGACTTCTTGGAGGATTCTTCGGCGGAAAAGCAGACAAGATCCTGTCGTTTTTTACGGATTTGACCTGGGCTATGCCGCCCATCATCATGGCTCTCGCTGTTATTACCATCATCGGACCGGGATTGCATAATGTGATAGCCGCCATCGCTTTCGTCAGCTGGGCGCAATTCGCCCGCATTGTTAGAGCAAAAACCCAATCCTTGAAAAACCTCCCCTTCGTTGAAGCGGGAATTGCTATAGGAGAAAAGAGAATCACCCTGATGCTTCGCTATATTCTCCCGAATATTATTCCGTCAATTATCGTAATTGCCACAATTTTAATCCCCAGTGCCATCATGTCCACCACCGCACTTGGCTTTCTCGGGTTAGGGGCTCAACCCCCTTCTCCGGACTGGGGAGTAGCCTTGTCGGAGGGCACCGCATATATTGCACAAGCCCCGTGGCTTGGAATCTATCCGGGAATTGCGCTTACCTATACGGTTCTGGGTTTTAATCTTTTGGGCGAGGGTCTGCGGGATGTCCTGGATCCAAGGCTGAAGTTGTAGTAGGAGGTGATTGAATGAAGCCATTATTAGATGTGAAGAACTTATGTGTAGAATACCAGTTAAAGGAAGGTTATTTATCCGCCGTGGAATCCGTCAGCTTCTCTTTAAATAAAGGTGAGATATTTGCATTGGTCGGTGAATCGGGCTGTGGAAAAAGCACAACGGCCTATTCTGTAATGAATTTATTGCGCAGCGGCAATGAAAAGGTATCGGGAGAAATCAGTTTCATGGATCAGAATCTCTTAACACTGAAGAACGATGAAATGGCTGATATCCGAGGTAAAAAAATTGGCATGATCTTTCAGAATCCTCTGGATTCTTTAAATCCGGTTTATTCCTCCGGATGGCAGATTCAGGAAGCTCTGCTCATTGATAAAATTTCAAAGATAGATGCATGGAAACAAACCTTGAAGCTTTTTCAGGATGTTAAAATTCCCGATGCCGAAAGCCGGATGAGCAGCTTCCCCCATGAGCTCAGCGGCGGGATGCGTCAAAGAGTCATGATCGCCATGATGCTGTCCCGTTCCCCCGAGCTTCTCATCGCAGACGAGCCTACCACTGCGCTGGATGTAACCATCGAGGCACAGATTTTAGAGATTATCAAGCATCTGAAGGAAGCATACGGAACCTCCATTATGATCATTACCCATAACTTCGGTGTGGTAGCGGAATTGGCAGATCAAATCGGTGTCATGTATGCCGGAAATCTTGTGGAGCAAGGCTCTGTATTTCAGATTTTCGAAAACCCTTCCCATCCCTATACCAAGCTTTTGCTTCGTTCCCTGCCCAGAATTCGAAAACACCAAGGCAGACTGGAAACGATTTCCGGTAGTGTTCCAAAGTTTATCGGACAAATTGATGCCTGTCGGTTTGCCAACCGATGTCCTGAGGTCATGCCCATATGCCATGCAAAGAAACCGGAACCCATCTGCATTGAAAGCGGGCATACCTGCGCCTGCCACAGACTGGAAAAGGAGGCTGTAAAGATATGAACCCTTCCGAAGATGTGATTGTAATGAATCATCTAAAAAAGTACTATAAAATAACCACCGGTATCCTGAAAAGAAAAACAATTGTAGTCAAAGCAGTTGACGATGTAAGTCTCACGATTAAAAAAGGAGAAATCGTTGGTTTGGTCGGAGAAAGCGGAAGCGGAAAAACCACATTGGCTCGCTTGATTTTAAAGCTCATCCAGCCAACGGAAAGCACCGTCTTTGTACAAGGACTCGATATCTTTAAAGCAAATGGCAGACAGCTTCGGGAGATCAGAAAAAAAGTATCCGTCGTCTTCCAGGATCCTGCTGCCAGTTTAAATCCCAGAATCTGCATCGGAGACTCTATCATGCGGCCTCTGATCATTCATGGATTCACAAAAGTTGAGGCCGAGAAAAGAGCAAAAGAAGTGCTGGTTAAGGTTAATCTGGATGCCGATTTTCTCACGCGCTACCCCCATCAGCTCAGCGGTGGTCAGCAGCAGAGAGTATCCATTGCAAGAGCTTTGATTCTGGAACCGGAAATCATTATACTGGATGAGCCAACGTCCGCTTTGGATATATCTGTTCAAGCCCAGATTCTGAATCTTCTTCTGGATTTGCAGGAGGAGCTTCATCTGACTTACCTTGTCATTTCACATGACCTGAACGTGATTCGTTATCTCAGTGATAAAATCGCTGTCATGTATCTTGGTAAATTGTTGGAATATGGTTTGACTGATGATATCTTTGAATCACCGGCTCATCCATATACAAAAGGACTGATTGACTCGGCACCTGTTCTGGATCCAAGAAAAAGAAACAGAGAAAAACACCTGATGCAGGGAGAAGCAGATAGTCTCTATGAATTGCCCAAGGGCTGCAGACTGAGTTCAAGGTGTCCTCAATGCAGCGATCAGTGCAAAGTAGAAGAACCGGAGTTACTCAGTCTTGGGAATGATCACTTCGTGGCCTGCAGGAAGATAGGAATAACCGAAAAACAATGATACAAATATAAAAATTAAATCTTAAAAAATAAGGAGGAATTAAAAAATGAAAAAGATCATAGCATTATTAATTGTACTTATGCTAGTCATGTCCGTTTTAACAGGATGCGGCGGTGGCAGTCAAACCAATTCCGACGGAAAACAGCTTGTAATTGCCACCGCCTGGGAATGGGAAGGAACGGACGGCTATCAGGTTGACGTCATGCAGCCTGAGCAGACCATCATGGCTGAAAGTCTGCTTTCCATGAATATGGAAACCAAAGAGCTGCAGCCTGGTATCGCCTCCGCTTTTGAAGTCAGCGAGGATGGCCGCACCATCAAACTGACCATTCCCGGAGATTTGACCTATGCCGACGGTACTACTCTTACCCCTGAGGATGTAAAGCGTTCCATCGAATGGGGCCTTGAGATGAGTCCCTATAGCTCCGACTATTCGTCAATAAAAGAAATTTCGGTGGAAGGCGATCAGGTGATTTTGTCGCTTGAAACCTACTCCGCCAGCGTAATGTACTATCTGGTCTGTGACTTCATGCCGGTAATGAGCAAGGAACAGATTGAAAATACATCCGCACAGGATCTTCTTATGGGAGCTAGTCCCCTCGGCCTCTTTCATGTGGAAGAATATGTGGCCGCATCCCATATCAAACTTATAAGAAATGACGGTTACAAGACCAGTAATCCGGAAGCAGCAAACAAGGGCGCTGCTCTGATCGATGAAGTGCTTTTCAAAATCATGCCGGACGGATTCAGCAGAGTAACCGCCATCAAATCCGGCGAAGTCGATATTGCAATGGATATTCCGACCCAAAACTATGAAGAGCTGAAAAATAATCCTGACATTCAGTTAGTCACGTCCAATGCTCCAGGTCTTCATTTTCTCACACTGAATAAGGACAATCCGCTCTTTGCTGATATTAATATCAGAACAGCCATTGCCTACGCTCTGGACAGAGAAAAGATCATCGAAGCAAACAAAGGGTTTATGAATCCCGTCTACAGCTTCGTCGTCACTTCCATGATGGATTATGATCAAGAGATCGCAGACTACTATAAAAACACATACTGTGACAAGCTGAATCAGGCAAAGCAAATCCTTCAGGATGCCGGCTGGGCGGATGCCGATGGAGACGGTTATCTGGACAAAGGCGGAAAAATCTTTGAATTTACAATGATGGCCGACGCGACCAATGTATTCACAAAAAATGTCAGTCAAATCATGCAGGCTAATTTAAAGGAAATCGGAATCAAGCTCAATATTGAAATGCTGGAGCTGGGTTATCTCAGAGAAAAAGAAACCCAGGATGAGTATGATGCCGCTCTGGAGGGCTTTGAATGGGCGGAGCCTATGTCCATTCTTCCTTATATCTTCAGAGATTCGGATAATATCGAGCACGAAGAATTCTTTGATATGATCGTGAAAGCGGGAGAGATCATCGATACAAACGCTAGAGAAAAAGCGGTTGCAGAAGCGCAGAAGGTAGTTATGGATGAGATGGCATTCATCCCTCTCTATGGAGAAACCAGACTGTCGGCTGTCAGAAAGAATGTGACCGGTTTTCAGTTCCGTTCGGATGGAAATCCTATATTTAATGATATCGATAAAAACTAAGACAAGGAGTTGTTATCATGTTTGATCTCCTCATTAAGGATGCATGGATCGCCGATGGTACCGGAATTCCTATGCAGCTAGGTGCCGTCGGTATATCAAAGGGAAAATTCGCCTATATCGGTCCGACTGTCGATTTAGAGGCAGAAAAAACCATCGACGCGAAAAAGCAGTATGTTGCCTCCCCCGGCTTTATCGACACCCATTGTCATGAAGACTTTTATCTCTTCTACGACAGTGCGATCATACCGAAACTGCAGCAAGGTGTCACCACGGTAATTAACGGGAATTGCGGCTGCTCCGCGGCCCCTGTCCGCAAATCTACCTTTCAGATGCTGAAAGCATATTTCAATTCCTCTCTTCACGGCATCACTATGCCGGAGGAATGGAATACATTTGCCTCCTTTGGAGATTATTTATCTGCTGTCAGAAATCAAAAACCAGGAATCAACACAGGATTTATGGCAGGTCATGGTACCATTCGAATTGCCGCCATGGGCTTTGCAAACAGGGCGGCCGATAAAGATGAGCTGTTGTCCATGGAACGAATGTTGGCCGAAGCGATGGAAAGCGGAGCGATGGGCATGTCTTCGGGATTGTTCTATGCCCCCGGCGTTTTCGCAGCAAAGGAAGAGATTCTGAGACTATGCAGAATAGTAGAAAAATACGGAGGAGTCTATTCCACCCACATGAGAGATGAAGGAAAGTTCCTTGTGGAATCCGTTAAGGAATCCATCGACGTGGCAAGAGAAACGGGTGTAAAGCTTCTGATTTCTCATTTGAAAGTCTCCGGTTTTAGCAACAGAGAATTGCTGGAACCGGTCCTGACTTTGATAGAAGATGCCAAAGCAGAAGGTCTTTCCATTGCTATGGATCAATATCCATATAATTCCGCCAGTACCGGCCTGGATGCTTTACTTCCTCCGGAATATCTGAATGGCGGCATTGAAGTAATGATGCTGAAATTAAAGGATAAAGAGGAGCAGAATCTAATACGTAATAAGATACTGGATCCCCAATCAGACTGGGAGAATACCATTCTGGATTGCGGCTTTGATCGCATTATCATACTTTCCGCAGAGAATTCAGAGAAAGCCGCCGGAAAAACCATACAAAAGTATGCAGGCGAAACAGGCGATTCGGCAATGGATACTTTTTTTGATCTGCTGATTAAAAGTGAAGGCCATGCAAGATGCGCGATGTACTACGCCGAAGAAGAAAGTGTAGAAAAAATCTTCCGCCATCCCCTTACCATGATTGGAAGCGATTCCGATTACCTTGGAGAAAAGCTCCTGGTTCATCCACGTGGTTATGGGTCTTATCCTAAAATACTGGGGCGGTTGATCAAGCAGAAAAAAATCATGCCGCTGGAACAAGCCATAGCAAAAATGACTTCCCGTCCGGCTGATTTTTTTAACATTAAAAATAAAGGCCGGCTCCAGATCGGCTATGATGCGGATTTGGTTCTATTTGATCCGGATACCATTTTGGACTCCGCAACCTTTATCGACCCATGGAGTCCCAATCAAGGGATTGCTGCCGTCATCGTAAACGGCAGCTTGGCCGTGGAAAACAACCGCTTCCTCCATACCGCCTCAGGTCAGGTGATAACGCCGAGCATTTAATCAATAGCTTAAATAGATCAGCGAGACGAACCAACAGTGTACGAAAAACGGGTTTGCCCCAGGCTTGCTATGCATGACGCGCAAGGTTTCATGAAAAACCTTGCGCGTCATGCATTCTGAAATGGTGATCTTCAACCTTTTCATCCATTTCCGAATTGATAGCCATATATAGAGAAAAAATGAAAAACTATTTGATAGATTTTATGTATTCATGCATTGCGGCGAAAATAATAGACACTGATGTGGCACCTGCATCCTGATATCCTATCGCTCTTTCCATTAATGATTTTGCACGTCCGAACTTCGCAGTATAATTCTTCGTGTTTTCTACTCCTTGCTGAGCTGCTTCTTTTGCATCAGCGAGCAGTTGAACCAAATCTTCTTTCTCGCCCTTTTCCATAACGATTACTGCCGGTTCCAAAGCATCGACCATGGTCTTGTCACCGACTTGAGCTTCTCCTCTTGTTTTGATCGCTTCAAGAGATCTCCTCATAATTTCAGTCAGGCTTCCCCCATCCAACTCTGTCATGGCATCCATTCCTTTGATCCCGCCAAGAAACATGGAACCGAATATAACGCCGGAAGCTCCTCCCATTGAGTTCAACATAGTCAAACCGGTAGTTTTAAATACAGAATTCACATCGAAAAAGGGGCGATTTGCTTCCAGCGCGGTCTTTGCCTTTTCCATACCGCCCGACATGCCTATCCCATGATCGCCGTCACCTATTTTGCTGTCTACTTCGGTCAGATAGGATTTATTACTGATAATTGCTTCGCAGGCACAAATAATCATATCGGTTGTCTGCTCTATTGTTAAGGCCTTCATAATTACCGGATCTCCTCCCTGGCATAATATGGTGAGAAACAAGCTGTATTGTAATATTTCTTCAATTCATCGTCTAATCTTAAGATTGTTATGGAAAAACCGCCCATTTCCTGACAAGTGCAGTAGCACTTGATTTCTGCATCATGAATCATCAGCTTATCTTTTTTCAGATGCTTATCCAATTCATAATAAACGGTATTAAGTTCCAAAAGCGTTGTCGAGCCCAGACCGTTAACCAGAACAGTCACTTCGTCCTTTTCCTTAAGCCCCATTTCATTCTTCAGCTCCTTGTACATCCGGTCCACTAATTCGCCGGCCGGCTTCATTGTTGTTCGTTCAATGCCGGGTTCCCCGTGCAATCCCATTCCGAATTCTATTTCATTCTCACTAAGTTCAAACGTTGGTTTGTCAAGACCAGGAATGGAACCGGGAGCTGTGGCCAATCCAATCGTATTGATATTGTCTCTCGCTTTTTCCGCTATACGAAGGACTTCATCCAATTCCAGCCCGGCGTCACAGGCTGCACCGGCTATCTTTATCACATAAACATCCCCGGCTATGCCGCGGCGATCTTTGATTCTGTCTTTTGGTGCAGATGCACAATCATCCCAAACTCTGACATGAGCCGTCTTGATGTCACTGAAATCACATAGTTCTTCCGCCATATCAAAATTCAAATTATCTCCGGCATAATTTCCATATAAAAATAAAACACCCTTTCCTTCATCAACTGCTCTTGCAGTTTCCGCAATCAACTGAGGATTTGGTGATGCAAAGATATTCCCGCATGCAACAGCATCTGCCAGTCCTTTTCCTGCGAATCCGCTGAACAGCGGTTCATGTCCGCTGCCGCCGCCGATCACAAGTGCAACCTTATTTTTGCGTCTGCCTTTATACTGAAAAGCATTATAATCTGAAATCCGTTCGTAATAGCGGCTATATGCTTCCAGATATCCGGAAAGCATTTCTTCGACAACGTTGGAATCTTTGTTTATTATTTTCTTCATGAACGTCCCCTCCTTTATCCGATGGCCAATCGGTCATCTCAGACTCCCTCTTCAAAGTACAGCTGAATCGCAATAATTTTTTATATGTTCTTTTTCCAACTCGTTGATTCTTTCAACTTTAGGTGCAGAACCGCCGCCGGCAAAATCACATTTCAACCAAATATCAACGATATATTTTGCCAGTTCCACTCCGATTACACGTTCACCCATGCATAAAATCTGAGAGTTATTGCTTTTTCGCGCACGTTCTGCTGAAAACGGATCATGACAAACCGCCGCACGGATTCCGGGCACTTTATTGGCACAAATTGCCATTCCGATTCCCGTACCACATACAAGAATCCCTCTTTCAAATTCATTTGCAGCCACGGCATCTGCTACAGTATACGCGACATCCGGATATAAAACGGTATCGCCGGCCATGGCGCCAAAATCTACCAGTTCAATACCTTCCTGATTTTCAAGATGCTTTATAATCTCCATCTTAAGATTATAGGCAGCTTCATCACAGCCAATTGCTATTTTCATATTCCCACCTCCGGTATGAATCAATTTCCAAAAGGATTCCATCATTATTCAATATTTCGATGTCTTCCTGACATTATTTCAAAGCTTAATTCGGGCGTCTCTTCCACGATCGTCATAACAATCATGTCAAACAAAATGAGCAGACATTGCTCGAATAGATTACCCATCGGCTGGAAAGAAGGCACCACATCATCGGTTCCTCTATATACAGCCGCAGGAAGAAACAGTACCTTATCGGCAAGATTTTTAGCTGTCCTTCCGCTTGGAGATCCTGTAACAACATAAATAATTCCGCCAGCTTCTTTCGCGCGTTCACAAACATAGTGAATATGCCCGATTTGGCCGTCCCCAAGCGTTGCGATTACCAGATCTCCAGGGCTGATGCCGGGAGTCGTGTCATCCCATATCCAATGGATCTCTTTTCCCATGTGCATCAAACGCATGGCAAAGGCTCTGGTTGCCATCCCTTCGCGGCCTACGCCAATGATAAAGATTCGATCATGATTTTTGACCGTATCGATAAATTCCCTGATACTGTCTTGATTTATTTTCTGAAATACCTGCTCATACTCTGCGAGGATTTTCTTGTACATATTTTCAAATTCCATATCGATACCCCCTAGGCATTTAATTCCGCATGAAGATAATCCATTGTTTTCTTTATATTCTCATAAACCTCATCATCGCTCGACTCAAAAGCAGGAACAACTTCTAAATACTGTACGATATCTGTAAGTCCGGCTTCTTCCGTTGCCTTTTTTATCAGCTGCGGAGTCACGATTCCTTTTTTGGTAAAGTCCCAATGGCGGTCCAGAAGGCCATCTGTTTGCTGCAAATGGATCGACCCCACATAAGGCGCACATTCCTTAAGCCATAAACCCATATCTGCCTCTTCCTTCAATAATGGCTGATAAAGCGCATGCCCCCAGTCGATCAATAGCTTGAACGGGATTGCACTGCCCTCCAAGTCATTCATCATTTGATTGCAAACTTCCGGACTGTGGGGAAACTCAGTAATCAATGGTGTGGCCTCAATATGGATTTCTTTTATGCCTTTTTCTTTGCCATATTCGGCAATTCTGCGAAGGTAATCAAGCATAATACTGTATCGTTCGGCACGTCTTTTCTCATCGTTTGAATCATTGTAGGTCATTCCCCCTACAGGAGTTCCCAAAACGGGAGCCCCCATTACCGCGGTGAGATCGATGGCTCTTTTGAAAAAAGTGAAAGAGATTTCCCGCTGCGTTTCCGACGGCGCCAGTAATTGTGCGTATGTATAGGAAGCGATTCCGCCAAACGTAGCGTCGATGACAAGACCTTCCGCTTCAAAAGCCCTGCGATATTCCTTGATCAAGATATCTCTTTGAACGTCAGGCCACCATGGATCGATCAAATCCCAGGTAAACTGAATACGTTCTACATTAAATTCATGCTTACACATAGCGGCCAGCAGCGATGGTTCTAACCATCGTTTTGTAGCAAAGGACAGATTTAACCCTAATATCATAACAACCACCTCACATGAAACTACTTTGATAGCTTTATTTTTCTTTGCTTCTTCTCACGAATAATTGTAGACAGGGAACTGAAAGAGATCGCAATGACTACCACAAATCCGCTGACAGCTGACTGCCAGTATACATTAACTCCGAATAATACAATCATATTTTGAATAATGCTTATAATTGCTGCACCAATCAGAGCTCCTGCCGGATTTCCGATACCACCGGTCAATGCAACACCGCCAATAACCGATGCTGCGATTGAGTTCATAGGCCAGGCTTCACCTATAGATGACTGTGCAGAACCCAATCTTGCAACATATAAGATTCCAGCCAGCGCAGATATTAATCCAACCATTGAATAAATCAAAATACGGATCTTATCAACCTTGATGCCCAGCACCTTGGCCGCATCTCTATTGTTACCTATTGCATAAATATATCTGCCTGTTTTCGTTTTCTTTACGAAAAACAAAACTAAAATTAAAACAATCAAAGTAAATATAAACGGGATCGGAATCGGCCCGATGGTTCCTTTACCAAAGATATGTATTTCGGACGGTATTCCGGTAATTGCTTTTCCCTTTGTCAATACAAGGTTAATGCCTCCATACACACCGGCCATACCGATAGTTGCTACCATAGCATTTAGTCTTAATTTTGTTATGATCAATCCATTGATGCCTCCTAATACAAGACCAAGGAACAGAGCTGCCAATAAAGACAGATATGGATTCCAGCCCCAGCTCATCATCATGATACCTGATAAAATTCCACACAAGGATGCAATTTTACCAACGGACAAATCAAGTTCTCCTATGATTAAAAGTAAGGATTGTCCGATTCCAATCATTCCGATAAAAGCCAGGTCTCTGATCAGCGATTGCAGATTATAGATGTCTAAGAAGTACGGAGAAAAAATACTGGCCATTAAAACCATCAAAGCAAGTACTGCTCCAATCGCAGTCATAGTACTTTTTTTCAATGTGCTTACAACCGAATTAATCGGATTTGAAATTTTTTCATTCATTATCATGACTCCTTTTATCTCTTAATTAATGCCTATAACTGCACTCATAATGCTCTCTTTTTCAGCATCAGAAGCAAATTCGCCAACTTTTTTTCCATTGTATAAAACAATAATTCTATTGGAGCATCTTCTGATCTCTTCCATTTCTGATGAAATCAGTATAATCCCGATTCCTTTCTCTTCCGCCAATTCCTTCATCATACGGTAGATCTGTGCTTTCGTCCCTACATCAATCCCTTTTGTTGGTTCATCAAAAATCAAAACCTTCGGATTGCAGCACATTGACCTTCCAATGATTACCTTCTGTTGATTTCCACCACTTAAAAATTTGATTTCCTTTTCCATGTCGGGTGTCTTAACATCATAATCACTAATAACCTGCTCTGTTAAGGCGGTCTCTTTTTTCTTGGATATCCCAATCATACCCTGCAGGTCATCCAATATAGATACACTTATGTTTTCCCGGATGCTGAGCATTGGTAGAATACCTTGAGATTTCCGTTCCTCCGGCAGATAGATCAACCCTTTTTTTACGGAATAGTTCGTATCTCCCTTTTTAAATACCGTCCCATTCAGCTTGATATCACCTTTATATATTGGCAGATATCCAAATATAGCCTGCATCAATTCGCTGCGCCCTGCGCCTACCAATCCCGAAAACCCCAGAATCTCACCTTTTTTAAGAATAAAATCAATATCCGTAAAGCGCTCCCCTGTCAAGTGATCTACTTTCAGCAGCACTTCGTCTTCAACCTTTTCAGAATAGAAGACTTGTGTCTGATCCACCGCATGTCCGGTCATCTGCGTGATCACCCACGTCGTATCAACCGCATTCACATCAGAATAAGCTACTTTTGCTCCATTTCGAAAAACGGTAAGGACATCACCGATCAAGAATATTTCTTCCAGCTTATGGGATATAAATACAATTGCCTTGTTTTCATTTTTGATCTGCTCGATGACATCAAATAATATCTGTGAATCTTTTGTTGTTAAGCTTGTTGTCGGCTCATCCAGCATTAATACTTCATACTCTTCATGCACCGTAGCCCGTGCAATTTGCAGCAACTGCTTCTCCGATACGGAGATATCTTTTACTAAAGCACTTGGCTCAGCATGAATTTGAAATTTACTAAGAAGAGGTACAGCCCTTTCCTCAATTTCTTTTTTATTTACCAATCCTTTTAGCCCAGACTTTTCATAAGGCAAAAAAAGATTATCTGCAACCGTCATATATTCAAACAGATCAATTTCCTGAGGAACATAAGCGATCTTATCAAATAATTTTTTATTTTTAAAAACATCTTCTCCATGAATGAGAACGCTGCCTGCCTCCGGTTCGTATACACCGGTCAAACATTTGATCAATGTACTTTTTCCAGCACCATTCTCACCAATGATGCAGTGAATCTCACCTAATTCAAAGGAAATATCTACGGAGTCCAAGGCTACTACTCCCGGAAATATTTTTGTGATATTGCATGCCTCTAATACTTTCATCTGATATACTCCTTTTAAGTTAAAAGGGGCTGACTCGTATATTAAGCCAAGCCCCTTTTACTAAAGTCAGTTATTATGATTCAATTATATTTACTGTACCATTTCGATCCATTCATCGATATTTGAAGCATCAATGTAAGCAATTCCTGTATCAACAACCTGCGGAATTTCCATGCCGATTGATTTCTGCCACATCATTAGCACTGCCATGGAACCCTGCATCTGAGGGATTGTTGAAGAAGTAGCCGTGATCGTTCCGCTCTTTACATATTCAAGTATTTCAATTAAGTTATCCATGGATACAATCGTAACCACGCCTTTTTTACCGGCTTCTTCGACTGCCGCGGCGATCCCGGTAGCACACGCATCGCAATTCAAATAACCCTTTAAATCAGGGTTCGCTGCCATTACGGCTGCTGCCTGAGATTGAGCCTCTTCTACGCTGTCATTATCAATACCGCCATTTACTACTTCAATGCCCGGATATTTTGCTAAAGCATCCAGATGTGCCTGGTAACGTTGCGCATGATTTGGAGCTGTTGGAACACCTTGCATTACTGCAACTTTTCCTTTTTCGCCAATAAGTTCTGCCAATTTATCTGCTGCAATGGTAGCCTGTTCAGCAAAATCATTGCCGACACTGGTAAGACCACTGCCTTCCGGTGCTGGAGCATCGAATAAAACAACAGGAATTCCTTGCTTTTCAATTTCCTCAATTACTGCTTTATTGCCTTCATAATCCAGCGGATCGAGTGCGATTCCATCTGGCTTAGTTGCTGCAGCCTGCTCTAATACAGTATTTTGTTCTGCTACATCAGCAGTCTGAGGTGCGCGGTAATCAATTTTAACCTCTACTCCTAATTGCTTAGAGAGGGCTTCCGCCTGTAGCTGGGCACCTTTGTTTACCTCATCAAACCAAGGATGGACGCATTTTGGGACAATTACAAAGGTTAAGTCCTTGCCCGCTACTGTACCTTCTTCTGATGCATCACCGGTTGAAGCTGCTTCTTGACTGCATCCTGCAAAAATGCCAAGAACCATAACTACAACGAGCATTACAGATAAAATTTTCCTTCTCATTGTTTTTCCTCCTCATAAATTTTCTTTCTTCTTTGAAAGTAACTTCATTATATCTTTGTGTACGTGCCATTCCAATGAGGTGTTCTTTAGAATAGGTGTGATGATTTTAATAAAAGGAAGTGATTTTTCATCTCACTTCCTTTCTTATGCTCTGTGTGTCCATTCAGACCGTGCATGTTATTCATGTATCATAGCTATACATGAATTATACGGTCTGATATATCTTCAACATATTCTTCTCTAGACTTGATAATAATTACTGTGGTCCCGATCTCTGTAAACTTTTTAATATATGATTTCACCAATGATACTCCGTAAATATCACAATGCACGAAAGGTTCAAATAGGATTAAAACCCTTGGTTTATAAATGTACCAACGTTCCAGGAGTAGAATAATATAATCATTGACGTTCATATCCTTAACATTCTCATGTTTTACAGTAGTATTGTCTTTTACTTCTTTTTCCAGCATCCTGATGACCTTGCGCTCCATGAATACATGTTGCAATGCAGATATTTTTTCCAGGGAAGGTATTAATAAATTACTCCCAGTGGACATACTCAACAGAAGCTCACTTTCTCCCCCCATATCTGCAATAGAGACAATCCTGCTTTTTACAAAATCGATGATATCGTTAAAATTGCATGGTTTGTTGTTCAGGACTATACTCATGGATTTATCGATGGATCTTCCTGAAAGCAGCTCTAATATACGCGTTTTTTCCTTTACATCCAACACGAGGATCGTTACCACTTCCCCCTGATAAAAATCCAATTGCTGTATGATTTTTTTCTTCAAAATCATATTGCTTGCGGAGAATACAATTTTCTTTGCATAACATATCTCATTCTTACTATTCTCAGGAAAGTCCTTATGCGAGATCGGAGGAGTATCCAGCAGCAATTTTTCCAATTGGCTATTATGACTGAAGAAATTCTTATGACATTTTTTAACAACATGTCCTTTTTTAAATATAATATATTTATCGGACAAGATATAGGATACATTGTCTGAATGACTGTTGATTACGGCAGCAATATCATGATGGATCACTTGATCCAAAACCATTTTAAACTGCCCGATATCCTGTGTGGAACATCCTTCAAATTCATCTTCGATTACGATGATTTTTGCATTTCTATTATATGCCTTTAATAAATCCACCATCCGTTTTTCCAATTCGGATAATTTTTTCAGTTTTCTCTCCACATTCATGTTTAATCCAAATTTCCGAAACAGCTCCTCCGCTTTGCTCACCAGTTTTTTGCGGTTTATCAAGCTGAAAAAAGAGCTGTCATCAACCAGAGATATGTATTCGGCTACCGTCCATTCATCAATCAGATAATTAGAAAAAGCAATTTTGTATACGCATTTTTTCAGTTCATCCGTATGGAGGTATCTCGCCCCATCTAAATAAAAACTAATTTGATCCAGGTCATGTTTTCCACATATAAAGTCTACCAGCAATTTTTTCCCCGAATTCTCGAGTCCAAGAAATCCTACGCATTCACCCCCCAGCAGACATATTGATATATTCTCCAGCTTTTCTACTGAGCTGTATTCCATATTTAAATTATTAATGCGCAGCATTTCCTTCTTCATATCCTATTTTGCATCCCCTTCGTAATTAGCCGGAATCGTAATCTCGACATCAGTACCTTGATCGAGTGTGCTATATACATTTAATCCATAATCCACTCCAAAGAGCAGCTGGATTCGTTTATGAATGTTGGAGAGAGCGATCCCTGTATTGCGTTGATCTCCATTCCTGTAATCATCGTGATAAGGGTCTGCTGAACGGATACGCTGATTGAGCTCCAATAATGATTTGCTGTCCATCCCTTTTCCATTGTCAGAAACTGTGATCAGCAGATTCCTTTCGGTTTCAATCACTTCTATGGTTACTTTGCCGCCTTCCACACAATCCTCCAGCCCGTGAAAAATAGCATTTTCTACTATCGGCTGTAAAATCAACTTTGGGATAAAAAAATCCAATGATTTTGTATCTTCTTCATCAATGAGTAACTCAAGTGCAAACCTATGGTTAAAGCGGAATTTTAGAATCATCATATAGTTTTGTATGTTTGCAAGCTCATCTCTGAGTGTTACAAGATCCGCTTTTCGATTGATACTGTATCGAAAAAAAGCAGCCAAGGCTTCGACCATTTTTGCGATGTCGATATTATCGTCGATCAATGCGTATCCTCGGATCGACTCCAATGTGTTATATAAAAAATGTGGATTGATCTGACTTTGCAATGCTGCTAATTCTGCCTGCTTATCAAGCATCTCGGCTGAATTCTCTCTAATCTTCTGATTTGCACATATCTCAATCAGGTTTTTAATTTTATTTTTAAATACGATATCATCAGAAATATTCTCCAATAGTTTTTCACTACCGGAGTCTTTTTCAATACTATGGTCCAATGACGCTTCAAAAATTGTCAAAGGTCTTGCAGTTGAGATATAAAGCCATAGAAGCAATAGAATCGAAAATATTACAAATACCGAAATCCATATGAAAGATAAGAGATTCAGAATATAACCCAATACAAGATACAATATCAGCAAGCAGATAAATAAAATAAACAGTTTAATTGTTTTCGCTATTCCCATATCATATTTCTCCTAGGAATATAGTTTTCGATATAAAGCCGGCTTGATTCCCACGGTTTTAGTAAATATCTGGCTAAAATACCTTGTATCTTTATATCCAACCTCTTCAGCTATAGCAGCTATGGTCTTATTGCTGCTGCGTATCATTTCCTTTGCAATTTCCATTCGAACATGAACCAGGTATACACTAAAATTCATGCCTATTTCCTTTTTGAAGAGGACACTGAAATAGACAGGATTTAAATCAACGATTGCTGCAATATCCTCCAATATGATTTTTTCACTGTAATGCTCACTTATGTACTGCTTCGCTTGCCGTATGGGTTTCGCGGTCTCTATCTGAAGAAGGTTCAGGCATGCTTCAAGATGTTTTCCTAAATAATTTTCTAATAATCCCTTCAGCTGACCCAGTGTGTAACAATGCTGGCAGGCGTTTTTCATGAATTGTTTCAACAGTTTTCCGTCATTGTTCTGCACGGTAATATACCCGAAGAACATATCGATCAGTTCATATGCAATATCATAACAACAGGAAAAGTCAATATTCTCATTCGACTGGAATTCACTGTAGATTTGATTGATCGCATGCTTAAGGGATTCTTTTGATAATGATTCAATGCTCATCAAAAACTGTTCTTTGTATGGAGCTATGTATTTCTTAATATCAATTGGGTTATCCAGCCTCAGCAAGTCGGAATAGATCAATCTTCCGGTCCCTAGTTTAATCCTGTTTTGAGCGGCTTTATATGATTCCTGAATGGAATTTTTAATATTTTCAAATTCGGTTATTTCCGGGCCGATCCCGATCGTGATTTTATACTGTTCGAATCCTATCAAATATTCTTGGATTTCAGATAAAATATTATTGATGATAATCTTTATTTCTTTTGATTTTGGCAAATCATAATTGATCAGGCAGTAGATATTCAAATTTGGCTTTTTACAGATCATATATTCATAGACATTGCTTTTTAAGCTATTCTCGATAATCGTCATAACTTTTTCAATGGTGATCATGTCCTGTCTTATATCATTTTTTTCATAATCCCAGTAGTCCAGTTTGATATCCATTCCACGATATGCCGCCGCTTTGAACATCAGGTTATAATCTTCCACCAATTCCTGTACTGTGGGATAATCGGTCTGATCAATAATACTGTTGAGTAAGTTGCTTTTGATTATTTGCTCACTGGCGGAAATAGTCTTTTTGTATTGTTCCCCTTCTTTTTCCTTGATTCCTACATCGGTTATCTCAGCATGTATTTTCTCTAAAACCAGATTGAGCTCCTCTTCATTGATTGGTTTGAGTAGATAGTCATTTACTCCGTACTGCAGGGCTTTATGCGCATAATCGAATTCCTTATATCCGCTTATTACAACAAATTTAATATTCTCATTTTTCTTTTTTGTCATACTGATTAAATCCAGTCCGTTGATTTTAGGCATGCGAATATCTGTTATCACAATATCCGGGTTTTCATTTATTATGATGTGATAAGCGGTCTCCCCATTGTCTACTACATTCACACATTCCAATCCAATTTCATCCCATCGGATAAGTTTTTTAATAAGCATGGCAATGTTAAATTCATCGTCAACAATTAATACACGTAAATTTTTGTTTTGCATTCTATCACCCTACTTGTACATTTTTAACTTCAATCCCATTATAATCAATTTTTTTGTTCTTGTATATTCTAATATTGTATTATAAAATTGTTTTAAATTCATCATGATTATCAGCTCATAATCTGATGCAGATTTTTTCTTCTTTGAAAGTTTATAATCTTGTTCCCAACTAGCAATGTCTAGTTTTTTTCCGATTCAATGAATCATTATGAGTAAAACTGTATTAAGGGAGAAAATATCATGCAGAAAAAATTATACTTTGGCACGAATTTAAAAATGTACAAAACTATTGCAGATACTGTGTTTTATCTGCAAAAACTCGAATCAAACACGAAAGATATCAGTCGTGATGCGATCGAATTATTTGTTATTCCTTCTTATACTTCATTAAGTGCAGCAGTAGGATCCATAGGCAGTGACTATGTCAAGCTTGGTGCCCAAAACATGAACTGGGAAGATCAAGGACAATTTACCGGTGAAATCTCACCTCTTATGCTTTCGGAGCTGGGATTGGATCTGGTAATGATCGGGCATTCGGAGCGCAGGCATGTATTCAGGGAAACTGATATAGAAGAGAACTTGAAAGTAAAAGCCGCTTTAAATCACGGTTTCATTACTTTATTATGTATCGGCGAGACCTTGGAACAAAAAAACTTTGGGACCAGTGAGGAAGTGCTCCGAACACAGTTGAAGATCGGACTTCACAATATCCCTGAATCCAAGCTAGATAAATTATGGATTGCATATGAACCTGTATGGGCGATCGGAGTAAATGGTATTCCCGCTACCGTCGAATATGCTGAGCAGATGCATTTTTTAATAAAAAAATGCTTGCACGAACTATTCGGGGACAAAAGCGTAAAGATTCCCGTCTTATATGGAGGCAGTGTCAATCCTGTCAATGCGAATGAACTAATTGTACAGCCATCCATCGACGGATTGTTCACCGGAAGAAGTGCCTGGGACGCAGATGCATTTAACGAGCTAATCCGCAATGCGTTATATACATATAATAATCGATAGGATTTTACCTCATTGCGGCAATTCATACATTGCCGCTCTTTTTATTTCCGTCACTTCCAGAAACGGAAGACGGAACAGATCTTTCGTAGCCGCCGTAATCTCCACTGTAACGGAAGGATTATCTTCTCCTTCCGCATCTTCATAGCCCAGATAGTCATCCTGAAAAACTACATCGTAAGTAATCACACTATCCTGAGGCAGAGGCATTTCCCGTTTGGATTCTTCCATGAGATACTCGATATAGCTTCGGCCTTCTTCGTAATAAAACCGGAGCTGCCCGTCGGAATATGCAGCTTCGTCATAATAGAGAGCCGCACCGGCTGCACATTCCTCCGCAACAGCTTTCAGAAACGTCTGACACCGCACGTAACGTCCCAAATCCCCCTGATAAGACAGAAAGCTCACGTTGATGATGAACAGTCCTAAAAATACGATAAACACTTTCATAGAAATCCCCTGTCACTGATCCCGGATCAGTTCACTGGCGGTCCAGCTTTCAATGGTATACATTGCCCTGTTCTCTTCATCGTTAATACCAAAAAACCGGTTTCCTGCCATGATCTTGTCAATCGGAACCGAAACCTTATAATAGATCAGCTCTCTTTGATCAAAAACCGAGGTACGGTATTGGGGAACTTCTTCCAACTCAATGATCATATCTTCTTCCTTAACATCAAAATTTCTCTCGATCCGGTCGACCATAGCTTCCTTGATCTCCGGCGTAAAGCACCCCTTTTGCTTCGCTTGTTCCTTCGCCTGATAAACATATTCCTGGAACCTGCTGATGTTGTCATTGTTTCTCTGGTCCAGAGTATACTGAAGGAGAAAAACCAGCAGGATCGGCAGAATCCCCATCAATACGATCAACTGCTTCATAACAAGACCTCCATTACGGTGTATTTGTTCTGACCCGGACCCCCTGCTGCCAGACTTCACTGACGGTGTTCATCACCGAATCACTGCCCGGCCCCATGATCATATTATAGATCGCCATCCCAAGAACAATTGTGCTGCAAAGTACAATAAACTGTTTCATTTCATTCCTTCCATCCTTTCTATTGCTTAAAAAATACAGCAGTTTTCAGATGGCCCCTGAGGAAGTGACCTGTATGATCCTGTTGTTGGCATTGTCGGAAATTCTCTCAGCACTGTCGCTGAAAGCACCGATATAACTTGCAAGAGTGATTCCAAGCAGGACCATGGCGATCATTACGATAATCTGTTTCATTTCGATTCTCCTTTTCCCATCACATAAAAATCTTCAGCATTTCTTTCTGGTCGATAAAATATGCAACATAGATGAAATTAATAAAAATGACCAATATATTGACAACCACCGGAAAATAAATCAGATCACTGATGATTTCGTCCTTTCGTTTCTGGTCTGTAAGCCTTACGGCCTTCATACTCTTTTCATAGGACAGCAGTGTTTCGAGCAATTCACCGGGCTCAAGCCTGTCCCATTGGATCAGCAATCCGGCAAAATCCCTGCTTGCTGTCGTACCCACCCTTTGCGAAAAGAGAGCTGCCGCTTCCTTCTGCTGATTGATTCTCAGCAGGTTCAGCATCTTGATAAAAATCGGCTGCAGCAGGCCATTATGCTCCGATAGCTTTTCAATAATAGAATCGGTACTGCTGCTGCGGCCCTTCTCAATCGAAGCCAGATTCCTCAAGAAGGTAATCGACTCAAAGATTTCCCTGTCCATTTTCCTTTCCCGATATCTTCTGATAAACCGGATAAGAATTTCAAAAGGACTGTTCTTTTTCCGGCTTGCCAGAATCGATTCCCAGCTTTTATATTTCTTGATGCTGCCTGCAGCACCGTTTCTAAGATAGGCACGCTGTTTTAAGCTCCAGGTCCATAGACCATGATCCTTCAGAAGATATCCCCCGGCAGCAAAACATATCACCAGTCCGACAGTAATTCCCATATCCCAACTCAAATCCATTTTGACCTCCTAATAATCAAACCGCTGATTGTTAATGATTTCGATCAGAGCCAAATTAACAAGAAACAGAAATATGATCAGCAGCATCAGAAGAAATCCCTGTTCCGTATAAAACTGATTCCTTATGAGTTTTCCAAAGGATATCCCCAGATATTTTATCGACATGACGATGGTGCCAAGATACATAACCGGCGCAAGGAACACCACCATTCGGGCCGATTCCGAATTGAGTCGTTTTCGTTCCTCAAACAGCAGCCTGGCTTCTCTCAGCTGGATCTGGATATCCTCCAATGCAAGGGTAACATTGATCCCGCTTTCTGCAGAGATACGAATACAATTGGCAAGCATCCTGCTCCAGCTCGTATTGATTCCGTAGGCAAATCGTTCCGTTGCTTCTTTGATCACCTGCGAGTTTCCTGTATTTCTAAGTTCAAGCAGAAGTTTGAACAGCAGCTTTCCAGTAATTTTAGTCCCTTCGGAAACGAGGATCACCTGTTCTATGGTCTTGTAGATATTCAAGCCGGAAATCCGATATTGGCAAACGAATTCCGATATTAGCTTCTCACCTTCATAGCTGCTTTTTCTGCGTATGGTTTCGACTCGCACTCGCAGAAGCAGATAAGGCATAGAGGCTATGAGCGCCGCCATGAAGAAAGCAGATAGTACCGTTACCGTCTGAATGCCGACAAGCAGGATCAGAGAAAAAACAACTGCAGTATACCGGATGAAGGTTTTGGGCTCCATAGGCTTCTTTAATGAAATGGGCAACACCTTATGAAGATGTTTTTCCAATGCAGTCTCCGGTCTCAATGCTTTTCGCCTTGCCTTCAGGCGATTGCGCATCCTGAATTTCGCCCAGCAGGATTTCAGTTTTTCCGAATTGATCAACCAAATTCCAAGCAGAAATAACAGGTAAAAAGCAGATGAAACCAGTATGAAAATAAGATTTAGATTATCGAATTCCGTTCGCATTTCGATTCCTCTTCCAATTTGAATTTGATAGTGCTTTCAGTTCCTTTAAGAAGCACTCCAATGCTTCGGAATTCTCTTCTTCACCAATGATCAATTTATCCTCACTGACAGCGTATTCCCATGTCCAGTCATCGGTTCTGTGGTCGTATCTGCATATTTCCTTCATGGAAATTTCCCTCTTATTTCTGTCAATCCCAAGTTCGTAGATGCTCTTCAGTCTTTTCTGATTCTTGTTCCTTAATTGAATAAAATGAAAGATGTAATCAAAGCTTGCAGCAACCTTTCTCGCCGTGCTGTCAAGATCCCCGCCCAGGCTTTTTACGATTTCAAATGCGACATCATAAGAAAAATCAAGCGGGTCCCTGGTATGGAACGTGATTTTCATCCTTTTGGTGCCTTTGCTCGCTATCTTGACCGCTGTGTCCAGTGCGATGCCGTCACGGGCCTCCGCCAGAATAAAATAATCCGCATCGCTTCTCAGTAAATTTTTCGCAAGGTGCTTCAGCTTCTCATTATCTGCAATCAACTGCAATATGGGTGCCTCGGGCATCAGAACATGGATAGGGATTTCCGGATCCGTCTCTACCATAACACCTTCAAGATTTTTGTCTTCATAGCTTTGCCAGGTTGAGAGAAATGTAGTTTTCGCGGTCCTTACCGCACCGGTAAAAGCTACATTGTAACCTAGTCTGACCATAGCCATGAACAATGGTATCGAGTTTTCCGGAATCGTGCCTCTTGCCGCCTGTTCCTCAAAGCTGTAGCTTGGAGTGATGTATCTACGGAAGATGATGACATCCTGCCCTCTCTTTGTCATGCTGCCTCCGAAAATCGTTACCCTGGTGCCATCCAGCATATATATTTCATGAAACTCCTTATCCAGCCTTTCCTCCGGCGTGAGCAGGAGAAACGCCCTGATCATTTGCTCCCGCCTGTCCTTGGAAATCGTCTGAGGTTTAAGACGCATCTGCCCCTCCTCAAGAAAATAGACCCGATCTCCGATAATCTTTGCAGAGCTGCTCTCCATGAATTTTTCCGAAAACCATTCCGACACTCCCGCAAGTCCCCAATTCTCCTGATAAATCCCATCTTCAAGGCTTTCGTACCATCCCGGATAAGAGGAATGCTCTGCCCCATACTTTTTAATGAATTGGCGGATTCTGCTCTTAAAGTAAGAGACTTCATTTTCATATCCGATAATGGCCTTTTTTTGGATCCGCAAAGCAGAATCCAGATTTTCCTTTCCATCATCCCATTCCCGGAGGAATTCAGTATTGACTCGGCGGCAAAGCTTCTGAAAGTCCAAACCCCGGTGATCGGCTTCTTTGGTACGGGACTTCAAATAGTCATCTAAATAAAACTTTTCCATCTGCTTTTC
>CAZTEH010000010.1:0-63579 GCA_964612345.1 uncultured Oscillospiraceae bacterium | reverse complement strand
GGAACAAATTGGTTTCCTGGCATGGAAAAATTGCAGTCCGGGATGCTTTTCAAGCGCCTGCGGGAAAGCAAGCAATGAAAATGCTGATTCAGATTCAGCAGGCCTTTGAGAGATACAGTGAGATGGTGTATGAAAAGAACAATGAATGATTTAAAAAGAGAGAAGAAGATACTGGGGTTGAGTCCCAATGTTTTCTATGTTGGAATAACAAGCTTTCTCACGGACACGACCTCAAAGATGATCTATGCAGTAATGCCTATGTTTCTGCTGTCGCTGGGAGCAACGAAAACGGAGCTGTCCCTGATAGAAGGTATCGCCGAAAGCACGGCATCCGTCCTGAAGGCATTATCCGGCTGGTGGAGTGATAAGATCGGCAGAAACAAGCCGTTTATGATCGTCGGCTATGGTTTTACAGCTCTTCTTTCGCCTTTTTTTTCGATCGCCGCTACGCCGATGCAGGTTTTGTTGATTCGTTTTGCGGAACGGGTCGGAAAAGGAATCCGAACCGCGCCGCGGGACAGCCTCATTGCAGGCTCCACGGATGAAAAGACAAGGGGAAGAGGTTTCGGCTTTCATAAGGCCATGGATAATAGCGGTGCTATTTTAGGACCTCTGCTTGCCTTCGGGATCTTGGCGATTTTCCCTGGAGATTACAGAAAAATTTTCCTGGTGGCCGGAATACCGAGTCTTATCGGTCTTGCTTCACTTATTATCTTTGTTAAAGAAGCAAAAAGGAGTAAAGCGGAAATCCCGGAGAAAATTCATTTGTCTGACTTTCCTAAAAAATATTATTTCTTTTTATGCATTGCTTTTTTGTTCACTTTGGGGAATTCCACAGATGCGCTGCTTCTGGTAAAAGCCGGTGATGTCGGCATCAGGGATGCTTTTATTCCAATCATGTATCTGATTTTCAACTCGGTTTCGGCGTTGTTTTCCATACCGGCAGGAATGCTGTCAGATCGGATCGGAAGGGAAAAGCTCATCATTTTCGGATACCTGCTTTATTCTCTGATCTATTTTGGCTTCGGAGCAACGGGAAGCAAAGGGACCCTGATTCTGCTGTTTGCCCTTTATGGCATCTACAGCGCCGCAACCGACGGTGCGCAAAAGGCATTGGTTTCCGACCTCATTGATAAAAACAAGAGAGGAACCGCACTGGGATTGTACAACAGCATCCTGGGAATCACTCTGCTGCCGGCAAGCATTATAGCAGGATTGCTATATGACAATGTCAGCAATCGGGCT
Organism: uncultured Oscillospiraceae bacterium; assembly: GCA_964612345.1. Lineage (GTDB taxonomy): Bacteria > Bacillota > Clostridia > Peptostreptococcales > Anaerovoracaceae > Anoxybacterium. The sequence goes on along the minus strand of CAZTEH010000010.1, from coordinate 62,334 downwards.
CCGTTCTTCTTTGGTTCGGCAATGGCATTTGCAGCAGCGATTTTAATGTTGTTATTCTGGGCTTTGTATCATTCTAAGGAGTTACGGCATAAAATGTAGCATCTCAGAGATACCAAAGGAGGATATTTTCCTATGATAAATCAGTCGATTCAGTTAATGTATCAGACGATGCAAAGACCGCCTGTGGCTTGTGCACATATTACGGGTAGTTCGGAAATTCACAGTTTGATTGGAGATATATACGTTTATCCATTTTTGGAAGGATCTCTTCTCGTTGCAGATGTTGAAGGCATTCCTTTTTCAGGATTCTACGGATTTCACATACACCAGCATGGGCCTTGCATAGCAGGAGAAGGCTATACCGGGTTTCATGATGTAGGCGGACATTATACTACGACGGAAAATGCGCCCCATCCTTACCATGCCGGAGACCTTCCAGTACTTATGGCCTATTATGGTCACGCTTTTATGATCGTTTATACGGACCGGTTTCAACCGAATGAAATTCTGGGAAGGGCAATGATCATCCACGAATGGCCGGATGATTTCAGGACGCAGCCGACGGGAGATTCCGGCCAGCCCATCGGATGCGGAACTTTCTATCCCTGTCTGGGTTATCTGGGTGAACAAACCACATTTACAGTGGATAGAGAACCCGGAACTGTCAAACGAGTCGATGGTTAAAAAAATCCCGAAGAGCTTTTACTCTTCGGGGTTTTTCTCGTTCTGCCGGTGGTGTTTCACTTCTTCGATTTCCTGCTGAGACAGCATCTTCTGCCTCGAGACAAGGTGCTTGCAGGTGTTGCACATATAGCCGACTGCACCGCAGCCCGACAATCTTTCCAATTTATTAAAACACTCGGGACAATAATAATCTTCCATAGGCAGCTCCTTACTTTTTTTATTATAGTTTCAAATTTTCCATATAATAATACCATATTTGCATTGCATATTCCATGTACAAAAAAGAGTGATTCTATGCTATTATGGGTAAAATAGAGAAAAGAGGGTGAGGAATTTGATTAAGACAATTCATTACATGGCATTTTTATTATTGCTTCTCATGCTGCTGGCCGGTTGTTCCGGTAAGGATCAAACGATCACTTTTTCTGCAGAAATTGAACAGGTGTCAGAGAACAGCATTCTCGTTAAGACCATTGATTATGCCGACTTTGACAAGGCCAGCGTTGATCTTAGAGAGGCTGAATACGATTTTGATTTAGCTGCGGGGCAACTCGTTGAAGTCACGATCCGGCCGGAAATCAGAGAGAGCTATCCGGTTCAGGTGACGGGAGTAAAGCTGGTCTACAAAGGCGAAGCAGTGAGAAAGATAGCAGATTATTTCCCGATCCAGGATAACATGAAATATGTCTATGAGGGCAAGGGGAATGAATTTGCCGGATTTGAGGTTTATGTGGATTATACATCCAAAGATAAGATCCAGCATAGAGTCGAGAACGGCGGAACTGTGACTGCCCGGGTTTATGAGATAAAAGACGGGAAATTGATCAGGGTATTGTCCAAGGGTGAGGTATATTACAGAGAAAATATGCTTCAGCAAAGAGAAGATCCGGAAGAAGTACTGCTGATGGAACCGTTGGAAAAGGGCACCACCTGGACATTAAAGGACGGCAGACAAAGAACCATTACAGGAATATCAGCTGAAGTAGAAACGTCAATGGGCAGCTTCACATCCATCGAAGTTATTACAGAAGGCAGCGATGATACAACGATTGATTATTATGCAAAGGGGATCGGATTGGTGAAAACCATCTTCCAGTCGAGCGGGATGGAAGTCAGTTCTACTTTATACTCCATAGAGGAGGATGCAGCAAGAACCCAGATGATCCAATTCTATTATCCCGATATGAATGACAGCAAGATTTATTATGAGGAAAAAGAGGTTTCTTATCGCACCAATGACGATACAGGCAAGCTTCTGGAGGACGCCTATAAAGGAACAGTCAACGAAAGCTTGGGAGTAGTTCTCACCACTGATGCTGCCATTAAAAGTCTCACGTTGGATGAGGAAAACAGGGTGAGGCTTGATTTAAACGCTGCTTTCTCTTCCGATATGAATGCCGGCTCGGAGTATGAGGTGATGATCCTTCAGTGTATTGCCAATACCTTCGGAAATTATTATAACTCTGAGAAGGTGATTTTGACCGTTGAGGGTAAGCCGTATGAATCCGGACATATCAAGATGGAGGAGGGCCAGTCGATTCCGGTGGAACGGGAAGGGATTAACGAGAAAAGCTGAAAGGAATTACCTTGAAAAGCTGAAAGGGGGAGCCTCTGAAAAATCAAGCGTGTGATCGAAAGAGGCGCCCCCATTTTTATTGTATTAACATCGTCTGCATCGGCAGTCTGAAATGCAACATCGGTCTGATCGAAAACATCTTCTGTCGAAGCAATCATGACCTCTGAAGCCGCAGCTTCTGCCGGCGACAAAGCCTAACACTAATGGGATAATACAAAACATTGCGATACCTCCATTCTGTTAATTTAATATATGCACAAGGACAGAAAATGTTGATTGAATCGTTGGAGAGAAGAAATAATAATAAAGCAAAAAGAATGACTTGATATCCGGTTTGTTTTGATATATTTTTTTATTAGAGGTGAAAACAATGAAAAATGTAGTAGTGGTATATCGGTCAAAATCGGGCTACACGGAAAAATATGCCAAGTGGATTGCGAAAGCCGTTGACGGAGACTTGTTAAAAGGTGAAAAGACAAGGGTTGAAGATCTTCTGGACTATGAAACCATCGTATACGGCGGAGGCTTATATGCAGTAGGAATCAACGGACTGAAGCTGATAACGAAAAATTATGATCAGCTCAGGGATAAAAAGCTTATCGTTTTTGGGCTTGGAGCCTCACCTGTCAGACCGGAAATCTATGAAGAGGTTAAGAATCGCAACCTGTCCAAAGAGCAGCAGGAAACCATAGAATTTTTCCTCTTAAGAGGAGGCTTTGATAAACGCAAGCTCACTCCTTTGGATCGGGTTTTAATGCAGATCATGAAGATACACCTAAAATCAAAGAAGAACCCTACCCCTGATGAAAGGGGCATGCTCAATGCCTATACCCATCCGGTGGATTTTACCAGTGAAAAACAAATTGAACCGATTATCTCTTACTTGACTCGGTAGTCCTCCCATATTATAATCATTTTATAAAAGAATAACGGACTTCATTACTGACGGATAATTGTGGGGAACCACAGGGGAATGAAGGTCTGAGCTACGCCGACCGTCTGGGCAATATTTGGTTAATACCGAATGTTGCTCTTTTTTTATTAAAAGAGCAGCGGGTATCACTAAATATCTTTGTTTAATGGAAGGAGTATCAAATGGATTATTCGGCTTGGGAAGGTTTTAGGAAGGGAAATTGGATGAATGGGATCGACGTAAGGAATTTTATTCAGACCAATTATACGCCCTATGAGGGAAACGAGGCTTTTCTGGCGGGCCCCACTGATCGAACGGAAGCGCTGATGAAAAAACTGAATCGCTTGTTTGATCTGGAACAGGAATTCGGAGGCGTTCTTGACATCGACACACAAACGGTCAGCTCGCTGACCAATTATCAGCCCGGTTATCTGGACAAGGATCGGGAAATCATTGTCGGTCTTCAGACGGATCGTCCCCTGAAGAGGGGCGTCAATCCCTTCGGCGGTGTCAATATGACAAAGCATGCCTGCGAAGCATACGGATATAAGCTTTCGCAGAAAGTGGAAAATGAATTTCAATATCGGACCACCCATAATGACGGTGTGTTCCGTGTCTATACTGATGAAATCAAAGCGGCGCGCAAATGCGGGATCATTACGGGTTTGCCCGATGCTTACGGAAGGGGACGGATCATCGGCGATTACCGTAGGATCTCTCTCTATGGAATCGATTTATTGATTGCAGAAAAGGAAAAGGACAAATCCGATCTTAGTCAAAAAGCGATGGATGTGGATAATATCCGGCAGCTGGAGGAACTTTACCAGCAAATCAGCTTTTTAGACAAGCTGAAAGAGATGGCGGTTATGTACGGATATGATATATCAATGCCTGCGGTCAATGCGACGCAGGCCGTCCAATGGTTGTATTTCGGCTATCTGGCCTCGATCAAGGAACAGAATGGCGCCGCCATGAGCCTGGGTCGTGTCAGCACCTTCCTGGACATTTATTTTGAGAGGGATTTAAAAAACGGAACACTGACAGAGGAGCAGGTGCAGGAAATCCTGGATGACTTTGTGATGAAACTCCGTATGGCAAGACATTTACGGACACCGGATTACAATGAGCTTTTCGCGGGAGATCCCATGTGGATCACCGAAGCAGTCGGCGGAATGGGTGAGGATGGAAGAACTCTTGTTACAAAAAGCTCCTATCGGATTCTTCACACCTTATATAATTTAGGTTCTTCAGCCGAACCGAATCTTACCATATTATGGTCAAACCAGCTGCCCAAAAACTTTCAGCGATATGCTGCCAAAGTATCTTGTGATACGGATGCGCTCCAATATGAGAACGATGATGTGATGAGACCGGGGTTTGGTGATGACTACGCCATCGCCTGCTGTGTATCTGCCATGCGTGTGGGCAAGGATATGCAGTTCTTCGGCGCAAGGGCAAATTTGCCTAAGCTGCTTCTGATGAGTCTCAACGGAGGACGCGACGAAAAGAGCGGGGAGCAGATCGCACCGGCACAAAACCCGTATGAAGGAGAATATCTGGAATACGTAAAAGTAATGGATGCTATGGTTTTCTATCGGGACTGGCTGGCAAAAACTTATGTAAACGCAATGAACATCATCCATTATATGCATGACAAATATGCCTACGAAAAAACACAGATGGCATTGCACGATACGGAGGTTCATCGATTTATGGCTTTCGGGATCGCAGGATTATCTGTCCTGGCTGATTCTCTTTCCGCGATCAAATATGGCAAGGTGAAGGTGATCCGCGATGAAAGCGGTTTGATTACTGACTTTGAAACAAACGGGGAATATCCTGCCTTTGGAAATGATGATGACAGGGTAGACAGCATAGCGCAGGAGCAAGTGAAACTGTTCTTTGAAGAATTGAAAAAGAATCCGGCTTACCGCAGTGCGGAGCATACGCTGTCTATCCTGACCATTACTTCCAATGTGGTTTACGGCAAGAAAACCGGAGCGACCCCTGATGGCAGAAAAGCGGAGGAACCTTTTGCGCCGGGAGCCAACCCGATGCATAACCGGGAGCAAAACGGAGCCTTGGCATCCCTGAACTCCGTTGCAAAGATTTCCTATGATTTCTGTAAGGATGGAGTTTCCAACACCTTCTCTATTGTGCCGCAGGCGCTGGGCCAAAATGAGGAGGAGCGGTATGATAACCTTGTTTCGATCATGAGAGGATATTTCGGCCAAAAAGCGCATCATTTGAACGTGAATGTATTGAGCAGGGAAACATTGATGGAGGCATTTGAAAATCCGGAGAAACATCCCAATCTGACGATTCGGGTGTCCGGCTATGCGGTAAATTTTCATAAGCTATCCAAAAGACAGCAGCAGGAGGTCATCTCCAGAACCTTCCACGAGGCGATGTGATGAAGGGCAGGATCAATTCATTTCAGAGCATGGGGGCCGTGGACGGCCCCGGCATTCGATTTGTGGTATTTATGCAGGGCTGTCCCTTGCGTTGTGTATACTGCCACAATCCGGACACCTGGAGCTTGTCGGGAGATGAATACGGTGTGGATGACGTTTATCAGAGAATACTGCGCTGCAGACCGTATTTTGGAGAAGAGGGCGGAGTGACCGTTTCCGGAGGGGAACCGCTGCTTCAATGGGAGCTCGTCTCTGAGCTTTTCCGGAAGCTGAAAGAAGAGGGGATCCATACTGCATTGGATACCTCCGGGGCGTTGGGCATCCATGGGGCAGCGGAAGTTCTGCAATATACCGATCTGGTGCTTTGCGACCTGAAGTTTTCTACACATGAAGACTATCGTCAATATTGTAATGGCAGTTTGGATCAAGTCCTGGCTTTTTTAAAATTGACGGAACAAATGAAAGTCCCGCTGTGGATCCGTCATGTTGTAGTGCCCGGATTGACCGATGACATAGAAGGCTTGTGCAGTATAGCAAAGATGGCAAAGCAATTTTCCAACTTTAAAAAACTTGAACTGCTGCCTTTCAAAAAGCTTTGTGCATCGAAATATGAAGCACTTGGCATACCGTTCCCGTTGTCCGATAATGAGGAATGCCCGGATGAGGCAATCGATAAACTCATGAGGCAGCTGACATAAGTAAATCTTAATAATTGTAGTGTTGTAACTATTTGCCGCAATGTTATATAATACCATCAGGGTATTCGAAACCGTTGGGGCATTTTATTTGACATTTTCTTGATAATAATTTGTTTTCATATAGAGGAGCGATTGTGGATAGAGGAAAAAGTAACATTATAGTCAGAATAATCAAGGGCTTCATTATCGGAGCATCCATGCTGGTCCCCGGTGCAAGCGGGGGCACCATGGCAATCATTTTAGGAATCTATGATGAACTGATTCATGCAGTAAGCACATTGCGGCAGAATGTGAAACAGAATATTATTTTGTTGGCGACCTATACACTGGCGGGAATTTTTGGAATTCTGCTGTTCTCAAGACCGATGCTTGCTGCCGTCACATTATGGAACAAACCGATGCTGTTTCTTTTTTTGGGAGCCATACTGGGAAGTGTTCCGCCTCTCTACCGGAAGGTCAAGGTATCCAGAATAAAACCGATCAATCTATTGTTCGCATTAATCGGAGCTTTTCTCGGCATTTGTACCATGTATCTTCCGGAGGGTGTGTTTCAACTGAACGCAAGCTTCAATCTATACAACTTTTCCATGCTTGTCCTTGCAGGTTTCATCATTGCAGTAGCACTGATCCTGCCGGGGATCAGCGCATCCTATATCCTGCTGATGCTGGGAATGTATGATTTGACGCTGATTGCCATCAAAGAATTCAACCTGATATACCTTGTGCCTCTGGCGATAGGGATTTTGGGAGGCACCTTCATGACCGCGGGAATATTAGAAAGAGAAATGAAGCGCCACCCACAATTTACCTATATGTTGATCATCGGATTCATGCTGGGCTCTTTGGTTCAGGTTTTCCCCGGATTACCGATGGGCACGGAGATTTTACCTTGCACCCTGACATTTTTCATTGGTCTTTCAGCAATCCTGTGGATTGGAAGAAAGCGTAAATATTAAATGAAGTTAGTCCTGAAGTGAATATTCTAAGCAATCCTGGGTATAAAATGGAATATATTAACATGATGAATGAAGGAGGTTTAAAGTATGATCAAACATCAAATTAAAGAAGGTCTATCCATAACCGACACGAAGAAAACAACAACCAGTGATGCTCATTCCTCTTCGAACACGGGTACATTGGACTATCTTGTCTCAACACCATCCATTGTAATAATGATTATTGACGCAGCGACGCATATGCTGGATAAGCTGCTTCCGCCGGATTACATCACTGTAGGGAAAAAGATCGAACTGCTCCATGAACAGCCTTCCATTATCGGAGAAACGATTTCTCTGAAACTGACAGTGGAAAAGATCGTAGGCAATTCAATCCTCCTTGATGTGAAGGTATCAGATTTGAAAGGAATCGTCTGCTCGGGAAAATATGAGAGGTCAATTATAAATAAAGAGAAGTTACTCGAGATTGCTTATATGAGAGACACCGAACTTGTTTGATTCAACACGGATAAAAATAGCTGATTCAGAATCGGAATTTGAAAAGATCCATCGATTGAATTATAAAACCTTTGTTGATGAAATCCCCCAGCATGAAAGAAATGAGAACAGCAGTCTCGTTGACCGCTTCCATTGCGAGAATACCTATATCATCGCCTTGGAGGGGGAAAGCCTGATTGGCATGATGGCGGTAAGAGGAAACAGGCCTTTTTCCCTGGACGATAAAATCCCGGATTTGGAGAAATATCTTCCTGCGGGCAGAAAGGTGTGCGAAATCAGACTGCTGGCGATAGAAAAAGAATTCCGAGGCGGGCCGGTCTTATTCCGAATGATGAAAAAGATGGTGCAATACTGCATGAAAGAGGGATATGACTATGCCATCATCTCCGGAACCACAAGACAGCAAAAGCTTTATCATCATCTTGGCTTTGAGCCCTTTTATCCCAAAGTTGGAAAGAATGGTGCCTATTATATCCCAATGAGAGCATCTCTGGAGGATTTTGAGCGGAAGCTGGGAAAGCTTCTGTCAGATCGGGGAAACGGGAAAATATTTTAAATAAGAAAAAGGGTAGATCGTTTTCCAAATGGAATCGTCTACCCTTTTTTTGAGGTGTACCACAATGGAGTACGTCCTCCTTTCACTACGTCCCCTTACCAATCACTTTGATATTTCTATCCTTGTGTGGTCGAATCGGAGCTTTCACTACTAATTCCTGTTTATCTAAATTTATAAGTTGGAGAATGCGGGTTTTCTGATTGGCCTTTCGGTGTCAGAAGGAGACAATGCGTCTGTTGCATCCGTGTTCCTTAATAATTTGTTTCAACAGGTAATAATTAGCTTTTTGCTGCCAATTCTCAGAGGCGGCTCAATTACTTCGGTTCTTTTGGTTCCTTTTCTTTGAGTAAATTCATAATACAACATCATTTTTTACTTGTCAATACCTTTTGTCAGAAAATTTAAAATATTTTTTAAATCACAAACAATTTACTTAAAAATCCTCGGTTAACAGTTTTCCTACCGTATTTACATCAACATCCATATTTAATTCATTGACCGCAGGGCCTTCAATTATTTTACCTTCATAGGAGAATCTGGAACCGTGACAAGGGCAGTCCCAGGTACGTTCCGCGGGATTCCAGTTGAGCTCGCAGCCCATATGGGTGCAGGTCGTGTTGACAATATAAAGGACTCCTTCATCATTTCGATATGCCCCGGCTCGTTTGCCATAAAGTTCAACGACTTTTCCTTCACCGTTTGGAAGATCGATCTCTTCCTCTTTTGTAAGGGACTCCAGTTTTCCACCGATCAGTTTTTTTGCCACATTAAAGTTTTCTGTGACAAAATTGATTGCCGAGGCAGCTTTTGTTTCCCGAGACGGGCTGTAAACATCCTTCCACGGGCTGTCGCCTTTGACGATCAAATCCCTCAGGAGCATCCCGGAAGCCATGCTGTTTGTCATGCCCCATTTTCCAAAACCTGTTGCGAGGTATAGATTGGGAGTGTCAGCGGTATAGTTTCCCACATAGGGCAGACTGTCCAAGGTCATGCAGTCCTGCGCGGACCAGCGGTATGGAAGGTCGGTAATGGTAAAATAAGGATTCGCAAAATCAAGAAGCTCTTCGTATTTTTCCCATGTGTTCTCACATTGGCCCGCCTTATGCTTGGCACCGCCGACCAGAATCAATTCTCCGTTTTCAATCTTTTGGCTGCGAAGGGAACGAGTCGGCTGCTCCACATTGAGATACATTCCGCCCGGATAAGGCTGTGCCGTTTTAATTGCTGTTACATAGGATCTCTCCTGATAAATTCTGGTGAAGTACATGCCGTGTTTATTGTAGAAAGGATAATGGGATGCGATGATCAGTCTGTCGGCAGTGACGGTTTTTCCCTGTTTCGTAAGGATCGAAAAGCCTTCCTCATAATTGACCTCCATCGCTCTTGTATTTTCATAGATTTTCCCTCCACCGTCGGTGAATGATTTCGCCAAAGAAAGGGTATATTTCAGGGGATGAAATTGAGCCTGATTGTCAAAGCGTACCGCTCCCTTGATGGCAAAAGGAAAAGGGATCGTGTCCACATAATCAGCTTGAATGCCTAGATTTAAGGCAGCATTCATTTCGTCGTACAGCTCCTGAACAGAATCATCACTTTCCGTGAACAGGAAAGAGGACTGGGAAACAAAGTCACAATTGATCTTTAGGCTCTCTGTCAAAGCTTTGATCTCCCTGATTGCGGTTTCATTGGCGGTGGCATATTGCTGAGCCATTTCTACACCCATCTGTTTGATCAATTTGTGATAGATCAGATTGTGCTGGGACGTGATTTTTGCTGTGGTGTGGCCGGTTGTGCCGCGAGCAATCCGGTCCGCTTCTAAAACCGCAACGGAAAGGCCTTCCTTTCCAAGTAAATAAGCGCAGGTGATTCCTGCAATGCCTCCGCCAATGATGATAACGTCTGCTTTGGTATCTTCCGACAGAGCGGGATATTCGTGAACGATATCTTTCGTCGAGTCAATCCAGTACGACTGGGGTGAAAGTTTCCGGAAAATTTGTTTGTCTGGTTTCATAGTTACCTTCCTCCAACTTAGGAAATTTTTATCAATTAGTATTTTTTACATAAAACCATGTGATATACCCTAATTTTTTATGTTATGATTTCGAATATAGTTATGAGGAGTACTGTTATATGAGAAATATTGATGAAAACGTATTGCAAGCTCAACAGGATAACCAATATCTGGAAGAGTTTATTAAGGAATATGAAGTTTTTATTTTACATACCGCACATAAAGGAGCCGGCCAATATATAACGAAACGGGACGACCAGTGGTCTGTCGCGCTGTCTGCATTTCATGAAGCGGTCAAATCCTATAATTTCGATAAGGGTGCTTTTCTGTCATTTGCTGAGACCGTGATCAAGCGCAGGCTGTATGATTATTCACGGAAAGAGTCCAGACATGACTGCGAGGTGCTCATTGACTCCTATACCCTTGAAAATGATCAGAACGTAGAGGATGCTTCCATAAAATTGGAGGTCATGAAAAAAACTGCAGATAACCAGGAGTCGGATGCGAAATTGGAAATCCAAATGATATCCGAAACATTAAAAGAGTATGGAATCACATTTCTTGAGCTCACTGACTCCTCGCCCAAGGCAGGGAAAACAAAGCTGGTCTGCGGAAGCGCGGTTATGTATCTTGTTCAAAACCCTTTATTGATGAATGAAATGAGGAGGACAAAGACCCTTCCACTGAAAATAATTGAGAAAAATAACAACCTACCCCGAAAAGTTTTGGAACGGCATAGAAAGTATATAATAGCGGGGGCAGAGATAATTTCCGGAGATTATCCAATACTCTCCGAGTATCTGAGGTTTATGAGAGAGGAGAATGCAAAATGAAGGGAATTGTCGTAGATATCAATAATAAAGATGCAATCATTCTGGCAGATGATGGTCTTTTTACAAAAGTAAAGAACATCAATTACGAAATCGGCCAGGCGATAAAAATAAAGGAAAGCAGAAAAACAGGCTCGAAATTGATCGCCGGGGCAGCCAGTATGGTTGCTGCATTGGCAGTCTGTACCATCGGCGCCGTTGCCTACTATACACCTACCGATTATGTCAGCCTGGATGTGAATCCTTCCGTTGAGTATTCAATCAATATGTTTGATCGGATTCTGGATGTAAAAGCCGTAAATGACGATGGTGAAGAAATTCTTTCCAGTCTGGATCTGAATAATATGACCATTGGAGCGGCGGTAAAGGAAACATTAGACAAGCTGATGGACGATGGATACCTGACCGATGATCCAAACGGCGGAGTGGTGATCACCACCTCCAATGATGAATTTGGGGAAGCAGAACAATTGGCGGCGGAATTGGAACAGGAAATTCAGACCTATCTGGACAGCCGGGAGGGCATTGTCGCTGAAGTGGATGCACAGGCGGTGGGGCTGGAAAGAGTTCAGGAAGCGAGAGAATTGGGTGTCACGCCGGGCAAGCTGAATCTGGTTGAGAAACTGCAGGGAAGCACCAGCGGGGCCATCAATAAGGAAGAATGGCTGAATATGCCGGTTAAAGAAATCAACAAGGCGATAAAGGAAAACCGAATACAGGATAAAGAAATGGCAAGAGAAGCCTTTGATGAGGAAGATCAGAGGGATCGGGACAGCGCTGCAACGAAAGGCGGAGTGGATTGGAATGATGATGACTCACTGAAAGAAGAGCGTCAGAATAGCAATCGAGAGGATGAGCAATGGAATAATGAAAAAAATTCAAAGGATAGTAAGAATAAGGGGATTGATCCGATAGAGGAAGAGGACGATACGGATACAGACGACCGACTTGATGATCAGGACCGGTACGACGATGAAAATCAGCAAAACAATAAGAAGAAAGATAAGAACAATTAATTAGCCCTCACACATTTAACACAATATATAACAGTACAGGAAAGAGCAGGTTTTTGAGTATATTCTCGGGAAGCTGCTTTTTTCTTGGAGCTTTTAATTGAAGTCGTTTTCATTTTCAATATAATCTTCTTGTATTAAAACGGCTTTCTGTTATAATGAAATTAAATAGTTTGAAAAATTCGAAAATTGTGAAAGGGTATGTACATGAATAGCATAGAATTAGCAATTGGTATGGAGTTAGACGGCAAGAGATTTTATATGCAGCAGGCCGAAAAAGCGGAAGACAGCGGATTAAAATCCATTTTTCATACATTGGCGGAGGAAGAGAGTATCCATGCCAGGATATTGAAAAGCAAAGCAGAGACCTTGCCATATGAGTTGGTTGATACGTATGCTGAAATCAAGAGTATTTTCGTTGAGATCGGAAACTATAAAAATATCATCAAGCAGCTTCCCGATGCGCTGGATGTCTATACCTTAGCTCTAGAGAATGAAAAGAAGAGCCTCGACCTGTATAAGGAGCTGCTTCAGGAATCAACCGATGTTAAGGACAAAAAAATATTTGAGTATCTGATTGAACAGGAAAGCGACCATTACAGGGTGATGGAACAGCTCATCGAGTTGGTAAATCGTCCCAACGATTGGGTGGAATCAGCAGAATTCGGCATCAGAAAAGAATATTGATGCACGATATATCATATCAAAATAATAGAATATAATTCTTGATTAAACGAATTGATTAAGGGTATATTAGTTACGCGGGGTAAAAACAATAGTCCGCGTATTTTTGTTTGCCATCAAGTGTTATAAATTTAACAATTGAACATGGGATGCAATTAAAATTTTTTATTAGTACATATTTAATGTCCACTGAACAAATAAAAAATGCAGCCGCCATACAGATTTGACAGCATTTTTCATTTGTTCAGGTACAAGGTTTTGTACGTTTATCTTAAAAAACCTTGTACCTGAACACGACGTTTGAAAAACGTCGTGTTCAGTGAGACATCAAAGAATGCTGCCAAAGGCATGAAAACGTATATTTATGCCTTTGACGCGGCCTTCGCCGCGCGAATAAATCGCAATGCGATTTATTCAGCAAACATTATTTATAAATTTAAATACATTTATCAGAGGAGAGCAACATGGAAAAGAAAATCGTAATCGTTGGTGCGGGGTATTCCGGAATACTGACCGCTAAGAAATTAGCCAGGAAGTTTAAAAACAATAAGGATGTTTCTATAACAATTATTGATAAAAATCCATTCCACACAATGCTTACAGAATTGCATGAAGTAGCCGCAAACCGCGTGGACGAAGAAAGCATCAAAATCAGCTTGAAAAAGGTGTTTGCGGGCAGAAAAGTTGAGGTTAAGCTCGATACCGTTACTTCCATAGATTTTGAGAAAAAGCTTGTTTCGGGAACTTCAGAAAGCTACGACTATGATTATCTGGTATTGAGCGCAGGCTCCAAGCCGACTTATTTCGGTACGCCGGGTGCAGAGGAATTTACATTTAAATTATGGTCCTATGAGGACGCGGTTCTACTAAAGGATCATATTCATAATATGTTCAGAAAAGCATCCGCTGAGACGGATCCCGAAGAAAGGAAGAAGCTGCTGACCTTTTATATCGTAGGTGCAGGCTTCACCGGAGCGGAAATGGCGGGAGAGTTGGCAGAATATGCGCCGATTCTTTGCGAGAATTTTGAAATCGACAGAAAAGAAGTCACGATCTGTGACGTGGATATTTTAAGTCGCACCATTCCGAACCTTCCAGAGAAGTTATCGGAAAAAGTGGAAAGACGCATGAAGAAAATGGGCATCCGTGTTATGCTCAACACAGGCGTTGTGAAAGTAGGAAAGGATTTTGTCGAGACAAAGATTCATGATGAGATCACCCGCGAGGGCACTTACACGGTGATTTGGGCTGCCGGAATAGAAGGAGCAGACATCGCAGCGGACGCTGCAAAGACTCTGCAATCAGGCGGAAGGGGCCGTATAGCGCTGGATCCTTATCTTCGTTCTCTTGATAACGAAAATGTCTATGTTGTAGGAGACAACATGCTTTATACTCCGGACGGAGAAGAAAGACCGGTTCCACAAATCGTCGAGAACTGTGAACATAGTGCAGAAACGGCAGCACATAATATGGAATACGCAATCAATGGCAAAGGCCAAATGGAAAAATATAAGCCATCCTTCCATGGATTCATGGTATGTATCGGCGGACGCTATGGAGTGGCAAGAGTCGGACTTCCTAATATGATGTTCAATCTTCCTTCCTGGCTTGCGATGTTTTCCAAGCATTTGATCAATATCATTTATTTTATCCAGGTTCTTGGATGGAATAAGGTCTTCAGTTATATAAGACATGAGTTCTTTACCATCCGGAACTGCAGAAGCTTCGTGGGGGGACATTTTTCAAACAGAACCCCGAGTTTCTTGCTGGTTCCGATCAGGGTATGGCTCGGAGCGGTATGGCTCTTTGAAGGCATTATGAAGATTCAGGAAGGCTGGATGACCTCGCCAAAATTGACAGGCTTTTTCGGCGGCGCACAAGCGTGGTATGATAGTATACTGAATAACGGCGGAGGAGATGCTGTAACGGACGGCACAAGCCAGGCTACCGGAGCTGCTGCAGAAGGTGCTGCTCAAGCGGGTGATGTACTGGTGCATACCGGAACTGTTATCTTTAATTATGATATCCTGGGATTGATCAAATTTATTTTTATTTCTGGTGCGGATATCGCGCACTCGACAATTAATGATCTTTGTGTTAAAATGGAAATTTCATTTATAGACTGGTTTATCAGTACATTGGTTTTACCTTATGATTCGGTTCAGATCGCGATGCAGATATTTATCGTAGCAGCAGAAATTCTTGTCGGTCTGGCTTTAATCGGCGGTTTATTTACTTTCCCAGCTGCTGCATTCTCGCTGATTTTACAGTTCATGTTTATAACGACAACCGGTCTGTATCTTAGTACGCTATGGATGATTTTTGCTGGAATCGCAGTGCTTATTGGAGCCGGCAGGACCTTCGGTCTGGATTATTATGCAATACCGGCGCTGAATAAGGGCTGGAAAAATATACCGGTAGTAAGGAAATCTTATCTATATCATGATTAAGGAAGCGATCATGCAAAATACGGAAGAACGAAAATTTGATTACGAAAGCGCTTTTGAGCAAGTAAAATATGAGGTAGACAGATTACTGTCTGCCTCACCCTTGGTTATTCGAAGCTATACGAAACATCTTGCCGCATCCATGGGGAAGTTTATCCGGGCTGTTTCCGTGATAACCTGTGCCATGGACAACGAAGGAAAGATCAGCGAAAGGGCTGTTAAAATGGCAGCCGCCATTGAAATTACGCATTTAGCCACCCTGGTTCATGACGATGTTATCGACAATGCGGATCTCAGAAGGGGAGAGTTAACGCTCCAAAAGAAGTATGGGAAAAGGACTGCTGTGATATGCGGCGATTATCTGGTCTGCATGGCCATGAAGCTTGCGGCTTCCGCTTCGGATAAGTCGAATCTGGAAGAGTACATGAAACTGGAAATACCGGACTATATGGGCAGAGTCTGTTTGGGTGAATTAAACCAGCATATCAATAACGGAAATATTGATTTGACCGTACATCAATACTTGAAAATCATATCCGGAAAGACAGCTGCTCTTTTTGAAGCCTCATTTTTTACAGGAGCTGCCTTGGCGGAAAAGGATCAGCATGTCATTAAAAAGTATGCAAAGCTCGGACACTGCATCGGTATGATATTCCAGCTGACCGACGACTGCATGGATTTTGAGGAGCCCAAAGAGATCGCGAAAAAGCCGGTGCAATCGGATTATGAACAAAATGTAATCACACTGCCATTGATATACGCGTTTAAAAATTTGGCTGATTTTAAGAAGAAGGCGAAGAAGCATAATCTGACAAGAAGTGAAATCAATGAAGCGGTACAACAGACAGGCGGGTTGAATTATACAAGACTGGTAGCACAAAAATACTATCTGAAAGCCCAAGAACTGATAAAAGAGCTGGATGTTGCAGAAGAAAAGGACAGCGAACTGAGATTTATTCTGGATAAGGCCTATCGGCTGGTCTAAACCGATGATTTAATATGACCTGTTTTTGATAAAATAGTGCGGAAGAATGGAGCCTACCGAGTGATTAAGAGATTTTTAGACTATGTTGAAATAAGGACGAAGATAACAAGTATTTTCGCATTCCTCCTGACCATTGCTTTTTTGTTTTATAAGGAACAGTCCATCAATTGGGAAATTACTCTGCTCTTTTTTGCGGCAATGTTTTTATTCGATCTGACAACGACGGCAATCAACAATTACATAGATACGAAGACAAATGCGCAGACATTGCAATTCAAAAGGAGTATTGCGCTTATCATTATTTTTGTTTTACTGGGAATCAGCACCTTGATTGGCCTTTATCTTGTCTATCTGACGGATATCATCGTGCTCCTGCTTGGCGGGCTTTGTTTTTTGTGCGGAATATTTTATACCTTTGGACCGGTGCCGATTTCGAGGCAGCCTTGGGGTGAAATTCTTTCGGGCATATTTTATGGTTTTTTTATACCATTTATTCTTTTATATATCAACATGCCGGAGGGTACTTATCTGACTCTGGACTGGAATCTGCAGACCATAAGTCTTGACCTGCAGATCCTTCCGATTTTTACGGCTCTGATACTCTCCATGATTCCGGTATGTACCACGGCAAATATTATGCTGGCCAACAACATCTGTGACCTGGAGCATGATATATTGGTAAAGCGTTATACGCTGCCCTATTATCTGGGCAAAAAAAAAGCGCTCTATTTGTTTGCTGTGATTTACTACGGCACCTATCTGGCTGTGATCATCATGACCGTATTCAGGATATTGTCGCCGATCTGCCTGATCTCTTTGGTTTCATTGATCCCTGTTCAGAAGAATATCAATCTGTTTTTCAAGGTTCAGGATAAGAGAAGTACCTTTGTTACCTCGATCAAGAATTATGTCATTATAATGGGAACGGATACCGCATTGATCTTCTTGAGCGGTTTGGTGAACTGAAATGAAGTTTTTTAAAAGATCAGATATGATCATTATCGCCGCTATTATTCTGATCAGCGCAGTCTCCTGGGGCATCTACAATTATGTCTTTGCAGAGGACCGCGTAAAGGCGGAGATCTACTATTATTCGGAATTGATTGAGACGGTGGATTTAAGCAGCGGAGAAGAGAAGTCGTTTTCCATCCCGCAGGATGAAAATGTGATCTTCCATTTGTATCAGGACGGTTCGATCGCTTTTGCGGAGTCAGACTGTCCGGACAAGGTTTGTATTCATGCGGGAAAATTAAAGATGGCAGGTCAGTTTGCAGCATGTCTTCCCAACGGCATAGTAATGAAGATCGTTCCCGAGAAGGAACGAAGCGAGGATGATGCAGATTTGGTGATTGGAAATTAGAAAGGCATAGTATGGATGGAAAAGTGACAGTGAATGCGAGGATTAAAAATTTAAATAAAACTCAGATGCTGGTAATGACCTCTCTGATATTTGCGGCTGCATTGGTGCTTGCCATTGTGGAGAACATACTTCCGCCTTTGCCCATTGCGGTGCCGGGAATCAAGTTTGGATTGTCCAATATCGCTGTCATGTATGCCTTGTTCTTTCTGGGCAAAAAGCAGGCGTATACCATCGGTATACTGAAAGCGGTTTTTGTTTTTGTGACAAGAGGCGGTATCGCTGGACTACTGAGCCTGTCGGGAGGGATATTGTCCATTACGGTCATGATCCTGCTTATGGCGATTTTCAGGGAAAAGATCACCTATCTGATCATCAGCATTTTTGGCGCGGTCTTTCATAATATTGGCCAATTTATTGTTATAACAGTCATTTATACAGGTATGAATATGTGGGCATATCTTCCGGTTCTGCTGATATCAGGTTTGGCAGCGGGAATTGTCACATCGACCCTATTGAAGTTTATTATGCCGGCCTTTCAACGGCTGGCTTGATAATAAAAAAAAATATTTGGAGGAGATTATATGAAAAAGAAAGTAGCACTATTGTTAGTTCTCGCTATGGTAATGTTTGCGTTTGCAGCATGCGGCGGCGGAGCTACAGAAGAACCCCCTGCAGAAGAAACACCGGAAACAACAGGTGCTGTTCAAACAGGATTGGCAGTCATCACATCCGCAGCAAAATCAGTGGAATCAGGAGATGCTAACGGAGTCGCTCAAGCGGATTCATTAGTTGTTGCCGTAACAGTTGATGATGCAGGAACGATTGTAAAGTGTGCAATCGATCAGGCTCAGACCAAAATCGAGTTTTCGAAAGAAGGCAAGATCGTAACTCCGCTTGATTCTGTATTTGTAGCAAAAAGAGAAATGGGTGCAGATTACGGAATGGCGAAAGCATCCGGAATCGGTAAAGAATGGAACGAGCAGGCAGATGCATTTGCCGCTTATGTTGCAGGAAAAACCGTTGAAGAAGTAAAGGGTATTGCTGTTAATGAAGAAGGTGCTCCGACTGACGAAGATTTGGCTTCTTCCGTAACAGTTCACGTTACTGATTTTATTGCAGCAATTGAAAAGGCCGTTGGAAATGCACAGGATTTAGGCGCTTCCGCTGATGACACACTGGGCCTTGGCGTTGTTACAAACATCGCAAAATCCAAGGATGCCGCTGAAGAAGACGGAGTAGCTGAAGCTTATACGTATTACACAGCAACTACTTTTAAAGCAGACGGAGTCATTACAAGCAGCATAATTGATGCATCCATCACGGATGTGAAATTCTCTAAGGAAGGCAAAATCACTTCCGATATCAACGCTGCATTCCAGACAAAGAATGAATTGGGTGATGCTTACGGTATGAAGAAGGCTTCCGCAATCGGAAAAGAATGGAACGAGCAGGCTGACGCATTTGCAAAATATGTAGTTGGAAAGACAGTTGAGGATGTAAAAGGAATCGCTATCAGTGAAGGCGTTCCTACAGGAGATGACTTAAAATCCTCTGTAACAGTTCACGTAACCGACTTCCTGACAATTCTTGAAAAAGCATTTAATGTAGCAAAATAAGGCTATCTTTCAGTACATAAGAAAAATCTAAAAAGAACATTCATAGAGGGATAGGATTGTGCCATATCGATTGATCACAGTATCTATCCCTCTATAACAATTAGTTATCAATAAGGAGGGTGCTCAGGCTGCTTTGCAGCCGCCGAAGGGGAACCATGGGTTCCCTAGCGGAAGTGGCGCCAGCCACTTTATGGGGTGTATCATGTTCAAAAAAATTACCGCAGTTTTTATGATTGTAATTTTGGCATTCAATCTTGCCGCTTGTGCAGAAACAAAAGAAGATAAAAAACGTTATGAGGCTGAATTTCTCTTGCTCTTTGACACGGTGACACAGGTGATCGGTTATACCGACAACGAGGAGGAATTCAACGAGCAGGTCAATTTGATCTATGACAATCTCGAGGAGTACCATCAGTTATATGATATCTATAACAGCTATGATGGAATCAATAACTTGAAAACGATCAATGACCAGGCAGGAATTGCACCGGTAAAGGTAGACAGTCGAATTATCGATTTGCTTCTTTTTTCAAAGGAAGCTTATGAAATGACTGACGGTAAAGTAAACGTCGCGTTAGGTGCCGTGCTCAGAATCTGGCATGAGCATCGCGAGGCAGGAATCGAGGATCCTGAAAATGCGACCCTTCCGGACATGGATCTCTTACAGGAGGCTTCCAAGCATACGGATATCAATCAGTTGATCATTGATGAAGAAAACTCAACCGTTTATTTAACCGATCCGGAAATGAGCCTTGATATAGGTGCAATTGCAAAAGGCTATGCTACAGAACAGGTTAGTAAAATGGCAGAGAAAAATGGATTTCATTCCGGACTCATCAGCGTCGGCGGGAATGTCCGCTCAATAGGAGTCAGAGGCGACGGCACGCCTTGGAAGGTAGGAATCCAAAATCCCATCGACCAGAACGGGGAAGATATCAGCAAGGTCAATTTAACAGATGCAGCGCTTGTTACCAGCGGAGTTTATGAAAGGTACTATACTGTGAATGGAAAGAATTATCATCACATTATAGATCCTGATACTTTATATCCCGCTGAATATTTTGCTTCTGTAACGATTCTTTGTCCTAATTCTGGTTTGGCTGATGCGTTATCAAAGGTATTCATCATGCCTTTCGATCAAGGTTTGGCGCTGATTGAAAGCCTGCCCGATACGGAAGCGGTATGGGTATTTCCTAATGGTGAGGTTAAGACCAGTTCTCATTTCGAGGATTATATTGCTAAATAAAAAATCTGATTTAAAATTTTAACCGTGAAATTAAAAATAGCTGGCTCGTCACAGAGATTGGCTATTTTTTTGTTTAATTTCCAAAATTGAACGTATACTACTGTCTGCCCAGGGTAAAATATCAATTATAAAAAAGAAATTTATCGAATAAATAACGGACAGAAAGATAATTTTAAGAGGAGGATTTATATGAAAAAATTGTTTATACTTCTGCTAATTGTTTCTTTAATATTTGCATTTGCCGGTTGTGGTGGTAATGACGACGCGGACGATAATAACGGAACCGATAATGATACCACATCGGAAGGTGCCGTTGATGATGAAGATTCCGATCAAACAGATACGGAAACAACAGCATCAATCGTTGATGAGGAAGCCGCTTTTAAGAGTGCGATCAGCAGTCAAGGAACATGGATTATTGCAATCTTAAAAGATTTAAGCTTTGAAGAGGATTTAGTACTTGATGGTAATTTTACGAATGGTAAAAAAGATGATGCAGGGAAAGATATTGTTCAGAGAAAGATCGCGCTTTATACACAAGACGAGAATCGAACGGTTACGAACAGATTTACTTTAAAAGCACCAAAATTGACAATCAATAGTCCAATGGCTGGCATTTGGCATGGAACCTTTGTTGGTGATTTATATGTTTCACAGGATAATTTCCAGCTTATAGATGCTAAAGTTGACGGAAATGTTTATTTTACAACGGATTCCGCAAAATCAACATTCGCAATGGATGAAACCAGCTCAGTTACAGGCAAGCAGGAAGTAAAAACACAATAAACGTCTAATTTTCAGCATGAACCGATCTCCGGCAGATTCATTTTTCCGGAGATTTTTTTTCATTCAAATTGTTGACAATAAATTTCCTCCATAAATTCTCCATATCTATCTGATAATATCTACTTAATAGAACCGGAAGGGAGAACAGATATGGAGAATAATTATATTACAGTAACATTTAAAATCAAAGGCATGACCTGTGTCAACTGTGAAAATAAAATTGAACGCGCATTAAAAAATAAAAAGGGCATCGCAAATGCAATTGTGAGTTATGGGAAGGATACTGCTCTGGTAACCTATGATCCTAACCAAACCGACATCACGGAAATAGCAGAGATCATTGAACATCTGGGTTACGGATCAACGCAGACCGCAGTCAGCAGCATCTTTAGGCCAGATGATAAAAAAATCAGCAGCATGCAGGTGGTAGGGGTCTTTGTGATTCTAATCGCTTTATATATGATCATCAACCGCTTCGGCGGCTTCAACATTTTCAATTATTTCCCCCAGGCAACAGCAGGAATGGGTTACGGTATGCTGTTCGTCATCGGACTGCTGACTTCCACTCATTGCGTCGCAATGTGCGGAGGGATCAACTTATCCCAATGCGTTCCTTATAAAACGCCTCAGGCTGAAAAAAGCAAGATTTCCAGCTTGACGCCGAGTATCCTGTACAACTCAGGCAGAGTGATCTCCTATACCGTCATCGGCGGGCTTGTGGGAGCGCTTGGATCCGTCGTAAGCTTTTCCGGCACAGGGAAAGGAATCATTGCAGCTGTCGCAGGGATATTCATGGTGATCATGGGGTTGAACATGTTGAACCTTTTCCCTTGGCTGAGAAGATTTAATCCCAGAATGCCGAAAATCTTTGCAGAGAAAATCAATGAACAAAAGAAAAATAAGCAGCCGCTTTATGTGGGCCTATTGAACGGATTGATGCCGTGCGGCCCGCTGCAGGCAATGCAGCTGTTCGCTTTATCAACAGGCGACCCATTCAAAGGAGCTTTATCCATGATGCTGTTCAGCCTGGGTACTGTTCCCCTCATGTTTGGTCTGGGTGCTTTAAGCACGGTGCTGACGAAGAGGTTTACTGCAAGGATGATGACGGTTAGCGCGGCGCTGGTGGTGATTCTGGGCGTATTCATGTTCAGCAACGGGATGGCTTTGACCGGCTATGCAATGCCTTTTGCCACAGGGTCCGGCAATCAGAATTCCTCAGCATCAGCAGTGGGGGCTCAGGCGGAAATCATCGATGGAGTTCAGGTGGTTACAACCAGTCTGGATTCCGGCAGCTATGAACCGATCGTGGTTCAGGCGGGGGTCCCGGTCCAATGGAACATCCAGGCAGAAGCCGGTGACATTAACGGCTGCAACAACAGGATCATCGTACCGGAATACAATCTGGAGAAACAGTTGGAACCCGGGGATAATATCATAGAATTCACACCGGATAAGAGCGGCATCGTGCCTTACAGCTGCTGGATGGGAATGATCAAAAGCCAGATCACCGTTGTGGACGATCTCAGTGATCCGTCTCAAATTCCGGTAGCAGATCCTTCGATCAATAACAATCTGCCAAGCTGCTGCGGAGTGTAAGTCCTAAGCGATGGCTTAATGACACAGACAGTATGAGCAATGCAATTGAATAGATTATATTAAAAGCAGTTGTGAAAAATAACTGCTTCTGATATGATTAAAATATACCCTACTGGGGTATAGTATCACTATGTTAAATATGATATAGAATAATCCACAAAGACAGGGAGGAAATACAAATGTCACAGAAGAACGAAAAGAATAATCAGTGTCATAATTGTTCTTTCACCAACGGCGAGGACAAATTGACCGTAAGGGAGCAGAAGCTGAAGGACAGCTTGATCACGCGACTGAACCGTGCGGAGGGTCAGGTTAGAGGAATCAAAGGTATGATCGAACGAGATGCATACTGCAATGATGTGCTGAATCAGATCTCGGCGGTACAAGCGGCGTTGGATTCTGTGAGCAAGCTGGTTCTTGAAAACCATATTCGTGGCTGTCTCGTTGAAAAAATCCAGTCCGGCGATGATAAAATCGTCGATGAGCTACTGGTTACCATAGGCAAGATGTTATAAAGATTATGAATGCTTCAGAAAGGATAAGTGATAACCATGAATAAAGATACGTTGAAGATTACCGGTATGACCTGTGCTGCCTGTGCGGCCAGGATCGAGAAGGTTGTGGGAAAAATGGAGGGCGTCGATGAGATTTCGGTCAATCTGGCTACCGAAAAGGCGACGGTTTCCTATGATCCCGAAAAGGCTGCCTTGCCGGATATCAAAGCAAGAATTGAAAAAGCAGGCTACGGTGCTGCTGAAATAATAGAAAAAAAGCTGGTGGATGAAGATAAGATCCGAAAGGAAAAAGAAATACGCACGCTTTGGACAAAATTTACTGTTTCTGCTGTTTTCGCGGTTCCATTGCTATACTTCGCAATGGGCTCCATGATATGGTGGCTGCGGTTTCCGATTCCTTCATTCCTGGATCCAATGCAGTTTCCATTAAATTATTCCATACTGCAGATCGTATTGACCATTCCCATCGTAATTGCCGGATACCGTTTTTATACCGTCGGTTACAAAGCGATCATCAACAGAAGCCCCAATATGGACTCCTTGATCGCAATGGGTACGACAGCAGCCATCGTCTATAGTTTATACTCCGTATACCAAATCGCGAATGGGAATTTCGGTGCGGTAGAGGGGCTCTATTTTGAAACGGCAGGAGTCATTATCACGCTGATTCTGCTTGGCAAATCCCTGGAGGCGGTATCGAAAGGGAGAACCTCCGAGGCAATCAAAAAACTCATGGGCCTCGCGCCCAAAACGGCAATTGTGATTCGGGATGGCAAGGAATATGAGGTACCCATCGAGGAAGTTGAAATCGGACATATCATTCTGGTAAAGCCCGGAGAGAAAATTCCGGTTGATGGTGTTGTTTTAGAAGGAAATACATCTGTAGACGAATCCATGCTTACCGGGGAAAGCATACCCGTTGAAAAGCAGGCGGGAGATCAGGTTTATGCAGCAAGTTTGAACAAAAACGGAATGATTCACTTCAAGGCAACAAAAGTCGGCGGGGATACGGCTCTGGCCCAGATCATTAAGCTGGTGGAAGAAGCGCAGGGTTCCAAAGCGCCGATTGCACAGATGGCAGACATCGTATCCGGATATTTTGTACCGATCGTATTCGGAATTGCGGTTATCGCTTCTCTTGCCTGGTTCATCAGCGGCGAGTCACTGGTGTTCTCGCTGACCATATTTATCGCAATCCTCGTCATTGCCTGCCCATGTGCACTGGGCCTGGCTACACCGACTGCGATCATGGTTGGAACCGGAAAAGGTGCGGAATATGGGATATTAATCAAGGGCGGAGAAGCGCTTGAGACAACCCACAAGATCAATACCATTGTATTTGACAAAACAGGCACCATAACGGAAGGAAAACCGGAAGTGACGGACATACTAACGGTAAGCGATGTAGATAGAAATCAGCTTCTTCAACTTGCGGCATCTGCAGAAAAGGGCTCTGAGCATCCTTTGGGAGAAGCCATTGTTAATGAAGCTGAAAAAGAAAAGCTGGAGTTTTCTAAGGTGGATCATTTTAACGCGATTCCCGGTTATGGGATTGAAGTTGAAATCAAGGGAATTCCAATCTTGCTTGGCAATAAAAAACTGATGGATGAGAGAAATATATCTTTATCAGAGCTTGAGCAAGAGTCAGATCGCCTGGCGGAAGAAGGAAAAACACCAATGTATATTGCCATGAATCAAAAGATTGCAGGTATCATCGCTGTGGCAGATGTAGTAAAACCCAGCAGTTTAAAGGCGATCGAGAAGCTTCGGTCCATGGGGCTGGAAGTAGCAATGATCACAGGGGACAACAGAAAGACCGCTGAAGCAATTGCAAGGCAGGTTGGGATCAACCGGGTCCTTGCGGAAGTTTTACCTCAGGACAAGTCAAATGAAGTGAAAAAGCTTCAGGCAGAAGGAAAAAAGGTGGCCATGGTAGGAGACGGTATTAACGATGCTCCGGCTCTGGCACAGGCGGACATCGGAATCGCCATCGGCTCCGGTACCGATGTAGCAATGGAGTCTGCAGACATCGTCCTGATGAGGAGCGATTTGATGGATGTTCCGACGGCGATCCAGCTCAGCAAGAGTACCATCCGGAATATCAAGCAGAATCTGTTTTGGGCCTTTGGCTACAATGTAATTGGAATACCCATCGCGGCCGGTTTGCTTCATCTCTTTGGAGGACCGCTGCTCAATCCGATCTTTGCAGCAGCAGCGATGTCCCTAAGTTCCGTATCCGTTTTAACCAATGCGCTGAGACTGAAAAGATTTAAACCGTATAAGTAAAAGTTAAATTTTAGAACAAAACATGAAGGAGAATTAAAATGAAAAAGAAACTTTTAATAATAACATTATCCCTGCTGCTGATCCTGTCCCTGGCAGCCTGTGCAGATACTGACGTAGTTGGTGCTGAGTCCGTTACTTCCTTTGAGAAGGTTCTGGGAGCGCTGGAAAATAACGTAGCAGAAGATGAGATGAACGGTGGTTGGGCGTTGACCTCACCGGACGGCAGCGAACGCTTTATCTGGAGCAAGGATTACAGTGCAGGAACACCTCATGATCTTATGCTTGAATTTGATGCACAACCATTTATCGATGCCGGATTAGATGCAACAAAACTGCCTGCAGGAATGCTGATCGAAGATAAGATCATGGTCGGCTCCAACCTCGGTGATGAGGAACTGACTTATGACGGAGAGGCAACACCGCTGGCTTCCTATGAAAAGCTTGTAGAGCTTTATCGAGATCGCGTGAAGTATCATGCGGATCTGGATCATTACGGAGTCAATGTAGGTGACGGAAATATGTTTGAATGGGCTAAGGACATGGGTACCAATGATAAAGATATCGTGTTTGTCGTAGATCCTAAAATGTTCACCGATGCAGGAGTAGACCCAACAAAAGTTGAGGGCTGGATCTTTGCGAAAGTCAAGGTGGATGATGAAGATGGAAAGCCTATTGAAGTCGATAAATTTTTAAAACCGTTTTCAATTCAATAAAGTTGTATAAAATATTTACTCTGAAACCGCCGTTTTTATTGCTTTGCAATAAAAA
Organism: uncultured Oscillospiraceae bacterium; assembly: GCA_964612345.1. Taxonomy (GTDB): domain Bacteria; phylum Bacillota; class Clostridia; order Peptostreptococcales; family Anaerovoracaceae; genus Anoxybacterium. The sequence continues at coordinate 35,896 of CAZTEH010000010.1, read as the reverse complement.
CGGTGCTAGGTTTCACGGTTTCTTACGTAAATATTTTATCCTAGATGGCAAATTAACCAATTTGGAAAATGAACCGGCTAGGGAAATATAATAAATAAATGATTATATTTTTTATAAACAAGGAGGTAATCACAATGAAAAATATCACTTTAGATGTTGAGGGAATGTCCTGTTCCCATTGTGTCAATGCAGTAACAAAAGCTGTGACTGCGCTGGAAGGAGTATCCGAGGTCAATGTTGATCTGGAAGGAAAAACCGTAAGCGTGGACTATGATGCAGATCAGGTATCCCCTGAAGGCATCAAAGAAGCCATTGAAGAGGAAGGCTATGATGTCGTCTAGAAAAAAGGTGCTTGTCGTTGATGATGAGGTAAAAATTTTAGAGGTAATAAAGTCCTTTCTTGAAAGCAAGGATTACATGGTTTTTACAGCGGAAAACGGCAAGCAGGCCTTTTCTATCTTTGAGAAGGAGAACATCTCCTTCGTCATCCTGGATCTCATGCTGCCCGATCTTTCCGGGGAGGAAATATGCAGCAGGCTGCGCCGGATATCAAGAGTGCCCATCCTAATGCTAACGGCAAAGGTTGGTGAGGAGGATCTGCTGAAAGGTCTGGACATCGGAGCTGACGATTACCTTACGAAGCCCTTCCGGTTGAAGGAATTGCATGCAAGAATTGAGGCCATTTTGAGGAGATCCTCGGGAGATCTGGTGCCTCTCTATCGCAAGATGGCTTTTCGCGAGGGGGATCTGGAGGTTGATCTGGAGAATCATTCCATTAAAAAGACCGGTAAAGAAGTGAACCTGACTCCAAACGAGTTTAAAATACTCGCCACTCTGATCAAATATCCCAATAAGGTTTTCACACGGGATGAATTGATCAGTACCGCCTTTGGGGAAGATTTTGAAGGATACGATCGTTCGGTGGACAGTCATATTAAAAATTTGAGACAAAAAATTGAAACCGATTCAAAAAATCCGGTTTACGTTTTAACGATACATGGGATCGGATATAAGTTCGGAGGGAAATAGATGAAATTCAGTTTAAAAGCAAAACTGTCCCTGACAATCGCATTGGTGGTTCTGCTTACTGTTGCATTGATCAGCTTTCTGTCAAACTACTTTATCCAGGACCAGTTCAAAGGATATATCACAATGCAGCAGGAAAAGGCGACGGAGCAAATCGTGGAAAGCATCAGCGTCCAGTATGATGCCGCTTCCGATTCCTGGGATACGGACTTTATCCATACCATCGGTATGTATGCTCTTTATGACGGCTACATCGTGAAAGTCTACGATAAGGCCGGCAAGACGATTTGGGATGCGGAAACCTGCGATATGAGCCTATGCACACAGACCATGGATGATATCAGTCACCGGATGATGATGGAATACCCCGATATCAATGGAGAATTTACAACGAGGACCTTTCCTGCCATGCAGGATTCGAAGGAAATCGGATCGGTATCCATAAGCTTTTTCGGACCTTTCTTTTTAAGCGAAGACGATTTTCTCTTCCTGGATGCGCTGAATAAAATTTTGATTGGAATTGGAATCTTTTCTCTTGTGGTTTCCGTTATTACAGGTGTTTTTCTGGCGAGACAACTTAGTAATCCAATTTTAAAAACCGTGGAGGTAACAAAGGATATCGCCGATGGTAAGTACGGTACGAGGATCCATAAAGCCACGGGAACAAAAGAAGTGGATCAGCTGATCGATTCCATAAATCATTTGGCACAGTCCCTTGAAAAACAGGAGTTATTGAGAAGACAGCTGACAGCAGATGTTGCCCATGAGCTCAGGACGCCGTTAACCACAGTTCAAACTCATGTGGAAGCCATGCTTGAAGGAGTTTGGGAACCGACCAGAGAACGTCTGGAAAGCTGCTATGACGAAATGAGCCGGCTCAGCAGTCTGGTCAGTGACCTGGAGAGCCTCGCAAAGGTTGAAAGCGATAACTTAAAATTAAATAAAACGGAGACCCGCCTCAGAGAGCTGACGGAAAAAACCTTGGGAAGCTACGAAAAGGAATTGAAGGATAAGAAGCTCAACGTGGAGGTGGAAGGCAACTGCTCTTCTATCCCTGCAGACAGGGATCGGATCAGTCAGGTATTGATCAATTTGATTTCCAATGCAGTTAAGTACACTCCCCATGGTGGTGAAATCAGGATAACCCTGTCCGATACTGAGAATTCAATTGTTTTCAATATCCAGGACAGCGGAATCGGTATCCCTGAGGAGGAGATCCCTTATATCTTTGAACGATTCTACCGTGCAGATAAATCCAGAAACAGGAATACCGGTGGTTCGGGGATCGGCCTGGCCATCGTAAAGTCCATCGTTTCGGCGCATGGAGGAACAATAGAGGTTGACAGCAAGCTGAATGAAGGCAGCAATTTTATGCTCACGCTGCCCAAATAGAGAGAGAGGACAAAATGAAAAAGAATACACTTATCATGATTGTGGTTGCTATTTTTGCAATAGCAATTGCAGGGTTTACAATATTTTTACCAAAGGATGACGATCAGGCTGCATCAGACGGAGCATTTAAGGAAGCGGTTGTAAATAAAAACGGCGACTTGGAAATTCCGGTTGCTGATATCAGTGAAAAAGCAACCTTTTATGCTTACAATGAGTTGGATTCCAAAATGGAAATTATTGCAGTCAAAGCATCCGACGGAACGATCCGCACAGCTTTTAATACCTGTCAAGTATGCTACAGCTCGGGTAAAGGATATTACAAGCAGGAGGGTGATCGCTTGACGTGCCAGAACTGCGGCAATCAATTCGGAAGGGATGATGTTGAGGTCACAAAGGGCGGCTGCAATCCAGTTCCTATAACCGAAGAATATAAAACAGTGAATGAGGATACCATCACCATTCCGAGAGAATTTCTTGAGGAAGCTCAGGTTATTTTTGAAAACTGGAAAGTATAGATTTGAAGCATGTTTTTACAATGAAATGATGGGTAATAAATACACAATAGAAGACTATTCTTATCTGGGCTGAGATGAAAGGAAGTGCAGTGATGGCTGGATTAAGAGCAATAAAAAAAGTGATTACCGGTAAGAAGGCTACAGACGGGGCCGGTGTTAAGCTGGTACGTGTTTTTGGCAATGATGATGTGGAGGATTTCGATCCGTTTTTAATGCTGGATGCTTTCGATTCGGAAAATCCGGAGGATTATACCAAGGGCTTTCCCTGGCACCCACACCGTGGAATAGAGACCATCACGTATCTGATACAGGGGGATATTGAACACGGAGACAGTCTTGGAAATAAAGGAAGCATTTTGAACGGAGACTGCCAATGGATGACTGCCGGATCCGGCATTATTCATCAGGAAATGCCGAAAGCAAGTCCGCGTTTGCTCGGTGCACAGCTTTGGCTGAACATGCCTGCCGAACACAAGATGTCATCCCCAAAATACAGGGATATCAACAGAAAGAAGATCCCGGTGGTCAAGGAAGGGGAGGCATTGGTTCATCTTCTCGCCGGCGACTATAAAGGAGTAAATGGAGCAGCGGAAGGGGATTATGTAAAACCGCTGTATTTTGATGTAGAATTAAAAGCGGATGGGGAATGGTCCTTTGAAACCGATCCGGAAAATACCCTTTTTATTTATATCGTGCAGGGCTCAGGATTCTTTGAAACGGACCAGAAGGAAGCAATTCCAGAAAAACACGCGGTGCTCTTTGATTCAGGCAAATGGTTCTGGACGAAGGCTGGGTCGGACGGGATCCGTTTCCTGCTGCTTGCAGGAAAACCGTTGAAGGAGCCCATCGCATGGGGAGGCCCAATCGTCATGAACACGAGCAAGGAACTGGAACAGGCATTTGCTGAATTGAATAACAACACGTTCATCAAGTAAGCCATCTGGAGATCGTTATGACAGCACAAATGGTTTATCATACCCTAGAACCTGTTTATGACCGAAACTCCAGGATATTGATCCTGGGTACCATGCCGTCACCAAAATCAAGGGAGTTTGGCTTCTACTATTCCCATCCTCAAAACAGGCTTTGGAAAGTGATTTCGGAAATATTTCAAGTGCCCGCACCGGAATCCAATGAAGCAAAAGAGCGGTTTTTGCATGACCATTATATTGCCATGTGGGACGTTCTGAAATCGTGCAGCATCAATGGCGCCGACGATAGCACCATTATGGATCCCGAACCGAATGATATCAATTTGATCCTTGCTGCGGCAGAGATCAGAGCGGTTTTTACAACGGGGAAGAAGGCCACGGACTTATATCAGAAGCTGTGCTATCCGGATACAGGACGGCCATCGATTTATCTGCCGTCCACAAGCCCGGCCAACTGCAGGAATTATGACTTTAAATCACTGGTTGAAGCTTACCGAGTCATACTGGAATAAAAACAGACCAAAGGCGTTAACCTCGGTCTGTTTTTTGGGGATTCTATTGGGGAATTATGTTCGGCTAGTCGATAATATTCTTTACGATTTCACGGAAAACGGCAGTGTGTTGATCGATATCAGCTTCGGTTGTTACTGCTGTGATCAATGCCATATTGTGGAATGGAGTCATGAGAATTCCTCTGTTCAGCGAAGCCAGATGCATATATTGATCCAGGTTAAAATCTACTGCGGCCTCGGCTTCCCCACCGTTTTTTGCAGGCTCTTTTCTGAACCAGTATTCGGTTCTGCATCCCAATTGAGTTGTATTCCAAGGGAGATTGAATTCATTGATTACGCTCTGAACTCCTTCGTTGAATTTTGTGGCAAGAGGAATGTTCCTGGCATAAAAATCCTCGGTGAGTATTTCGCTCAGCGTCGCTTTCATGGCATGCATGCTCAAGGCATTTGCTGCAAGAGTACCGCCAATTCCGCCGATATCACAGAGCTCATAAGGGATTTCCGCAGCCACTTTGTCGCCCAGCTCTTCTGTAAAGCCATAGGCGGCACATGGGATCCCCGCAGCGACAGTTTTTCCTACCACTACCATATCCGGCTTCAAATTATAGGCTTTTGTATAACCGCCAACGCCGGTGCAGATAGTATGAGTTTCATCGATGATGAGTATGGCGCCGTATTTTTTCGTTAATTCTCTCAGCGCATCGTGATAGCCCGGTTCCGGATGAACGATACCGCAGTTTGTCATTACCGGCTCTGCCAGAACGGCAGCGACGTCGCCGACCTTTAGAGCAGCTTCCAGCGCCGGAATGTCATTCCATTCGATCATTCTGGTTGTCAGTGCAGGATCTACCTGCGGACCCAGATTACCCGGCTTTGTGATGGTTTTTCCGTTTTCATCCATAATCGCTACGGTTTCGTCAACGGTACCGTGATAACACCAGTTATAAGCGATGATCATGGACTTCTTTGTAACCTGTCTTGCCAGTCTCAGGGCAAAACGGTTGGCGTCTGTAGCGCTTGTTGAAAACGACCAGTACTTCATGCCAAATCTTCTGGAAAGCTCTTCACCGTTCCAAATTGCATCCTCGGTAGGGAGCATGAAGGTGGTTCCTTGTTTCACATATTCTGTGATGGCTTTCACTGCGGGCTCCATTCCATGACCGATCATGGATCCGGTGTCGCCGAGGCAGAAGTCGATATAATCATTTCCGTCAACATCCTGGAAATGCGCGCCCTTTGCATTCGCCACACAAACAGGGTAGCTGCCGGCCCACTTGACCATCCAGTTCATCGGAACACCTTGCAGAAGACTCCCCTTTGCTCTTTCATACAGCTCTTTTGATTTCGGATGTGTCTGTTCAAACAGTACGACTTCTTTCTTATACTGTGCTTCGAGTTTTTCTCTATTAATCATTTTTCCCTCCATATCATATAACAAGTTCTTATACTTATTACTAAAGCAAGAGCGATGCCAACATTATAATTTGATAAAGTGCTGAAATTTCAACGTCTGATCAAATTTCAAAATTCACAATTAATATTCAATATTGAAAAATAATTGTCAAATTTGAAAATTAACGCTATACTAAAAGAAAATCCATTCGAAGGTGGACTACATGTGCTGTAAAAAATACGTATTAATGGAGGAAAAGTATGCTGGAGCTATCGGTCATCAGGGATACGGTTATGAATGTGGCGGAAGCGATTACCGCAGCCTTGGAAATTGAAACGGAGATCATCAATGAGAATCTTGAAATAATCGGCGGAACCGGCCGATATACCAGTAAAATCGGAAGCTATGAAGAGTACGGAAATATCAATTCCGGTTCCATCTATGGCAAGCTGCTGAAAACAGGTGAGAATTACCTATGCAGGAATCCGGAATCTGATCAGGAATATGATCCCAAGGAAGGGGAGCTTGCTGAAATCTGCTGTCCGATTCGTCTGGAGAATAAAATTATCGGATTGATCGGCCTGGTTGCCTTCAATGAAGAACAGCGGAAAAAAATAATCACCAACAGCAATACCCTCACGTTATTCCTGGAGAGAATGGCAGAGCTTCTTGCCAGTAAATTGTCTGAAACGGAGCAGAGAAACCAGCTGCAGGGCATCGTAGAATCCATGCATGAGGGCTTGATCGCAATTGGAAGGGATTGCGTTATTAAATCCTGCAATTATGAAAGTGAAAAGCTGCTGGGGCTTTCGAGAAGCCAAATGGAAGGTCGTCAGCTCTGCGAGATCTGGGACTTGAAGGAGGTGGAACGCGTCGCAAAAAGTGGTATTGCCATAAAGGATAAGGAAGTAATTTTTAAGAAAAACAATGGTCAGGAAAAAAGGTTCCTTTGCACAATTATTCCTCTCAATCCCCGAAACGCTGAGGACCAGGATGTCTCGACACATGGAGCGATGATTTTATTTCAGAATATTTCCGATGTCAGAGAGAGAATGTACAAAATGACCGTTATGGAAAAGCATACCACCTTTCACGATATTCTCGGAGAGAGCGAGCCAATGCTCCGCGCAAAGAGCAGAACGCTGCAGGTTTCCTCCAGCGATTCCACGATCCTTATCACAGGAGAAAGTGGAACCGGAAAGGAACTCTTTGCCAGGGCGATCCACTCAGAGAGCCCGCGTAAAAATAGTCCTTTCATTGCGATCAACTGCGGTGCAATCCCGGACATGCTCCTTGAAAGTGAGCTTTTCGGATATGAGAAAGGTGCCTTCACCGGTGCGGACTCCAGAGGTAAGCCGGGGAAATTTGAAATCGCTCATAAGGGTACGATATTTTTAGATGAGATCGGAGATCTTCCGCTGCATTTACAGGTAAAATTGCTTCATGCAATCCAAAACCGAAGGATTGACCGCGTGGGAGGAACAAGTCCTATCGATATTGATGTCCGTATCATAGCGGCAACGAATAAAAACCTGGAACAGATGATTGCAGCCCAGGAATTCAGAGAAGACCTGTATTTCAGACTCAATGTCATTCCGATTGTAATTCCACCTTTGAGAGACAGGGAAGGGGACATTGAGCTTCTTCTTCGTTATGCTTTGAAAAAATTCAACAAGCTGCTCAATAAGGATATTCAGGACTTCAGCACCGATGCCTTACAGGCGCTGATCAACTACGGATGGCCGGGTAATGTCAGAGAGCTTGAGAATGTGGTGGAATATGCTGTCAATATGGAAATGGGCGGGGAAATCCTACGGGAGAATCTTCCGGAAAAAATACTGAAAAGGCAGCAAAACCCCAACAGCAAAGCAGGTTTGAAAGAAAAGCTGGACGAATATCAGCGATCGATTATTGAAGAATGCCTTAATGAAACCGGGCGCTCTACGGAAGATAAAATCATCGCAGCCAGAAGGCTGGGAATCAGTGAATCGACCCTTTATCGACGGATCCGTGAACTTGGGATACGAGGATAGCCCTGAACCATAAAAAACAGTAAAGACCCCTCCGAAGAGGGGTCTTGGTTTTTTGTTTATTCAACAAATCTTACTTTATTTAAGTAATCAGTTTTTAACAGGGTATTTTGCATCAAAGGTGATTTCGTCGGAACCATATTTGATATTGGTTCTAATTTTTCCACGCTTCTTTTGTACATAATAAATGACCATTGGAGCGAAGGTACAGATTATCGAAATTACGAATACCGGCATACCTCCGTCTTCAAATACCAATAGGATCATTGCACCAATCATGACGACATTACAGAAGTACGCCATGCCTGGATACCATCTTGCTTTTACTGTCAAAACATCTTCCGGAACATAACCTCTTTCCTTTAATTTCTTTCGGAATACGATCTGAGACCAGCAGATTGCTACCCAGCAAGCGGTTCCGGTAAATCCGGAAATACCGAGCAGATTTGCATAGAGCGGAAGTCCTTCGTCGCCCCAGAGTCCTAACTCATCGGAAGCAAATCCGATCAGGAATACAAGCCACATTGGAACGATGGTGAAAATGGTTGCATTTGCCGGAGTATTAAACTTGTTCAGATTGGATAGGAATTTTGGTGCCATACCTTCAACGGAGAGACCGTAGAGGGCACGAACTGTTCCATACAATCCTGAGTTTGCACAGCTGAAAGCCGCGATGAGCGTTGTAGCAGTAAACAGACCTGCTGCCCAATGGAGACCATATGCGCCAAGCGTATAGGCAAAGATGGATTCATCAAGACCAGCTTCCGCATAAGGAACAACAAGAGTTAAGATAAATACAGGGATTACATAGATCAAGATGATTCGGAACGCTACTCTTCTACATGCAAGAGGTACATTTTTCGCAGGATCCTGAGTTTCTGCGGCAGATAATCCAACGATTTCTGATCCCTGGAAATTTACAAGAGTCCAAATCATATAGGTGATGATGATAAAAGTACCGGCAGGGAACAGCTTTTCAAATGTAGATCCATCTCCGCCCAGGATGATTTGAGAACCAACGAAGCCGCCGGCATCTGTAAACGGATGCAGACTTCCGCCAATCACTCCGAAGAAGATACCGATACCGCAGATCGTGAAAACTGCAACGGCTAAGATTTTTATGATAGCCATAACGGATTCAATGTGTCCAAACCAGGTTACATGATATACGTTAACCAAAGTTAATAGTCCTAAACATACGATACCCCAGATAAAAGTACTCCAGGCTGGATTTGCGAATGGTAATTCAATAAAATAATTCATAAATACTGCAAACGCCAAGGCTTCTGAAGGTACATATGCTACCCAGTTTGCCCAGTATGCCCAGGCAATACCGGTGGCAGCAGTTTCGCCCATGAATTCTCTGGAATAGGATACGAAAGAGCCTCTTCTTGGTATATTGACCAATAATTCAGCAAAGGATTGCATTACGCCGTAAATTGTAATACCGGCGATTACGTAAGCAATAATTACTGCGCCAGGGCCCATCTCAGAGAAGGTTAACCCCAGACCTAAGAAATAGCATGAACCAATAATTCCGCCCAGTGCGATTAAAGACACATGCCATGGCTTTATACCGCGCTGAAGAGTTCGTTCTTCTGGTGAGTTAACATTAAGATTGTGTTCTGTCATTAATTTTTCCTCCCATTTTAAGATTTAATTTTAACAAGATTAGTAAGATTAAGAATATTATAATAATTACTAACGGTTTTAACAACAGCAAATATTATGCCATGTATAATTATTTATTAATAATATGTAAAAATGCCTATTTTTTATGATTTTTATGCTGAAAAAACGTATAAAGTTGTTATTCAATATTATCATTTATGATAATCAATTGTCAGAATTGAGAATAGCGATAAGAATATTTTATAAGAAAAATTCTATAATATTATCTTGACATTAACGTTACGTTAATGTTTCGAACCTATGGTCAGAAGGAAATCGACCTGCTTCAGCAGATATTGTTCTACAGGGCGTTTGAAGTCGCCCTGGATACCATAAAAAGCATCATAACCGCACCAGGATATAATGGAATTTTAGCACTAAATGAGCACCATGACAAGCTTCTTGAAAAAAGAAAACAACTGGACCGATTGATTGCCAATGTGGAAAAGACCATTGCATCGGCAGAAGGGAGAATAACGATGAGTAATCAGGAAAAATTTGAAGGATTCAAAAAAAGGATCGTAGAGGATAATGAAAAGAAATACGGGGAGGAGGTCAGAGCGAAGTACGGCAACGACGCTGTAGAGAAATCAAACCGGAAGGTATTGAATATGACACAGGAAGAACTTGAAAAAGCGGACAACCTGGCGAGAGAAATCAAGGAAACCTTGGCGAAAGCATTTCAAACGGGGGATCCGTCAAGTGAGTCGGCACAAAGAGCAGTGGACCTCCATCGTCAGTGGCTTTGCCTGTACTGGGATGGATATTCCAAAGAAGCTCACGCGGGACTGGGAAACATGTATGTCGCCGATGAACGCTTCAAAGCCTACTACGATGAAGAACAACCCGGAGCAGAGCAGTAATATATTTTTATGCTCAACGCTGCTGTTACAACGCAAATACGATCACATTTTTAATATTTTCATCCCTCATCTCATGTTTTTTCGTGCGCAAAAATGCGACGGAACGCATTATTTGCTGAGTTGCTTTGCAACTACGAAAAAACTTATTCGACTCGGTGGAAAATATAATAAAAATGCTCAACGATTTGCTTATATAACAGCGGCGTTGAGCATTTTACATATAACGTCTGTTCTCGTTTATCTCAGCCGTACGGCTGCCATGGCGCAGGCGCCCTCATGTACGACCTTAAATCCTTTCTTTTCTGCAAACTCTACGATTTCCTTATCATAAGTACCCGGCTGCAGCCAGATGAAAGGAAATTCCTTCGGATCCATCTCTTCAAGACTTTTCAATGTAACTGCCGGCGGAATAACGAAATCAACGCAGTCCGGCTTTTGGGGAAGATCCTCCAAGCAGGCATAGCACTTGGTTCCGTCTTCCAGTTCTTTATAATTGGGATTGACTGCATAGGTTTCATATCCGTGGGAACGAAGGGTATGGAAAATCCGGTTTGCTGTTTTATCCTGATTCGGAGTGGCCCCGATCACCGCCCATACCTTTTTCTCGAGCATCTCATTCATCTTTTTCTCATTATCCATATTTATATTCTCCTTCCAAAGTATGATTTCATCATAAGTTATTTTTTCCCGTTTTTCAAGAATTGAAACGGAAAACCGGCGCAGAATAACCAGTGAATTTCCTTTCTTCTATTGCGGTTCAGAGGCTGGTATGCTATGATTATACAAAAATTGATTACGATTACTATAGAAAATTTTTATAATATATAATGGAGGAATAAAGATGAGAGCAGTTATTACCGTTATCGGAAGAGATATGGTTGGAATCCTGGCAAAGGTCAGCACAACCTGCGCTGAGGCAAACGCAAATGTAATCGAGGTGACGCAGTCCGTGCTCCAGGAATTTTTCGCAATGGTCATGCTGATTGATATAGAGAAAATGAACTGCGATTTGGGACAGCTTCAGGAGCGCCTCAAGGAAAATGTTCCGGGAATGAAGATTCATGTAATGCATGAGGATATTTTCAATTCCATGCATCGCATTTAAATCACCGAAACAGCAGATAGATACTTGGAGGTAAACTATGCTTAATATGACCGATATCATGGAAACAATCACCATGATACAGGATGAAAATTTAGATATAAGAACGATAACGATGGGGATTTCCTTATTGGATTGCTGTGACAGCGACATCAACCGATCCTGTGAAAAGGTATATCAGAAGATCTATCGCTGTGCAAAGGATCTGGTGAAGACCGGCAAAGACATCGAACAGGAATATGGAATTCCTATTATCAATAAAAGGATCTCTGTTACACCAATTGCAATGCTTGTCGGTGCATCCGGAGGTGATCCTGTACAATATGCCATGACCCTGGATAAGATTGCCCGGGATGTGGGCGTCAATTTTATCGGCGGATTTTCTGCGCTGGTTCATAAGGGCTTTTCTCCGGGAGACAAGGAACTGATTGAATCCATACCCAGGGCTTTAGCAAGCACGGAATTTGTTTGTTCTTCCGTAAACATCGGATCCACAAAATCGGGAATCAACATGGATGCAGTGAAAACCATGGGAAAGATTGTTCGGGAAGCGGCAGAGCTTACGGTCGACAGACAGTGCATCGGAGCTGCCAAGCTGGTTGTTTTCTGCAATGCACCGGAGGATAACCCATTTATGGCGGGAGCTTTCCATGGACCGGGAGAGCCGGACTGCGTGATCAACGTAGGCGTATCTGGCCCAGGCGTGGTGCGTGCTGCCCTTGCAAAAGCGGGAGATGACTGTGACCTGACGCAGGTTGCGGATATTATTAAGAAAACTGCATTTAAAATAACCCGTATGGGCCAATTAGTAGGAAGCGAAGCATCAAAACGTCTTGGTGTTCCTTTTGGAATCGTGGACCTGTCACTAGCTCCAACTCCGGCAATCGGAGATTCGGTCGCCCATATATTGGAAGAAATCGGATTGGAAATGTGTGGAGCCCACGGCACCACGGCAGCCCTGGCTATGCTCAATGATGCGGTGAAAAAAGGCGGTGTAATGGCTTCCTCTAATGTAGGCGGCTTATCGGGAGCATTTATTCCGGTGACGGAAGATGCGGGAATGATTGCTGCGGCGCGCTGCGGGGCACTAACAATAGAAAAGCTGGAGGCTATGACGGCAGTCTGTTCCGTGGGACTGGATATGATCGTAATTCCGGGAGATACTCCTGCAGAAATCATCTCTGCCATCATTGCCGACGAAGCGGCAATCGGAATGATAAATTCGAAAACAACGGCAGTCAGAGTGATCCCTGCCATTGGAAAGGGCGAGGGGGAGGAATTGGAATTCGGAGGCCTTCTCGGTAACGGACCTGTGATGAAAATCAATCGGAAATCACCGGCGAAGTTGATCAATAGAGGGGGAAGGATTCCTGCTCCGATTCAAAGTCTGAAAAATTAAATCCTCAATAAATATACGTGATTTGGTAAACTTGAATCCACATGGAAGGTAAAACGGACATGTGGATATTTTTTTTCAAAGTAAATGCGGTTTGATTTCCGGTTGCCGACCATATTGGAAAAGGATGTGCCGCTGCTGCAGAAATTGATCTCTGCAACATCAGGAAGCAGAGGCTGAAGCTGTGCTTCCATCTGATCCTTCGCAATTTCTGATTCGACAAGCTGACGGAATGCAGGATGATAACCGCCTGCGATTTCGCCGTTCTCTTTGATAAGATCGGTACTTTTCAAGCCGATACGGATCACATTGATTCCTGCATTCGTAAGGAGCAAGTACATATCCTTGGTGATCCGAATGGTTTCTTCCGGGGGAAGGGGCGTATATTCACCGCGCAGATACATCTCGTAGAGCTCGGTATCCCGTATGATCACGGTAGGATAGAGCCTGGCGATGGAGGGACCGATTTTCACCGCTTCCATAGCGGAATGGATTGATTTTTCATAGGTATCCCCGGGCAGACCGATCATAAGCTGCAAGCCCAATTCAAAACCATATTCCTGGATCAATCGGGATGCGGTATAAACTGCTTCCCGGCTATGACCTCTGTTGGAGAGGTGAAGAACCTCTTCATCAAAGGATTGGACACCCAATTCAATGATATCCGTACCGTAACGCTTCAGATTGATCAATATCTCATCATTGATGTAATCGGGGCGGGTAGAAAGATGGATCCTCTGAACCAATCCCTGGTCTTTATAGGATTTCGCAACAGATAAATACTCCTGCTGCTGTTCCATGGGAATTCCCGTAAAGCTGCCGCCGTAAAATGCGATTTCAACGGTTTCGATTCCCCGGCCGGTTATCGTTCCCAAATATTTTTCGATCATATTTACCATATCTTCCCTGGAAAGGGGGTTCGCCCTGGCTGTGATTGCCTTTTGATTGCAGAAAACGCAGTCATTGGGACAGCCCAGATGGGGAATAAATATGGGGATGATGGCATGGGTTTTCATTGGCGTATCCTCTTTCTATAACTGTATGATGGAGCCGATGTCCTCAAGCGGATATTCCTCAAAATAGGTAACCTGCAATCCTCTTTGCTGAATGAATTCCTTTATTATTTGATAGTCCAGGTGGGCGGAGAGATTTCCATTGAAGATGATTTCATCACCCACTCTGCCGGCGGCGCCGCCCAGGAAACCATAGGGGAAACCGGTTAGATCAACATGGCCCGGTGAAATCAAAAGAATCTCCAGATCATACTTTTTCAGTATGGCAGCCAGTCCCCGATCAGAGGTAATGGCTGTTTTATCATCTATAATAACCAGGCTGCATTTCGTATAACCCTGCTTGACATGAATCAGCTCCAGTTCGAATTCCTTCGCTTTATTCAGTATAACGTGGTCCGTATGGTTCGTATTATGAATCAGGTAGCCGCCCATTTGAGCTGCGTTATAGTTCACGTTCTTCGGATACTTATGGCCTAAACTCGAGGCACCCAGGGTAAATTTTGCTCTGCTGAGCAGCAGTTCTTCCTTTATCAGAGGGTACTGTTCCGGAGCTACGACAAGCTCATCGCATATTTTGCACAGGTAAATATCCCCATGTGAGGAAACGGCATCATAGACTGCATCGGTTTTCTTGATTTCGATGAGCCGATACCCTTTGCTTCGCAGGGATTCCTTCAATATCTTATTCGCATTTTCAGACAAACAAATCGTTTTCATCATAAACTGCGCAGGATACCCCCACTTCTATAAGTGGCGGGAGGAATGCGCCCTCCTATCTTAAAAATAAATACGAACATACGTTTGACTGCTCCGCTGTAATATGGCATAATAAATATAGCGAATAAATACAGTGAGGTCTGTGCCATGGAACTTACAATAACCGCAAAATTCAAGATTCTGCCGATACCAGAAGAACATGCGCTGCTGTTGAAAACAATGCGTTCTTATACAGATGCCTGTAACTATGCCGCGGCATATATCTTCCACACCTGTGATATGAGCCCGGTGTCCCTCAACAACGCGCTTTATCGCGAACTCCGTCAAAAATTCGGCCTCCGCTCCCAGATGGCACAGTCCGCCCTGAAGACTGTCATCGCAAGGTACAAGGCGATTCGTGCTCACGATAGTAAATGGATCCGGCCTGTTTTCAAGAAACCGGAGTGCGACCTTGTCTTTAACAGGGACTATTCCCTGCACGAAGATGTATTCTCCATAAATACTTTGGAAGGCCGTATCAAACGGGCTTTCTGTAAGGGCGGCATGGAGAAGTTTTTTGACGGCTCGTGGTCCTTTGGCACTGCGAAGCTCGTCACAAAGCATGGTAAATGGTTTCTGCATATCCCTATGACCAAAAGCGGCTTGGGCTGCCCGGAAGACGACCTTTCCAATGTCGTCGGTGTCGATCTTGGGATCAACTTCCTCGCTGTATCCTATAACTCAAACGGCGGTACCGTTTTCTACCCCGGAAAAAAGATCAAACGACACCGGGCGGAATACAAGCGCGTCAGAAAGGAACTGCAGCAACGCGGTACCCCCAGCGCCAGGCGGCGGCTGAAGGCAATCGGCTCACGAGAAAACCGTTGGATGCATGATGTAAACCATCAGGTATCGAAGGCACTCGTAACGTCAAACCCGAAAAACACTCTGCTTGTTCTTGAGGACCTGACCGGCATCCGCAGTGCCACAGAGCGCGTACGTCTTAAAAACCGTTATCTTACCGTAAGCTGGGCATTCTACGACCTGCGTAAAAAGCTGGAGTACAAGGCCATACTGTATGGTTCAAAAGCGATTACAGCAAATCCGGCTTATACGTCGCAGACCTGCCCGAAGTGCGGCCATACCACTAAAATGAACCGCGACCGCCAGAACCATTTGTTTACCTGCAAAGCCTGCGGCTATCGGTCCAATGACGACCGTATTGCCGCAATGAATCTGCACCGTAAGGGAATCGAGTACTTGAGTGCAGTTGCAGACGAGTAAATCTCACCTGCAAGGGGCGATGTCAACCGTCCCGCGATGCGACGCCACTCGCACACTTCGCGAACCAAGCAATTTGCCAAAGGCAGGAGGTGAGGAGCCGCTTTACTGCCGGGCAGTCGCAAGCCCACACTTCTAATGCCGTCAGGCTTTAAGTGGCGGATAGTTGACAGATTGTATTATAACGCAAAAACAGAAAATTTTCGACTGTAGAAAATTTTCTTGCATTTTTTTGCGTTTCAACGTCCCTTTCAGGGACTCCAGCTCGCTTTGCTCGCTGCTGTCCATTTTGCCAACCAAGCAACGGCTTCGCCTCCGACTCGCTTCGCTCGCTGCTGTCCGTTTTGCCAATCCAAGCGAGCTTGGGGTAAAAAGGCAGGCTCGGGGCAAAAGGGCAACGTCCCTTTCAGGGACGTTTTACACGATAACTCCTTGTTTTTTTACCATTATTGTTATAATATTGTTTTACAGAACAGGAATAGATTTCTATATGGAAAAAGGAGTGCAGAGGGGACCCTTTGCAGTGCGGCAGAAATATGGTTAACATAGGAAATGACTGGGATACGATCCTGGACGGAGAATTTGAAAAAGAATATTATATGGCACTCAGAAGCTTTTTGGTCAATGAGTACAAGACGCAGATCATCTTTCCGTCTAGGTATGATATTTTTAATGCTTTAAAATATACGGCTTATCAGGATGTGAAGGCTGTCATACTGGGACAGGATCCCTACCATGAACCAAATCAGGCGCATGGGCTTTGCTTTTCTGTAAAAAAGGGTGTGCAGAAGCCTCCGTCTCTCGTCAATATATTTAAAGAGTTGAAGAGCGACCTGGGCATAACACCGCCTGAACACGGCTGTCTCGAAGACTGGGCGAAGCAGGGAGTTCTGCTCCTGAACACAGTGCTTACAGTCCGTATCGGGCAGGCCAATTCCCATAAGGGAAAAGGCTGGGAAATCTTTACGGACCGGGTGATCGAATTACTGAATCAGCGGGAAAAGCCCATGGCGTTTTTCCTGTGGGGGGCGAATGCAAAGGCAAAAACCGAGTTGATCACCAATAAAAATCATTTGATTTTAACTGCGGCCCATCCAAGCCCGCTATCGGCACACAATGGATTCTGGGGCTGCAGGCACTTTTCAAAGGCCAATGAATTTCTCTCTCAATACGGAGAAAAAATTGAGTGGAAAATAGAATCATAATTCCGTCATAGGGGAACAGGAAAGGAGCATAAGATTTTATGGCTATGAGTTTTGGGCTGATTGTTATCGCAGGAGTACTGATTGTTATTGTGATCGGCGTTGTGCTGGCATTGAGCAATCGGTAAAATTATTAATTTGTCTTATTAATAAATATTAGGAGGGTATAAAAATGGGAACAGGAACAATTGTCGTTTTAGTTGTTATAGCTGTTATCGCCATAGGGGCTATCTGGGTAATATCGGCATACAATGGATTTATTCGTCTGCGAAATATGGTAGAGGAAGCCTTTGCCACCATGGATGTCTACCTGAAAAAAAGGTATGATTTGATCCCCAATCTGGTTGAAACGGTAAAAGGCTACGCTGCTCACGAAAAGACCACGCTGGAAAACGTTGTGAAGGCAAGAAATATGGCTGCGGGCGCGCAAACAATGGAGGACAAGATTCAGGGCGAGAATATGCTTACAGGTACGCTGCGGAGCTTGTTTGCCATAGCAGAGGCGTATCCTGATTTAAAAGCGAATCAAAATTTCCTGGATTTACAGTCACAGCTTCAAAGAATTGAGGATGAAATAGCAAATTCACGAAAATACTATAATGCGATCGTAAAGGAATTCAACACGATGACAGAATCATTCCCAAGCAACATCATTGCAGGAATATTCAACTTTACGCGTAAAACCATGTTCGAAGTGAATGACGAAGCCGAAAGAGAAGCGGTTAAAGTCCAATTTTAAATCAGCGGAACGGCTTCCAGCCGTTCTGTATTTTTATCGAATAGGAGATATCGTTCCCTATTCGATAAAAAAAGGGAGTGCAGAGGGGCCCGCCCTCTGCCGTTAAGGAGGGTGCTCAGGCTGCTTGCAGCCGCCGAAGGGAACCATAGGGTTCCCTAGCGGAAGTGGCGCAGCCACTTTTTTTATCTGTCAGGAAACGAACGTTTCAGGCGGATAAAATTCATAGAAAATATAGAAAGCTGAGTGTGGATAAGATGAAACTGGGAAAAATAATCGCCATCTTTTTTAGTGTGATGGTTTTGTTTGCACTGAATATCACATTTGCCAGCGCCGAATCCTATGTGACAAAGGGTTTTGACGTGCAGATGGATTTATATGAGAATAATTCCATCACAATGAATGAAACAATCAAGGTGGAGTTCACAGAAGCCCGGCATGGGATTTTCAGAAATATTCCTTATTCGGGTACAACGACAAGACAGGTTGACGGGAAAACGGTTCTGGAAAAATACCGGATGAAGATTTCCGATGTTCACGTAGAGGGTTATAACTTTGAAACATATAATGAAAACGGAAATCTGGTCATTCAGATCGGAAGCGAAGACGTCTATGTAGAGGGACTTCAGGAATACCGCATCAGTTACCGTTGTACCCTGTATGACGACGAGAATGATGCGTTTGACAGCCTGTACTGGAACATTCTGCCCAATGAATGGCCGACCGCCATTGAAACTTCTGTCATGACGGTTCAAATGCCGAAGGAATTCAACTACGATATGGCGGAATTCATAGCCGGTGATTACGGGCAGGCAGATATGGAAGCGGTCGATTGGGCGGTAAACGGTACGACCATAACGGCGAATACAACGAGAATTTTGAATGCCGGAGAAGGTGCCACACTGAATATCATTCTTCCGGAAGGCTACTTTGTTGGGGAGAAGACGACAACCTGGATGCTTTGGCTCATGATGCTGATCATAATAGCGGCGCCGCTGCTGAGTATCGTGCTTTGGTTCCTCTTCGGAAGAGATCCGAGAGTGGTACGGACAGTGGAGTTCTATGCTCCGGAAGGAGTCAACCCGGCGGAACTGGGATACATTATAGACGGTATCGTGGATAGCAAGGATATCGTATCCCTGATCATTTATTGGGCGAACGGAGGTTATCTCACCATCCGAGAGGATAATGATAAACAATTTACTCTGATCAAGAAGAGAGATCTGCCGGAAGATGTAAAAACTTACGAGTATACCATGTTCCGGGGTTTGTTTGACAACCGTGAACAGGTAGCGCTGGAGGATCTGAAGGAAGATTTTTATGGAACCTTTGAGGCCACAAAGGGACAGTTGAAAGCGAATTTCACCATGAAGAAGGAAAATCGCATTTTCACTCAAAGTTCAATCGGTGCCAGAGCTCTTGGAATCCTGCTTATGATATTCCCTGTGCTGGCCATAACGATCTTTGGTGCCTTCCTGAATAAATCCGACGATCTGTGGATCATGGTCACCATTCCGGTCATCCTTTTTGCGATAATCGGATTCAGCGTGTTTATTACCGTGTATGACAGGAAAGACAGTCTCTCCAAAGCAAAAACAGCAGGGCTGAATCTACTGGGAATTATAACGCTGATCATCTCCGCTCTGGGAACGCTGCTTTACAGTTTTATGACTCTTGACAATGTTCTGCCCGGTCTGGCTGTGATCCTTGCGTCGGTTATATCGCTGATCTTTACCATGAGAATGAAGCAGAGAACGAGAAAAAGCAGCCAGCTGCTTGGTAAAATATTAGGCTTCAAGGAATTTATCAGGACTGCAGAATTGGATCGGATCAAGCGGCTTGTTGATGAAACACCGAACTATTTTTACAACGTACTTCCTTATGCCTATGTATTCGGCTTAACGGATAAGTGGGCTAAGAAATTTGAAGGGATTGCAGTAGCACCGCCAGGCTGGTACGATTCGGGATACAATAACCAGATGTTTAATACTTGGATATTTATGAGTTCCTTCCACCACTATACCAATGCCATGCAGCAGAATATCACCATTCCTCCGGCACCGTCAGGCGGTGGAGGCGGTGGTGGTTTCTCGGGCGGCGGCGGTTTCTCCGGCGGTGGAATGGGCGGCGGAGGCGGCGGAAGCTGGTAATGAATATTATAAGATATATAGATCCAAATAAACCCATGGTTGCTCTGACTTTTGATGATGGGCCTTCCCCGGAGTATACTCCGGAAATTCTTAAAGCATTAAGAGACAACAATGCAAGGGCTACCTTTTTTGTTTTAGGTACATTAGCAGAACTAAATCCTGAGCTATTAAATCAGATTGCAGAGAGCGGGAACGAAATAGGAAACCATACTTACAGCCATCTGGACCTTACAAAGCTGGTAGAGCCGGCGTTAGACTATCAGGTTTTAACAACACAGGAGATCGTTAGGAGGGCAACCGGCAAAGCCCCTGTATTGCTAAGGCCATCCTACGGTTTTATTAATGAAGTTGTCAAAAAAATCGATATTCCAATTATTCTATGGTCTATCGATTCCCTTGACTGGCAAAGTAAAAACCCGGACGTTATTTATGATGTGGTTTTAAATAATCTAAAGGATGGAGATATCATTTTAATGCATGATATCTATAAAACTTCTGCGGAAGCCGCGTTAAGAATCATTCCGGAATTAAAAAGAAGAGGATATCAGCTTGTGACCATAAGTGAGCTTGCGAAAGTAAGAGGGATTCCGTTAAAGTCGGGGAATGTTTACGGTAACCTATATCCATTACAGGAATAATATACATCGCAACCCAATGGACACACAAGATGAAAGTGTCTATTGGGTTGTATTGTTTGTCTGGAGATCAAATTAATTGGTCGATGGTCGGGTTTACGTGCCAGTATTCCTTCAGCCGACGGTATTCCTCGAGGGCACCGTCTCTTTTTTTGCCCGTTTTTACTGCCCGGATCATAATGTTCTTTGAGGTATGCTCCAGACTTGTAAATTCGATCATAGAGACGTCATAACCCTGCGATTCCAGCTTTAGACCTCGCAGGCCGTCGGTCAGTATGGAGCAGAACCGTTCATTAAGTATTCCGTGTTTTAGAAGCGGACTATGCAGCTCGTTTGAAATCTGGCTAAATAGTTCATGCTGACAGCAGGGTACGGATAAGATCACCGATGCGCCCCAGCCTACAGCCTTAATGAAAGCATAATCCGTTGCAGTATCGCAGGCATGCAGCGTTACAACCATATCAGCCTTGCCCTGTTCCGAATACTCGGCAATATCACCCTTCAGGAACTGCAGACCGTCGTAATTCAGATCCTTTGCCACCAGATTGCAGAAATCGATGACGTCTTCCTTTAAATCCAGACCTATGATCTCAACATCTTTCCCCAATTTCAATTTCAGGTAGTAATAGAGGGCAAAGGTTAGATAGGCCTTTCCGCAGCCGAAATCCACAATACGAAGAGGCTCTGTTTTGTTCGGCAAATAGTCCAGTACATCAGAAACGATTTCCAGGAACCGGTTGATTTGACGGAATTTCGCATAATGCTTTTGGATGACCTGTCCGCTTTGATCCATGACGCCAAGACGAATCAAAAAATCACAGGGAACATGGTCTGGAATGACATACTGTTTCTCATGGTTGTGGCTGAGGTCAGGCATAGCCTTTGTTGCAGCCTTTTTAATAATCCTTGGCTTGTCCGGATCGGAGGCAAGGATTTGATAGTCCGCATCCACGCCGAACAGATTCATCTGCTTGAAAATATCTCTGATCAATTCTGTGCAGAGCTCAAGGCATTGATCTTTCTTTAAATTCGTATGGGTAACTTTATTCTGAAAATGGTATTCAATCTGATAGCAAAGCTCCCCTTGCAGCAGCAGCGGCCGCAGGATCGCTTTTTTATAGGGATTGGATTTTTTCCTGAGGTCACCGAAGCTCAGCTTGATCAGCGTTTCATTTTCCAGTGTGTTTTCTAATAAATCGATTATTTTATTCATACCGCTTCCTCATTTGTTTTATTGCGATTAGTATATCATAGGAGGGACAAAAAAACTATAATTCAGGCGCTCTGTATTGGAAAAGGGAGAATCTCTATCCGGACTCTCCCGCTGATTTATATACGAACTGGTATTTTACGGACTTACAAAGGGAACGCCCAGATACTCTGCGACGGACTCGGCAATATTTCTCCCGATTGCATCGATGTTATCTCTGATCCATGTGGCATCCGCATAATTGTCATGATAAGCAATCTCAACCAAAACTGCCGGGGCTTTGGTTCTTCTAAGCTCTGCCAGGGTCGTAGTCGGGATTACGGTTACAAGACTTGTATTTGGATAGATGCTTTTTAAATTTGTATTAATTATATCGGCAGCGCGGCGGCCTCTTTCACTGGTGGTATAGTAGTAAACGTCAGGACCCTGTAAAACCCCTCTCATATTTTCCGGTGAGGAATTGGAGTGCAGCGCCAGATGTAGGTCATAATTACCGGCATTTGACTGTGCAATCACCTGCGATAATGTATAGCCGGGATTATTTCTGGTAAAACCAATGCCGCCGGCTCTTAAGTACGGCACCATAGCATCGGCCATCCGATTCATGTAGGACTCTTCGTTGCCGCCGATGATATATGGGTTATATTCCTGAACAGAAGGACTTAAATATATGGTAGGCACAAAATTACCTCCTTTTTCTTTCATATTATGCCAAATCCGTAACGCGGGTGCATTCTACTTGATTATTAGCTGCTGCGGCTCCACAAAAGGAACATTTAGGAAATCGGCGACCGACATGGCAAGGTTCCTGCCGATTTCATCGATATTGTTTTCGATCCATAAAGCATCCTGCAAATTATCATAGTAGCCGAGCTCCGCCAAAACTGCAGGTGCATCCGTCAGGCTTAATTCAAGCATGGTTAAGTTCGGTATAAAAGAAACTAGCTCCGGTACAGGATATATATTTTTTAGATTCTCATAAATGATATATGCTGCTTTTTCACCGCTAATCGAGCTTGTAGCATAATAATATACGTCAATGCCCCGTAAGGGAGTGTGGTTTCCATCCGGTGTACTTCTGGATTGAAGGGCTAAATGGAGATCATACGGGATTTCGTTGGAGCGCTCAATAATATTTGATACGGAGTCGCCCGGATTGTTTCGTGTAAATTCAATCCCGCTGGATCTTAAGTAAGGGATCATGGCATCTACGATCCGATTCATATAGTATTCTTCGTTGCCTCCATTGCTGAACTGATTGAATTCCTGAGTGGAAGGACTTAAATATACTCTAGGCATGTAAAAAATTTCCTCCTTTACTGGCTTGGGTCAAAAGACTGTGGTTTGTGATGAAATTTCCGCCTTAATTATATTATGCAGAAATTTTTTACTGGTGAATTGAAGATTTAGTATGCATTAATACTGTTTTCTGGTATAATAGTAAGGTTGAAAGTACAGAAAGCAGGAAAATTAATGAATGAAAAACAAAAAATAATAAATATCGCTGTGATTGCCCATGTTGATGCGGGAAAATCAACACTGGTGGATGCGTTCTTATCTCAAAGCGGAGTTTTCCGGGAGAATGAAGAGGTCATGGATTGCATCATGGACAGCAATGACATAGAAAGAGAACGCGGAATAACAATTTATTCAAAGAATTGTTCGATCATGCATAATGACGTGAAAATAAACATCGTGGATACACCGGGACATGCGGATTTTTCTTCCGAGGTGGAGCGGATCATCAAGACGGTGGATACGGTTATATTGCTTGTAGACTCAAGCGAAGGCCCGATGCCGCAGACGAGATTCGTATTGCAGAAATCCCTCGAGATGGGACTGAATCCTATCCTTCTCGTCAATAAGATCGACAAGAAGGATCAAAGGGCAGTGGAGGTTGTGGATATGGTGTACGAGCTCTTTATGGAGCTGGAAGCCAATAACGATCAGCTGGATTTCCCGATCCTTTACGGGGTAGCAAAGCATGGAATTGCAAAGACGGAGATGGATGACGACAGTGATGACATTACACCGCTGTTTGATACGATCATTCAGCATGTCGAACCCTATCCGGACTATAATGAAGAGCCGCTGCAAATGCAGGTTTCCACCCTTGCCTATGACGATTATATCGGCAGACTGGGAATCGGCAGAGTCTATAAGGGAACCATCCGAACAGGCCAGACCGTTTCGGTCTGCAAGGAAGACGGTAGTGTGGTCCAAAGAAAAATCAATCAGGTATTCGTATATAAAGGACTAAAGAGAACTCCCGTGGAGAGTGCAGAATCCGGAGATATTGTTGTCCTTGCCGGAATCTCAGATATTACGATCGGTGAGACCATCTGTGATGATAAAAATCCAATTCCTTTGGAAATGATTCACATCGAGGAGCCTACTTTGTCCATGAATTTCATGGTCAATAAGTCGCCATTTGCCGGAAAAGTGGGCAAGTATGTCACATCAAGGCATCTAAAAGAAAGGATGGAAAAGGAGTTAGAGGTCAACGTTGGACTTCTGGTAGAGCCGTTGGAAAGCACAGATGGCTTTAAAGTATCCGGAAGAGGAGAACTTCACCTTTCTATTCTATTAGAAAATATGCGTCGGGAAAGCTATGAAGTTGCTGTTTCAAAGCCTGAGGTTATCATGCATCGGGATGAAAGGGGCAAGCTTCTGGAGCCCATTGAAAAAGTGATCATTTCCGTTCCCGATGAATACTCCGGATCGGTCATTTCAAAGCTGAACATCAGAAAAGGTATCATGACCGGCATGTCAGGAAAAGATGGTTATTCCAAACTGGAATATCTGGTTCCTACAAGAGGATTGCTCGGTTATCGAACAGAGTTCATCAATGACACCAGAGGAGAGGGCACCTTGGTAAGAAGATTCGAATGCTTCGAACCACATAAGGGTGACATTCCGCAGAGAACCAACGGAGCTGTAATCGCGCAGGAAGAAGGGGTTTCAACGCCATATGCACTGTCTAATATCAGCGAGCGTGCCACCTTATTTATCGAACCGGGTACCAAGGTTTATGAGGGCATGATTGTAGGAATGAACAGCAGAAATGAGGACATGGTTGTCAATGCCTGCAAGGCAAAAAAGACTACCAATATGAGAGCGGCAGGAACGGATGATGCAGTCAAGCTTTCCCCTGCGAGAATATTTACCTTAGAGGAAGCTCTTGAGTTTATTAATGACGATGAACTGGTAGAAATCGTACCAGACGATATTCGATTAAGAAAGAAACACCTCAAAGAACTGGAACGCAGAAGAAACAGCAGATAATAGTAAATAGTCAAAAATGTAAACGGAGGCTGCCTTGAATTTTGGGGCAGTCTCTTTATTGATTTTTAGAAAAAACGACGGTTTTTAATTCTTTAAAAGAAGTTCGATATAAGGCATGGTATTGTATTTTTTTCGATTCATGTAAGCCGATATGCCTTCTAGATAGGTATGGTGATGCTCAATTGCCTTCGAGAATACTTGAATGAACTGAACACAGTCCCGCTCAGTCAATCCTTTGCGATAGGCGCTGATCCCGATGAGATAATATTTGATCAAAGTATAACGGATTGCAAGCATCCGGTAGGCTTCAAAAGGTTTCGTGCTTTCCGCCGCAGGGAAAAGGCCTCCGAATACATAATTAACCAGATAATTTTCGACCAGATACGCATGACTTTTCATAAAGGGTTCGTAATATTGCTCGTATGCCCTTTTAAAAGCTTCTCCTTCCGCTTCCAAATTTGACTTTGCGGAAATTCCAATACCCTTTGAAAACTCCTCAGTAAAACAGATGTATTTTTGGCTGTCGATTTCCGTAGCGGTATTCAGTTTATCCGTAATTTCCTTCATTACCCGGAGCTGTGATGGATTGTCTGCGGGAATGGACGAAATTTCTACTCTCCATTCATCCTTCTCAATTCTTTGTGAAAAAGACTCGATCAGCCTATGAACCGGAACAACATCTCGTCCGTGTGTGGATTGTTGCTGAAGCTCTTTGTAGAAATATCCCAGCATTAAGATACGTTCCCAAAGCAGATATTTTCTATTTTGGAGCAGTGAAATCGTAAAGCTGCGCAGCTCTACAAAATATTTCACCATACTATTTCCACTATGTTCGGTGGTGTTCACCACGAAATTGATGATCGTCTTTGACGAAGTGTTCTGCTTTTCGCTTGAAAAGGCAAGTCCTTGTTGGTTAGATAAAACGAGGCGGGCTGCTTCCGGACAGGACACGTTGAGCGAATACTCTGCTACTCCGTTGATTTCATTGACATAACGTGGGTAAGCAGCACAAACGTTGGAAAGAGAATCATGCCCCAGCTTTGCCTGGATCTTACAAAGGTGATCTTCATTTAAAAAGGGACAGCGATTGTTCTTCGCAAGCTCCACGATGGCATAATCCACGTTGTGGTCGTAGGAGTCCGGATTTTCGAAAATGGAGTTACGGAAAAGATGAGAAAGTTCCTTATCCTTCACCTTCTTATATTTTTGCCAGGTTTGCTTGTCTATCTCCACATCCCAGCCAATACAGCAATTGTCTTCGCAGCCGCCTCCTGTACATTGAAACTCCTTGAAACAGACAGGCATGCGAGCGAGCGTTTTCATTTCGGCCATTTCATACCTCGATCAGGGAATTATTTACCCAATATTTTCTTCATCATACGTTGAAGCAGGGGACTGGCTTTTTCCTCAACACTTATCGGAGCAGGGGCAGAAGCTGCCATTGTTTGAGCCGGATTCGAGTGCTCTTTCGCAGACTCTGTACGCGTCTCGTTATAAGGTTTATTCGCCTCTTTATATGGTCTGTTAGACTCTCTATATGGTCTATTTGTGTCTCTTGGCTTGTTTGCCTCGCTATTCGGGTTATTTGATTCTTTGGTGTGTGTATTCCCTTCACGATAAGGTCGATTAGGCCCTTTTGGGTAACGGTCTCTATGCTTCTCTTGAGGAGCGGCAGGTTTTGTTTGTGAACGCCTATTCAGAGGTTCTTTTGGACTTGAATCTAATGGCATTTTGCTATTTTTAAATTTTTCCTGCATCCATTTTTCGGATTCAGCCTGACACGCATTGAATTCAGATTCGGTAGGCAATTCCGATTCGCTAATCATCGCTCCGGTATGCTCTTCAATTGCATACAGGCTCATGATATCTTCCCCTGTTACAAAGGTGATCGCCCGTCCACCCTTGCCGGCTCTGCCGGTACGGCCGATCCGGTGAACATAGTTGTCCTTTTCAAGGGGAACGTCATAGTTGATGACTAAGGACAAATCATCGATATGAATACCCCGTGCGGCAACATCTGTGGCTACAAGTAAATGAAAGGAACCCTCTTTGAATTGCTGCATAATTTTAAGACGTTTCCCCTGAGGGACATCTCCATGAAGAGCCTGAGAAGCAAAGCCCTTTTTTAATAAAAAGCTCTGAACCTGATCTACGGCATAGCGCGTGTTGCAGAAGATCAAACAGCTTTCCGGGCGCTCGATCATGAGAAGGCGGTGAAGCTGGGTACGCTTTTCATTTCGATTCATCCGATAGTAGGTCTGATCGATCGTATCTACTGTTTTTGTTTGAGATTCGATCTCAATGGTAACGGGATTCCTCATGTATCCCTGACAGATCCTTTGTATTTCAGTGGGTATGGTGGCGGAAAAGAGGAGTGTGATCCTTCCCTTTGGAAGCGTTTTGATGATTTTAAATACCTGATCGATAAAACCCATATCCAGCATTCGATCCGCCTCATCAAGTACTAAAAAGCGTATCTGCTTAACTTTTAAATTCCCGTGTCGTATGTGATCAAAAACTCGTCCGGGAGTTCCGGTAACAATGGAAGCTCCTTTTTTAAGAGCCTGAATTTCGATATCCATACTGTGCTGACCATATACTGCCAACGTTTTGTGGGAAAGATACTCAGACATCTTCTTAAGATCACTGTCTATCTGGACTGCAAGCTCCCGTGTTGGGGTAAGAATCAAACCCTGAGGCTCTATAAGACCGGGATCCGTCAATTGCAGTATGGGAATGCCGAAAACAGCAGTTTTGCCGCTGCCTGTCTTTGACATTACGATCAAATCCTCCTGATTGAGAATATGTGGGATTACCTTGCTCTGCACCTCGGTAGGTGTCTCAAAGCCCATCTTTTCAATTGCCTTTAAAATGGGGGGCGAAATGCCCAGATCATTAAAGTTTTTATTCATTCGTTCGTTCCTTATTCCTATATTTATTAAAATTTGTGGTTATTTATTTTTAATATACTATAAATATAACATATTTTAACCAAATATTATTGAAAATGTTCGGAGATATAGTTTTTATTTGGAAAAAACCACACTATTAGTGTATAATAAATAAAGTTATTCCATCAAGGAGGATTGCAATGTCGGATAAAACAATTGAAACATTGATCAGCATAGGGATAGCCTTCGGCATTATCCTGGTCGGGTATATCATCATCAGTATTCTATGCATATTCATTCGCAAGGCTTTGGATAAAAGCAAGCTGGATGAGGTGCTGCATACATTTATAATAAATTGCATCAAGATTGTATTATGGATCATGGTCCTCATTACCTCTCTTAGCTATGCAGGCATCCCGGTTTCTGCTTTTCTAGCGGCATTGGGCGCAGCTGGAGTTGCCGTCGCGCTGGCTTTAAAGGACAGTCTGGGCAACTTTGCGGGAGGGATTTTGATCATCCTGTCAAAGCCCTTCAAAAAAGGGGACTATATCGAAGATTATCAAACGGCTGGGCAAGTTGAAAGGATCGACTTGCTTTATACCACCCTGCTTACCTTCGACAATAAGGTGATCACCATACCCAACGGCAAACTGGCAAATTCGACCATCGTGAATTATACAAGATCGGAAAACAGGAGGGTTGACTGTGCTTTTTCCGTCACCTATCAGGAAGACATTACGAAGGTAAAAGATATTCTCCAGGCTGTTGCGGAATCCAATCCCACTATTTACTTCGAGCCGGCTCCACAGATCGGTGTAGCTAGACAAGGTGAGGGAAAAATCGAATTAGACCTGAAGGTCTGGTGCAAAACGCAGGATTATTTGGATGTTAAATATTATCTGGAAGAACAGGTTAAGATTGCGTTCGACGAGGCGGATATCAAAATGGCATATCCACTGATGGAAGTGCAATTGAAGAAAAAATAACTATAAAATTAAAATAAGAAATGGAGAATTTTTTTCATGACCAAGGTAAGCGTAGTTTTATATTATTGGATCCTCGTTGTAGCCGTTCTGTTGTTCGCAAAAACTGCCGGACTGACGGAAAATAACATAGCCATCATCAAAATATTGATCGTTGTAACCATCCTTTATGTGGGAGTTGCGATGATAAGCCGTTCGAAAGGAAAGGCTCTGGAAGAGAAAAGAGCAAAGGAAGGACCGAAGAGCAATCCTGACTTAACAGGAAATAGGAGAAAAAAAAATAAAAAGTAAAAATGGACCTGCAATAAAAA
Source organism: uncultured Oscillospiraceae bacterium (assembly GCA_964612345.1). Lineage (GTDB taxonomy): Bacteria > Bacillota > Clostridia > Peptostreptococcales > Anaerovoracaceae > Anoxybacterium. Next base: position 6,671 of record CAZTEH010000010.1, on the reverse strand, counting down.
AATATTTTCATTTATATCCTTGACGAAGAGGCATTCGTATGATATTATACTGGAGATTTAAGCTAAAATTGAGAGGGTATAAAAATGGTTTTACAGAAACATCGACTTAAATACAGAAAAAGTGTGCCAGCCGTAAAGGGATTATTGTTTTTTCCGGCAGTCGGGTTTCCTGTTCGTTTTATTCATAATTAAGTCTTCCTTTTTGGAAGACTTTTTTTATGCCATGTCGGCGGTTAAAAAGAACCGGACAGAATGTTATACGACAAAAATCTACGAATCAACGTCCGCAAGCGGACTCCTCCGCAAGCAAAGCTTGCTACGCTGTCCGTTTTGCCAATGCGGCTGAAGCCGCGGCAAAAAGGCAACGATTCGTGATTTTTCAGCATTAATTCTGCTGTGAGACGCTAAAGCGTCAGGCAGAATGTTAAGGAGGATCAGTGTGTTAAAAGGAAGAAGTTTTTTAGAGCCTATGGATTTTACTACCAATGAACTGGAGGAACTGTTTGTATTGGCAGATAAGATAATCGAAGCCCCGGAACGCTATAGAAAGGCTTGTGAGGGCAAGCTTCTGGCAACCTTGTTTTACGAACCCAGTACAAGAACCAGATTCAGCTTTGAAGCAGCTATGCTTCGGTTGGGAGGCCAGGTGATCGGATTTTCCGAACCGAATTCAAGCTCGGTTTCAAAGGGCGAAAGCATTTCAGACACCATCCGAACTGTGGCCTGCTATGCAGATATGGCGGTGATGCGTCATCCGAAAGAAGGCGCACCGAAAGTCGCTGCTGCCTGTACCGACATGCCCGTGGTCAATGCAGGGGACGGAGGTCATCAGCACCCGACTCAGACCCTCACCGATCTCCTCACCATCCGAAAGGAAAAGGGAAGCTTTGACAACATTACCGTTGGACTTTGCGGTGATTTGAAGTTTGGCAGGACGGTGCATTCCCTTATAAAAGCATTATCAAGATACCAAAATGTTTCATTCATCATGATATCGCCGGAGGAATTGCGAATCCCCGAATATGTCAGGAAAGAAATTCTGATCAAGAATAAGATTCCATTTGAAGAAGTGGAAAATATGCAGGAAGCGCTTCCGAAGCTGGATGTTCTCTATATGACAAGAGTCCAGAGGGAACGCTTTTTCAATGAAGACGACTATGTCCGGCTGAAGGACCGATATATCCTGGACGGAACGAAGATGAAATTGGCAAAGGAGGATATGATGGTGCTCCATCCTCTTCCCAGAGTCAATGAGATTTCCATTGAGGTGGACAGCGATCCGAGAGCATTGTATTTCAAACAGGCGAAGTACGGGATGTACATCCGTATGGCGTTGATCATGGGTTTATTGGGAATTGAATGACGGCATCGTACATTCAACGATTTGAAATTAAGGAGGTAAGAATATGGTAGTAATCGACAGTATCAAAACAGGGATCGTGATCGATCATATTACTGCGGGTCTCGGTATGAAAATATTGGAGTATCTGGATATCAATACGACGAAGGACACCGTTGCGGTCATTATGAATGCGGTAAGCTGCAAATACGGCAGAAAAGATGTGGTCAAGATCGAGAACGTATCTGATATCAATTTGGCTGCATTGGGCATCATCGACCCGAAGGCAACGGTCAATTACATCGAGGATCATATTATCCGAAAAAAAATCAATCTCACCGTGCCGGAAAAGGTTGTCAACACCATAAAATGCAATAATCCGCGCTGCGTGACCTCCATCGAGCCGGGAGCACCTCAGATTTTCCATCTGATCGATAGGGAGAACAGGGAATATCGGTGCGAATACTGTGATGAGATCATCTGCATGAAAGGTGGATACAGCAATGAGATTATACATAAGCAATGGTTTGATCGTTGATCCGGAGAACCATCTGGAATCATTGGGCGACTTGATGATAGAAGACGGAATCATTAAAGAAATATGCCTCTATCGAGACCAGAAACAGCGGCAAGACGAATTGAAAGACAGGATAAAAAAAATATATACGGCAGAGGAAATCCATCTGGACGCACAGGGCCGATGGATCGTTCCGGGGCTCATCGATATGCATGTTCATCTGCGGGAGCCGGGATTTGAGTATAAAGAGGATATTGAAAGCGGCTGCAGGAGCGCTGCGAAAGGCGGATTTACGACGATCTGCTGCATGCCGAATACCAGTCCGGTCATTGACAATTCCTATGTTGTTCTAATGATAGGCAGCAGAGCGGAAGAAGCCATCGGAGTGCAGGTACTGTGTATCGGAGCAGTTACAAAAGGCCAGGAAGGAAAGGAACTAGCAGATTATGAAGGCATGCTGCGTATCGGGTCCCATTCCGCGGAGCTGACGGGAAACGGTATCTGCGGAATCAGCGAGGATGGAAAAACGGTGCGGAATGAGAATCTCATGCTGACGGCTATGATCAAAGCGAGGGAGCTGGGACTTACGGTATTTTCCCATGCGGAACCTGAGGCCGAAATCGTGAAAAGGGATCTCACGTTGGCGGAAGCCGTCGGATGTAAGCTGCACTTTTGTCATATCAGTGAAAAAAAGAGCATCGACCTGATCCGTGAAGCAAAAAAGAAAGGGATGACCGTCACAGCTGAAACAGCACCTCATTATTTATCATTAAGCTGCAGCGATGTGAACGGGGATACCAACAAGAAAATGAATCCGCCTTTGAGACAGATAACGGATGTGGAAGCAGTAAAACAGGCATTGAAGGACGGTACCATCGATGTGATCGCGACGGATCATGCCCCTCATCACGAAAGTGAAAAAGATCTTCCTTTCGACGAGGCGCCAAACGGAGTGATCGGACTGGAAACGAGCTTCCCTGTCTGCTATACCTCGCTGGTCAAGACGGGAGTACTCACTCCCCTTGAACTGATTTCAAAAATGAGCACCAAACCGGCTGAAATTTTGGGAATCAACAGAGGCAGTCTGTGGATCGGCAAGCCGGCGGATTTAACAATCATCGATGTGGAAAAGGAATATGAAATCAACCCTGAGGTGTTTGAATCAAAGGGAAAAAACTCACCTTTCCTTGGGAAGAAAGTATATGGGCAGACAATTTGTACCGTAGTTGGCGGACAGATCATCTGGAAAAATGAGACCGGAAATAAGGAGGTATGAAATGATCGACCGATTAATGAACCGAATCGAAAAGATGGGAAATCCCACCGTAGTGGGGTTGGATCCCACCTATGAAATGATACCGGGACACTTAAAAGAAGAGATGCTGGAGAAGTATGGGAAAACCACGAAGGCTGCTGCAAAGATGTTCCAGAGCTTTAATCAGGAAATCATCGACCATATCTGTGATCTGGTGCCTGCGGTAAAATTGCAGATTGCAATGTATGAACAATATGGGATAGAAGGCCTCAAGGCATACATGGAAACAATTACCTATGCAAAAAAGAAGGGGCTTATCATCATCGGAGATATCAAGCGCGGCGATATTGCATCCACTGCCGCGGCCTATGCGGCGCATCTTGGCGGGGTTGAGATCGAAGGGGAACGGCTTGATATCTGGAACGAGGATGCGGTTACGCTAAACCCTTACATGGGATTTGACGGGATCGAGCCGTTCATTTCTCCGTGTAATGAATATGATAAGGGAATCTTCATCCTGGTTAAAACCAGCAATCCATCGGGGAAAGAGATACAGGATCTCTTTACAGAAGGAAAGCCGGTCTACGAACATGTTGCCGAACTGGTGGTCAAATGGGGTGAACTGGCCATGGGAGCAGGAGGCTACAGCAGGGTAGCCGCCGTGGTTGGAGCCACCTAGAAAGAACAGGGAATGGAATTGAGGAAAATGATGCCCCGTACATTTTTCCTTATCCCCGGCTATGGAGCACAAGGCGCATCCGGTGACGATATCAGAGGTTACTTTGACCGGGAGGGAAGGGGTTGTATCGTCAATTCCTCCAGGGGGATCATCGCGGCGTACCGTAACGACAGCAAATACGGAGATTATAATTTTGGCGAAGCAGCCAGAGAAGCGACTTTGAAGATGAAAAGAGACCTGGGGGGGATTTCATGACGAAAAAAATATTCGAAACAAAGATCCTCAGCAATACGGAAATCGTTGCCGGGATCTATCGGATCATTTTACAGATTGACACCGCAGCTGCGGATATGGTTGTGGCCGCGGAGCCCGGGCAATTTATAAATTTGTATCTACAGGATAAGAGCATGCTTCTGCCGAGGCCGATCAGCGTTTGCCTCGCAGAAAAGGATCATATCACCTTGGTTTACCGGGTGGTAGGAAAAGGGACGAAAGAGCTTTCGGCTTACAGGGAGAGAGATATGCTTCGGATCAGCACTCCTCTGGGACAGGGTTATTCGATCGACTCGATATTCAAAGCTCTGGATGAAGTTCATTCCGATGCAAAGACGATTGCCCTCGTTGCCGGTGGATTAGGGGTTCCGCCTATGTTGGAACTGGCCAAAATCATACAAAAAAGACTATTAAACAATAACAGCCGCCAAGATGCAGAAGGTGGACAGAATACAATTGTCAAACTGATCTCAATGACCGGATTTCAGACAGAGACTTTTTTGACTGAGGAATTGAAGGGCTTCTGCGATGAGGTTCATATCGCAACGGAAAGCGGAGCCGCAGGTTTTCATGGCAACGTCCTGCAGATGATGGAAATGCAGGGAATTGAAGCGGACTATTATCTTTCCTGCGGACCGAGGCCGATGCTGAAGGCCCTCGCAGAGCATTGCGGCAAGAGGAACAAACCCCTGCAGGTTTCCCTGGAAGAGCGTATGGGCTGCGGATACGGCGCCTGTGTGGGCTGCACCTGCAAAACTGCGGAAAAAAGTGACGGCATCGTAAAGGTGAAGCAGAAAAAGGTATGCAAGGACGGACCGGTATTTTTCGGAAATGAGGTGATCTGGAATGAGTGATCGATCATTGGATTTAAGCGTTTCAATCGCAGGCGTCACACTGGAAAATCCAATAACCACCGCCTCCGGCACCTTTTCGGCGAGAGAAAGCGGAGCCTTTTATGATCTCAATGAATTGGGCGCAATGATAACAAAAGGCGTATCAACGGAACCATGGGAAGGGAATTCGATGCCGAGAATCGCTGAAACCTATGGCGGAATGCTCAATTCGGTAGGTTTGCAGAATCCGGGAGTGGATGCGTTTATAGAAGAAGAATTGCCATATCTGAGGACCTTTCAGCCCAAAATTATAGTCAACGTAGTTGGGAAGTCAATCGGGGACTATTGCACAACCGTGGAGAAATTGTGCGATTCGGGTATTGATATGCTGGAAATCAACATCTCCTGCCCAAATATCAAAGAGGGAGGAATCAGCTTTGGAGCCGATCCTAAAATGGCGGCGGAAATTACCAAGGAAATAAAAAAATCATCGAGGAAGCCGATCATAATGAAGCTGACTCCGAATGTCACAGATATTGCTGAAATTGCCAAGGCAGTGGAATCAGAGGGTGCGGACGGCATTTCCATGATCAATACCCTGCTTGGAATGAAAATCGATGTGCATCATAAAAGACCGGTACTAAGTAATAAGATGGGCGGACTTTCCGGTCCTGCCATCAAGCCCGTGGCAATAAGAATGGTATATCAGGTTCGGTGTGCGGTAGAGATCCCGATTATTGGACTCGGAGGAATCATGACTGGTGAGGATGCAGCTGAATTTCTCATGGCCGGAGCCGATGCCGTGTCCATAGGCACCGCAGCGCTGGTGGATCCCACAGCACCGGTTCGAATCAAGAAAGAATTAATTGACTTCATGAAACAATACGGATATCAAAATCTGAAGCAGATCAGAGAGTCATTGTTATAGAGGAGGATGGAAATGGATTATAAAAGAGACTTCATTGAATTTATGGTACGCTCCGGCGTTCTGACCTTTGGGGAGTTCATTACGAAAAGCGGCAGAAAATCGCCTTATTTCATCAATACAGGTAATTATAAAACAGGTGGCCAGCTGGCGGGACTGGGAAGTTTTTATGCCGACTGCATTATGGAAAATATAAATAATGGAAACCTGAAGAAGGATATCTCCGCTTTATTCGGGCCGGCTTATAAAGGCATCCCCATTTCCGTTGCAACGGCCATTGCTTTAGCGGCGAAACACGGGTTTGATATTGGGTATAGCTCCAACCGCAAGGAAGCAAAAGACCACGGGGAAGGCGGTTCCTTATTGGGCTATCAGCTTCAGCCGGGAGATTCGGTTTTGATCGTGGAGGACGTCATTACGGCAGGAACTGCCATGCGTGAGTGTGTCCCGATTCTCAGAGAATTCGGGGTATCCGTTGAAGGTCTCGTTGTTTCCGTGGATCGAATGGAACGCGGGTCCGGCAGTAAAACTGCAATCGAGGAGCTGAAGGAAGAATATGGAATTTCTACTTATCCGATCATAACGGTACAGGATATTATTATAAACCTCCATGGAACTGAAATTGATGGAAGGGTTTATATCGATGATGAAATGAAACAGAAGATGGAAACCTATCTGGATACTTATTGTGTGAAATAGACCGATAGCTTCTATTGAATAAAATAAGTGGCTGCACCACTTCCGCTAGGGAACCCTATGGTTCCCTTCAACGGCCTTCGGCCTCCGACTCGCTTCGCTCGCTGCTGTCCGTTTTGCCAAACCAGGCAAGCCTGGGGCAAAAAGGCGGCGG
>CAZTEH010000009.1:0-65536 GCA_964612345.1 uncultured Oscillospiraceae bacterium | reverse complement strand
ATGCCAGGGTAATCACCGTTTTCTCGGTGGTCACCCCAACATTTATTGTAGAGCCGATAAAATGAAGAAGGGTATGCTGAAAATATTTAGACAGGAGGTATTTATTTACCGCCTGCAGGAAGGGAGATATGCAAATGTTAAGCCTGAAACAGTTTTCTGCAATGAATATTCTGCACAGCAGATTTTCGTTGGAGTATTTTTTGGATGGAATGAAGGAAATAGGATTTGAAAACATCGAGCTATGGGGAGCGGCACCGCACTACAATTTTATGGCGCCGCAAAAGGAACAGCAGGCGCACATAAAAAAGCTGTTCAGAGGCAGAGGGCTCAAAATGATCTGCTTTACACCGGAGCAATGCGTTTATCCGTTCAATATTGCGGCGAAAGAAGAACTGATCCGGAAAATGAGCATTGACTATTTCCTGCGTTGCATTGAGGATGCGGCGGGATTTCACTGTGAAAAGATCATGGTCACGCCGGGTTGGGGCAACTTTGATGAACCGGTTGCTGAAGCTTGGGAGCGGTCGGTGGACTCCATGGGCACGCTGCTGTCAAAAGCGGAAAAGGAAGGAATTCGCATCGTCTATGAAATTCTGCAGCCGCAGGAATCTAACCTTGTTACCGATTTAAAAACGCTGGAAAAGATGATGAGAAGCTTCGACAGCCCATATCTGACCTGCTGCATCGATACCGTACCGATGTGCTGTGCCGGAGAAACTTTGGAGGATTATTTCATGGCGTTCGGCGATAAAATACAGCATATTCATCTGAACGACGGAAGTCCCTCCGGGCATACTGCATGGGGCAACGGCACGCAGAACCTGAGGACGCATTTGGAGACCTTGAGCAAGCATAACTATCATGGTTTTATGACTTTTGAAACCTGTGACGGTAAGTATGGCCTTCATCCCAATGATGCATACAAACAGAACTATGAAGCAGTCAAAAAAGTGTTAACAGAGATCTGAGGGGATTGACGAATCCATTAAAAAAAGGTAGAGTAGAACCAATATGGTATTTTGTTAGACCAGGCGGGATCGCGGAGAAGTCAATGGAATGAGCTCAGAAAGGAAATACAGATGAAATTTGTTGGAATGGGAGACAATGTGGTCGATCGCTATGTAAATAAAAAGGTCATGTTTCCTGGCGGAAATGCAGTGAACTTTGCGGTTTATGCAAAGAAGTGCGGGGTGGATTCCGCGTATCTGGGAGTTTTGGCGGATGATTTGGAAGGGCGTCTGATCCGCAGTGCGCTGGTGGAATTGGGTGTCGATGTTTCCGGCTGCTCCGTATTTACCGATTGCGCGACGGAGCGCTGTGATGTCGTTCTGAACGACGGTGACCGAACCTTCGTAGGCAGCGGCTGGGAGGAAGGCAAGGAACACAGACCTTTAAAGCTAAGAAATCAGGATCTGGAATATCTCAAAGGCTTTGATGTGATCCACTGCGGCTGCTATGCGGAGATGGAAGACGAAATGCGAAAACTGGAAGCCTTTCCGTGTGTCCGTACCTTTGACTTTTCTTCGGAAGAGCAATACCGGACCGAGGAATATTTGGAGAAAATATGTCCTTTCGTTGACATTGCACTATTCTCAGGAGAACAGATGGATGAGGAACAAGTGGATCGATTGCAGCAAAAGGTAAGAGCGCTTGGAACCTCCTACGTTCTTGTTACCAACGGAACAAAAGGTCAGACTCTTTTCGACGGAAAGTCAGTGCAAAAAGGACTGGTGAAGCTGATCAAGCCGGTTGATACCATGGGCGCCGGAGATTCATTTTTTACAGCCTTTGTTGTTTCGCTGATGCAGAACGGCTGGACCAAGGCTGGTCTGGCTGATTTAGAAACGATCCATAATGCCTTTGAATACGCTGCAAATTTTTCTGCGCAAACCTGTTTGGTGGAAGGCTCTTTCGGGTTCGCAGCCCGTTACGAATAGAAAGAAGGAGAAACAATGGGAAAAGTACTTACCTTAGAGGTGCTGCTTTCAAAGGAAATCGAGTATCTGCTGGAGGCAGAGGCATACAAAGAAAAACAGAAGCTTCCGTCAGAGAGAGAGCTGGCTGAGTACTTTCATGTGCAAAGGCTGACCATCCGGGCCGCCTTGCAGATATTGGTGCAAAAAGGAATTCTGATATCCAGAGAGAGATATGGCTATTTTATTGCTCCAAAAAGAGTCCAGTTTACTTTGAACCATACGAATTCCTTCAAAATGATGATCGAAAGAATGGGGAAAACCTCCTATGTCAAGCTTCTCGAGTTTGAGAAAATGAAGCTTACCGAACCGCTTGCAAAAAAAACTCTGCTTGCAGAAGGAACTGAGATGTATCGGATCATGCGGCTCCGCTATGGAAACAAGGAACCGATCGCCCTTGAAAAATCATATATCGTGTGTGATCTGGCGAAAGATCTGTCGGAGGAGGATGTACATAATAAGTCTCTTTATGAGACTTTGAAAAAGAAGTACAGACTGTCCATTACCCACTCCAGCCACAGAGTTTCCGTCGTATATGCAAATGGGCTGGAGGCAGAACTTTTAAAGGTAAGCCATTCAAAGCCGCTGATCAAATACCAGGGCCTTGCCTATGAAAAGAAGGGCCGGTTACTGGAATACTTTGAGACGATATTGCTGAGTGATAAAATAGAGTTTCTCATTCACAGGAACTGAAAGAAGAGGTAACCATGGACGAGCGGATGAAAATGCAGGAGGAACCCCTGTACATAAAATTTCAGGATATTATCATGAAAAAGATCGAAGCAGGAGAGTATCTGCCGGGAGAAAAGCTGCCCAGTGAACGTGTTTTGGCAGAGATGTACGGGATCAACCGGATGACGATCAAAAGCGCTGTCAATGCACTGGAGACAAAAGGATATCTTTACCGATCGCAGGGGAAGGGAACCTTTGTACAAAAAAAGGATTTTCATCGATTGAATCTCGGCTTGCTGAGTGAATCGGGCAACCTGGGGATCACAGCCATGGTAAAAAGCCAGGGAGTAAAAATATCCAATAAGATTCTGACCAGAGGAGTGATCTCGGGCAGCCTCTATTTTTCAAATAAACTGAAGCTTGCGCTTGAGGCCCCGGTCTATTCGCTTCACCGGATACGTTATGGGAACGAAGAGCCCATTGCAGTGGAGTATACCTACGTGCCGAATGAGTTTTTTCCGGGGATAGAGCTCATCGATTTCAAACATGTATCACTTTACGATTATATGGATTCAAAGGGACGAATGCCGGTTACCTTTGAGCAGAAGTTCCAGATCATTGAGGTTTCTAAAAAAGAGGGTAAATATTTGGAGCTGGGGCAGGGGCAGGTGGTTTATTACTTTGAAATGGTAGGCCTTGATGAAAACAATACGATCGTCGAATATACGGAAAGCTACACCAGGACGGATAAGGCGGAATTTATATTTGAAATCAACGGATAAAAAGCGGAAGATATTAACAGGGATAGTATCTTCTTTTTTTTTGATCTGGTATAAAAAGTTAACGGGTTGGTTTTCGTAGAATTTGCGGGCAGTGGAGAGAAAATAAAAAATCTGGTATAAAACTATACTAAAATTGGTTGCAATAAAGTTACTAAAATAGTCTTGAAATTCCATAAAAAGTTGGTATGCTAAAACATGAAAGTGGTTGTTGGTATATCCGAATATGTCAAACAGAATAGGTAAGGAGAGTAAATATGAGAAACTTTGATATGGAAAAATATCTGGCCGATGGAAAAACTGCTTATGGAAAGAGGGCAGATATTGAAGCGCTTGCTGATAAATTGACCCAAAGGGGTTTTAACAATATTGTAGTCATCGGAATTGGCGGCACCTGGGCGGAATGGTCGCCGGTGGTGAATGTTATGCGCCACTATACCGATCTTCCGATTTTCCTGGAAAATGCAGCGGAACTCTGCATTAAGCACGACAAGAGATTTCTTACAAAGGATTCTCTTGTCATCACGGCATCAGCCTCCGGGGACACCAAGGAGATTCTGGAAGCGGTCAAGATGTGCAAGGAGATGGGGATCGAGGTTGCCGGCTTTTCTAAGAATGCGGAAACGCTCCTCGCCAAGGAGCTGGACTATTTGATCGCAAATCCTTGCGGCGACTGTGAAGATTCTTACCTGATGTTCTTCCTCCTCGGCTTAAAGCTCCTCCACAACAGGGGAGAATTTCCGAACTATGTGAGATTCGCAGATCAAATGGCAAATTTACATAATAATTTGGTCCGGATCAGAGAAGAATTTGAACCAAAAGCAGCGGTAATCGCAAGGAACTATGCAAAAGAGCCTTATAACATTTTCGTAGGTTCAGGAACATTGTGGGGGGAAACCTACTTATTCTCCATGTGCATTCTGGAAGAAATGCAGTGGGTCAGAACGAAGTCTGTTACTTCTGCGGAATTTTTCCATGGCACGCTGGAATTGGTAGAGAAAGATGTTCCGGTATTCCTCTTTAAAGGCGAGGATGAATATCGGGTGCTCGATGAACGGGTGGAACGATTTTGCAAAACAGTCACCGATAAGCTGACTGTGATTGATACGAAAGATTATAAGCTGGAGGGGATCGATGATGATTTCCGAGTTATTTGTTCTCCAATGATCCTCACGGCGATTGTAACGGAAAGACTGGCGGCACATTATGAGCTGAATACAGGGCATAGTTTAAAATTCAGACGTTACTACAGACAGTTTGACTATTAAAGAGATACCCGGGAGGATGTAGAAATGGACGAACACGCAGATTATATCGTATCCTTGATCGATGTGGATAAATATTTCGGATCAAACCATGTCATCAAAAAATTCAACTTAAACGTAAAGCAGGGTGAGTTTCTAACGCTGCTTGGTCCTTCGGGATGCGGCAAAACCACGATCCTAAGGATGATTGCAGGATTTGAAGACTCCACAAGGGGAATGATCAAGGTCCAGGGAGAACGAGTGGAGGACAAAGAGGCTTTTGAAAGAGATGTAAATACAGTTTTTCAAAGCTATGCCCTCTTTCCTCACATGACGGTTTTTGACAATATTGCCTATGGCTTATCTGTGAAAAAGGTTCCGAAGAACGAAATCAAAGCACGAGTAAAAGAAATGCTGGAGCTCGTTCAGTTGGTTGGGTTTGAAGGAAGAAGACCGGACATGATGTCGGGCGGACAGAAGCAGCGTGTTGCAATTGCAAGGGCGTTGATCAATAACCCAAAAGTTTTGCTGCTGGATGAACCTTTGGGCGCGTTGGATCTAAAGCTGAGAAAACAGATGCAGATCGAATTGAAGCGTCTTCAAAAGAAGCTGAACATCACCTTTGTTTATGTAACCCATGATCAAGAGGAAGCAATGACCATGAGCGACCGTATTGCGGTCATCAATGGCGGTGTTCTTGAGCAGCTTGATACACCGGACCAGATCTATAAGTATCCGAAGACTAAATTTGTAGCGGATTTCATCGGTGAATCCAACTTGTTTGACGGAAAACTGGAAACCCGCTCAAAGGATACCGCCAAGGTGGTTACCGATGCAGGTGAAGTGTTGATCCAATGCTGTCCCGTCGAGCCGGGTGAGGACGTAACGGTCTGTGTGCGTCCCGAGGTCATGAGATATTCCAAAGTTCCCGTGGAGGGATTTGCGCTTTCGGGTGTGATCAAGAATATGATTTTCGTCGGCTCACAATACAGAACCCTGATCATTATGGATAACGGTTATGAGGTAAAGGTGAACAGGGTTAAGCCGGATAAGGAAATCAAAGAGGGAGAACGCGTTTACCTATACTGGGATATCGATGATGCCATCGGCATCAGCGAGCAGAATTGAGGAGGGATACGATGAGCAGGAATGAAATGAGCACGGAAATCTCTTCTCTGGAAAAGAAGCGTAATCGAAAAAGAAATTCGATTCCCGCCTTGACGATGGCAGGACCGGTAACCTTCTGGATGATGGTATTTGTCCTTCTGCCCTTGTTCTATGTGGTATTTATCAGTTTTATGCAGAGAAATACTTTTGGAGGCATTGAATATCAGTTCACTTTTATGAACTATACGGAAATATTGCAGCCGGTTTATTTGAAGGTAATCTGGAAATCCATCAAGCTCGCCTTTCTTACAACGGCGATCTGTATCTTGATCGGATATCCCCTCGCTTATTATATTGCGAGAAAACCTTCCAAGCTGGCGGCAAAACTACTGATGCTGATCATGATCCCTTTTTGGACCAACACGCTGGTCAGGCTGTACAGCATCAATTTGATCGGCCAACCGAACGGATTTCTAAGCAGCTTTCTTATGAATATCGGCATGATTTCAAAACCCCTTGATATTCTTTATTCCGACGGTATTGTCGTGGTGGGTTTGTTGATCTCCATGCTGCCTTTTGCGATCTTACCGCTGTACGCATCCATCGAAAAACTGGATAAAGCATATTTGGAAGCATCCAGTGATTTAGGTGCAAGACCTGCTGTTACATTCTGGCGCGTTACCGTGCCGTTAACACTTCCCGGAATCGTTGCAAGCGTCATTCTGGTATTTATTCCATCCCTGGGCATGTACTACGTACCGGAAGCATTGGGCGGCGGCAAGGTAATGCTCATCGGAAGCCTGATCCGGAATCAATTTCTTGTTACAAAAAACTGGCCTTTCGGAGCTTCCCTTTCCATTCTCCTTGTACTGATCACCCTGCTGATGCTGTGGCTTTATACAAGAATCGCCAAGCTGGATGAGATGGAGGTGTTTTAGATGGCAAGCAGGAAAAGAGAGCGGAAGCGCAGGCTGGGGAAAAGCATCAGCAATCTTTATGCAGTACTGGTATATGCGTTCATTTATACGCCCATTGCAGTCATGGTGGTTTTTTCTTTCAATGATCAGAAGACCAACTACTATTGGAAGGGATTTACCTTGAGGTGGTACGAAAAACTGTTTACCGATTCCACTATTGTGGAGTACCTCTGGAATTCTTTATTTATAGCAATCGCAGCAACGATCCTTTCCGTGATCATCGGTACCATCGGAGCTGTGGGTTTGATACGCTTTGAATTCCGGGTCAAAAAATTGGTTAATAATACGCTGTATATCCCGATCGTAATACCGGAGGTTGTTCTTGGACTTTCCTTGCTGATGCTCTTTGAAATCATCCGGCTGCCTCTTGGATTTACGGCAATCATTCTGTCCCATGCAACCTTCTGCATTCCTTTTGTGATCATCATCATGCGAGGTCGTCTTGCGGGAATGGACTTGTCCGTGGAAGAAGCGTCCATGGATCTGGGAGCCAACAGACTGGTGACCTTTTTCAGGGTCACGCTGCCCATGCTGCTTCCGGGAATCGTATCCGGAGCATTTATGTCATTTACATTGTCAATTGACGATGTCATTATCAGCAACTTTGTTTCGGGGCCATATTCAACAACGCTGCCGGTTAAAATCCTGTCTTTGGTGAAAACCGGCTTGTCTCCGGAGGTAAATGCGCTGACTACGATTATGATTGCAGTGGTCCTTTTCGGCCTTATGATCAATTCGTTAGTTCAGGTCCTTATGAAGAAAAGGGCTTTGACTCATACAAAAAGTTATTTTTAGGTTATTATGAAGAATAGGGAGGAGATCTTAACTATGAAAACAATGAAAAAGTATCTTTCGTTTATGTTAATTGCTGTGCTGATTATTTCTCTTACTGCCTGCGGAGGCGGGAGTGAGAAAGCAGCGGCTGACAACGGAGAGCTGAATATTTACATGTGGTCGGAGTATATGTCTGAAAGTGTAGTTCAAGGCTTTGAAGAGGAATACGGAATCAAAGTAAATTTCTCTTACATGAATTCATCGGAAGAGGCTACGGCTAAGCTGACCAGCGGCGGCGGAGACCAATATGATCTGGTCATGCCGTGTGATGCAGACATGACAGGCTTGATCAACAGCGGCAAACTGGCAGAAATCAATCTTGACAACATTCCCAACTTTAAAAATCTGGGAGATGCTTATAAATTCAGAGAGTTCGATCCGGAAAACAAATATGCGATTCCATATTTAATGAACTATATTTATGTTGTTTACAACCCGGATACCTGTCCTATCGAAATAACGAAGTATGAAGATCTGCTTTCGCCGGAACTGGAAGGTCAGATCGCTTCGATAACCGGTATCAGAAATCTGTTCCCCATCGCCCTGGTCTCATTAGGATACGATCCAAACAGCACGAATGAAAAGGAAATCGAAGAAGCGTATCAGTGGCTGCAGAAGTATGTCAAGAATACGAAAACACTGGTCAGCGATGACACAGAACAGGCGATTATCAGCGGAGCCTGCTCCGTAGCCCTGCTGTTTGACGGCCAGGCCGGAAGAGCCTTTGCTGAAGTTCCGAATTTAAAGGTAGCAGACCTGTCAGATCCGATTCAGCTCGGCGTTGACGAATTCGTAATTCCAGCCGGAGCAAAAAATCAGGAAAATGCCGAAAAATTCCTGAATTGGCTTCTGGATGCAGAAGTAATGGCTGAAAATCTGATCGAGAATCCATATACCTGTCCGAATGTTGCCGCAATCGAATTAACGGATGACTCTTACAAGAAGAACCCGGCAATCGATATTCCTCAGCACATGAAGGAAAATTACTTCCTCCAGCTGGATATCGGCGATGCGGCTACCGTTTATGACAAGTACTGGACGATGTTGCTGTCCGAATAGTCATTAGAAATCAAAGTCAAATCAGCAAAAATATCCTATCGATCGATAGGATATTTTTTATTGCCCTGAACTACGAAAAGCGTTGAGGCACCGGGAATGGGTATAATTAATTTACTTGAGCAGACACTAAAAAGGAATACTTAATTATATGGGAGAAGCGATGGCAGATAAAAATACTTTGAGAGACAAAGGTTGGAACTTGGACAACAGCTATATGCAGTTGCCGGAATCACTATTTACAAAGCTCGTACCAACTCCGGTACGTGAGCCGAAATTGATTCTTCTCAACCAAGCACTGGCAAATTCTTTGGGCCTTGATGCCTCGGAACTTAAAAGCAGGGAAGGTGTGGAGATACTTGCGGGAAATCGGATCCCCGAAGGTTCTGTTCCCCTTGCGCAAGCCTACGCAGGGCATCAATTCGGACACTTTACCATGTTGGGAGACGGACGGGCTTTGCTTCTCGGGGAGCAGATCACACCAAGCGGTAAGAGAGCTGATATTCAGCTTAAGGGGTCGGGCCGGACCCCTTATTCCCGTGGAGGAGACGGCCGTGCAGCACTTGGACCGATGCTTCGCGAATACATCATCAGCGAGGCGATGCATGCATTGGGTATCCCGACTACCCGCAGTCTTGCCGTGGCGGCAACCGGAGAACCGGTATACCGGGAAACCGTACAGCCCGGCGCAGTGCTGACCCGTGTGGCAGACAGTCATATCCGTGTGGGCACCTTTCAATACATCGCAAGATGGGGAACCGTTGAAGAGCTTCGCTTATTGGCGGAGTATACCAATGATAGGCATTTTTCAGGAATGAATCAAGACGAAAATCCATATATCTCACTTCTAAAAAACGTGATCAAGCGACAGGCTGCCCTCATCGCCAAATGGCAGCTCGTTGGTTTCATTCACGGAGTGATGAATACGGACAATATGGCCTTGAGCGGGGAGACCATCGACTATGGCCCGTGTGCTTTTATGGATGTCTATGATCCGAATACGGTTTTCAGCTCCATCGACACTCACGGCCGCTATGCCTATGGAAATCAGCCGAGAATAGCCGAATGGAACCTTACGCGGTTTGCAGAAACGCTGTTGCCCTTAATCGATGAAAATAAGGAGAAAGCGGTCATGCAGGCTCAAGAGGCGCTCTCCGGTTTTCATACATTGTTTTACGGTTACCGGCTGAACGGAATGAGAGCGAAGCTGGGGATTTTTCATGAAGAGCAGCAGGATGAAGACTTAATTGGTGATCTTCTTGGTATGATGAATCAGCATAACGCGGATTATACAAATACCTTCCGTGCATTGACTTTCGATAAGCCGGAAGATACAGTATTTTATGGAACGGAAGAATTTTCCCTGTGGCAGCAAAAGTGGCAGGCAAGACTGGGAAGGCAGCAGGAATCGAAAGCCGACGCTCTGCAATTGATGAGGGCGAATAATCCTGCCATAATCCCTCGTAATCATCGAGTGGAAGGAGCACTGGAGGCTGCAGTAAAGGAATCGGATTTCAGCGTTTTGGAACTGCTGCTGAGAGTATTGTCAGACCCCTACGCATATTCTCAGGAACAGGAGGAATATGCAGCACTTCCGGAGCCGTCAAGCTGTTCCTACCGTACTTTTTGCGGGACTTGATATAATTATCCTTGTCATCCTTATCGCTTTGAATTATGATATCAGAAAGGAACAAAACGGAAGGAAGACAAATTTAATGAGAAGAATCTTAGTCGTGGATGATGATATTCAGATCTGGAATTCTATGTCGGAAGCTTTCAAGGATACGGATTACGAAATCATAACAGCGGACAACGGCCTCTCGGCTTTGGAAATGCTGAAAACTACAAAAATTGACCTGGTGATCAGCAGCATGATGATGCCGCTGATGGACGGCTATGAACTGCTTTCATATGTAAAGGAGCAATACCCTGATGTGATTCGAGTCATCATGAGTGGTTACGCCGATGAAACGTCCGTTTTCAAGGCCATCCTCCAAAACATTGCCAAGTTTTACATACTGAAGCCGTGGAGCAATGAAAAGCTTCTGGAGTATATTGGTCAGATATTTGAAACGGAAGATACCCTGAGGTCCAATAACCTGCTGCTCTTCATAAACAATATAGAAAAGCTGCCAACCATCGAAACAAGTTACCAAAAAATACTGAATATGATCGAGAAGGATGCCGATACCGGATCCATCTCCATGGAGATCGAAAAAGATTTTGCAATTTCGACCAAGCTGCTCCAGATCGCCAATTCCGCCTACTATGGACTCCGGACCGGTTCCGTCAAGCATGCCACTGTTTATCTTGGACTGCAGAATCTGAAAAGCCTGATTTACTCGACATCCATCCTAAATTCATTCAATTCGGTCTCTCCGCAGGATCAACAAAGAGTCAATGATCTCTGGAACCACGCGATCCTGACGAGCAAACTCCTTCACTATATCTATGAAGTCTTTATGAATAAAAAGCTGCCGGAGGCTGCATACTCAGCCGGACTGCTTCATAATATCGGCGCTCTAATCCTGCTTCAGAATCGGATTGAAGATTATGGCGAAATGATCAACAAAGCCCGAATCAAATCACTCAATTTATTGGACCTGGAGCGTGAAGCTTTTCGCGTCACTCATCAGGAAGCGGGCGGATACCTGGTGAGCTGGTGGAAGCTGCCCTTTCCAATAGCGGAGGCGGCATTGTATCACCACAGGCCGCTTGATTCGTGTGTTTTGAATAAAGAAATCGTAGCTGCAGTTCATCTGGCCCAGCATTATGCCTGGAAACTGACGAAGCAGCCTGTTGTAACCGAATTCTATCCGGAGGTCTTCAATATTCTGGGTATTCCGATCAACAATTTCGAAGCGGCGGTCAATTGGAAAAGCTGGCTCTGATCAAGGAGTGCCATTTATTTTTAGATTTTGCATCAATCCCCTGGAATAATAATCTGCAATAATTAATGAAAGATATTGCAGCCTGTCATAAGTTGTTATCCCAGTTTCATAATCCTGGGAAAGTAACGCAACCGTCTCACGAATGGTCATTTCCTGATAATTATATAACAAAAGCCTCCATTGTTCTCTGTCCCAGTAAAGATTATTCTGGGCTAAAAAAGTTGAAACATTATCTGCATTTTTATACCATTCAGCAATATTACGGTCAACTTCTTCTTTATTTCCGTTTTTTAATCCATAAATGATTCTAGTAAAAATCAAAATATGCTGAAATAATAAGTTTTGAAATTCCTGTGCTAATACTTCTCCCAGGTAAGGTTTAAAAGAATTATAAAACAACGTGGGCATCGTATGAATTTTTCTGGTAACAACTTCAATGCTTTTTAAATCAGAAGCAATCACATTTACTAATGACCGGGACCACATCACTAATTGAAATACATTATATCTGATGTCATTAATTAAATTCATTTGTGCATAAGTAAGATATTCACTTATCTCCTGACATTTACTATTCATTGTAATACTCCTATCAAATGATAATAGACAATATATGAAAATTATTTATTTATTGTTCGCTGATCAGTACAGGCAGTTTAAATTATCCGGAATAAATGCCGAAATTAGTATTATTATCGTTGATTTATAATTGATGAAGGTTTTAAGATGAAAAAGACCTATTTTTTAATGATTGCCATGATCCTGTCTTTCCTCTTTTTTGCCGGATGCGAAAAATCCTCAATCAAGATAGGATATGTAGGCGGTTTGACCGGTACAAATTCCGAGCTTGGTGTAAGCGGTATGTATGGCGCGCAGCTGGCGGTGGAAGCGATCAATCATTCCGGTGGAATCAACGGAAGAATGCTGGAGCTGATCGTAAAAGATGATAAAGATGATAAAGAAGTCGCCTTGCAGGTTGATCAGCAGCTTGTTGAGGAAGGCTGTCTTGCTTTGGTCGGGCATATGACAAGCAACATGGCAGAATTGACGGTTCCATATATCGATGAAAATAAGGTTCTGATGATAAGCCCGACGATAGCGGCAGGCTCTTTGAGCGGCATGGATGATTATTTTCTCAGACTGATTCCTACCACAGAGGATCAGGCGAAACGAATTGCCATGGAAATAAAAAAACTGGACTTGAAGGATATTCTGATTTTTTATTCCAATGGGAATCTTTTATTCGCGCAAAGCCTCAGCGGATATATGGTTGAGCATTTGGGGGACTCGGATATTCAGGTCAAAATGATGGAATCGATCAAAATAGAGGATCACTCTGACTATAAGGAAATTGCCGAGAACATTGACAAAACGGAAGCGGAAGGGCTTGTTATCATTGCATCCGCCGATATCGTATCCAATCTTGGACAAGAGCTATATCTATTGAAAAACCAAAAGAATATATTTTTGCCGGCCTGGTCGATGACAAATGATTTATTAAGAAGGGGCGGAGCTGCAGTGGAAGGCTTTTATGGAGTCAGCTTCATCGACTATCGCTCAGAAGCGGAGGCCTATACGGAATTTAAGGACTTATATCAGAAAAAGTATGGTGAGCAACCGACCTTTTCCTCCATACTCAGCTATGAATCGGTTATGGTGCTTGCAGATGCCTTGAAAACCGCCGGGGACTTTGACGCTGAGTCATTAAAAGATACAATTTTGAAACAAGTAGCCTTTCAAGGCTTGCAAAGCAAAATAATGATTGACTCGTTCGGTGATACACAAAGAGATATTTTTCTGTATCAAATCAAAAATAATGAATTCAATAAGGTAGATAATTAAATGAAAAGAAACGGAAAAAAGAAAATATTCCAATCGTTTTTTGCCGGGAATTTAGTTACCCTTATTATTCCTATTGCCCTGATCGCAATACTGATCAATTTCACTCTGTATAATTATTTTAATAACGACATTTCAAAAAAGGACAGCATCATAGCTTTAAACATGACGAAAAATATCGAATCCTTTTTATTTGAAGCGGTAGACACTCTGATTTTCATAAGTCTCAATGTTGATAACCAGGAAGTCATCGATGTGAATGAGGCAATCGACCGCATCAATTCTGTAAACAATTACTTTGAAAACATAGAGATCATTGATCAATCCGGCAAGGTAACCTATACTCTGAGCTCGAATGCAGGGCAGATCGGATACAACCGAAACGGGGAGATCTATTTTAAATACATTCAAAACAACAAGAGCATTTATTGGTCGAAACCGTTCATATCGCCTGTGAGCGGTAAAGCTACGATTACCGTCGCGATTCCAAAAGGAAACAACATCATTGTCGGCTACCTGAATCTGGATCACCTCAACAACCTTACGACCTCGACCATCTCGGAGCTTGGCAAGGGATTGGAAGTTGCGATTGTTGACAGCTATGGCGTCTATATATCCGGCAAGGATCCGGCACTGACGCAGCAGAGGAGGGCGGAGCCCAATTTTAATAGCATCAAGGAATTGTCCGCCAACAGAGAGAGTCATATACACTTTGAGTACAGCGGAAAAGAATATATGATTGTTGCGATGAAAATAACCGATCCAAACTGGTATCTGATCATATATGATGACTACGATCTTACCTT
Organism: uncultured Oscillospiraceae bacterium; assembly: GCA_964612345.1. Classification (GTDB taxonomy): domain Bacteria; phylum Bacillota; class Clostridia; order Peptostreptococcales; family Anaerovoracaceae; genus Anoxybacterium. The sequence continues at coordinate 51,358 of CAZTEH010000009.1, read as the reverse complement.
TTCTGCGGTCAATACGCTCTTGCTGCTTTTTGTGGGTTTGTTCATATTATCCATTATTAATTCAATTGCCGCATCCTCCATCCGGGCCTACCGGATTTCAAAATATGTCAATGAATTTATTGATAAAACGGAAACCATCGCCGCAGGAGATTTTAAGGTAAATTTTGATGAGCAGAAATTTGATGAGTTTGACCGATTAGCCGCGAATTTTAAAATCATGGTGGAAAATTTAAAAAGCCGCGATGCAGAATTGGAAAATATGGCATTTCATGACAGGCTTACCGGCCTGAGCAACAGAGCGTATCTTTATGCGCAGAATCAATGGAATAAAGCAAGCTATAAAACTGCAGAAACCATCGGTCTCATCTATCTTGATGTGGATAATTTTAAAATGATCAACGACACCTATGGACATACCGTGGGAGATGAGCTTTTGATCGAGCTCAGCAGGAGAATGCGGGACAGCATTGATAAAGAGTTTGTCTTTTCGCGTCTGGGCGGCGATGAATTCGTCCTATTGATCCCGGATCATACAGACAGAAAAAAAATAGCAAGAACCATCGATGATGTTCGGAATGACCTAAAGAGGTCCATCGATTTGGGAAACCGAAGCATATTTGTAACCGTCAGCATGGGAATCAGTATCGTTGAAAATGGAGACGATTACGATATCAATACCCAGATGAGAAATGCGGACACCGCGATGTATGTTGCGAAAGACGAGGGAAAAAATAACTTTGTTTATTACACTCCGGCAATGAATGAAAAGATAAATCGCAGGATGAAAATAGAGCAAAATTTAAGAAGCGGATTAGAAAACGGGGAATTCCATCTTGTTTATCAGCCATTGATCATCGCAGAAAAAAACAGCATCGCCGGCTTTGAAGCGTTGCTGAGATGGAATTGCGATACGCTTGGAGGCATAGGTCCGGCGGAGTTTATTCCGATTGCAGAAGAGATGGGGGTCATTGCCAAGATCGGAGATTGGGTCATGAGAAATGCCTGCATGGCTATAAAAGCAATCAATGAGGCAGAGAATGAGAATTATATCATCGCGGTAAATGTTTCTCCGATTGAAATAAGAAATCCGGCATTCCTTCAAAACCTGGATCGGATCGTATCTGAAACCGGGATCAAACCGGAGTGGCTGGAAATCGAGATCACAGAAAATGTATTTCTGGAAAGCGTAGAAGGCATTATTTCAAAGCTGAGCCGGATAAGAGAGAAAGGCATCCGCCTTTCTTTGGATGATTTCGGAACAGGCTATTCATCCTTATCCTATCTGAAAAGACTTCCGATCAGTACGCTGAAGATCGACATGGAATTCATCAAGGATCTTGAATTTGATAAAGACAGCGTAAAAATGGTTGAATCGATCATCGCCATGGCTCATAATCTCGGCGCCGTTGTTGTTGCGGAAGGCGTTGAAACGAAGAATCAGGTGGATCTGTTGGAAAGCATTTCCTGCGACCGATTCCAGGGTTATTACTTCAGTAAACCAATCGAGTTAGCCGATGCAATTGAATTAATTGAACGTCAGGCACAAAAGTAAAATAAAGACAGAGAAGGAGGAATACATTGTGGGAAAGGTCTTAAAAACGGAAGGGATCAACAAATGCCTGGGCTGTTTTACCTGTATGCTGGTTTGCGCTTCTGTGAATCATAAAAATCATTCGATCGTAAAAAGTGCAATAAAAATAAAAACCTATGGTGGATATAAAGGAAAATTTTTTTCTACAGTCTGTCTGGGCTGCAATGATGAAAGAGCTTGTATGGAAGCTTGCCCATCCGGCGCGTTGACAAAGAGAGAAGGCGGCGGAGTCTTTCTCCATGCCGATAAATGTATCGGATGCAGGCGCTGTGAAAATGCATGCATCGCCAACGCTGTTTTCTTTGATGAGGAAATGAAAAAACCGATCATATGCAAGCATTGCGGAATTTGTACCAAATTTTGTCCTCATGAATGCTTGAGTTTGGAGGAAAAGTAAATGCTGTACGAAAACTATATCAGAGTTCTATATATTGATTTAAATCATGATAGTGTGAGGATCGAAAACAGAGAGGATCTGAAAAAATATCTTGGCGGAGTCGGCGTTGCATCAAAGCTGCTGGAGGAAAACCTACTGCCCGATGCAGACGCGCTGGATCCGAGGCAGCCTGTGATTTTTGCCATCGGAGCACTTTCCACCATATTCCCGGTAGTGACGAAAACCGTTGCCATGTTCAAATCGCCTCTGACAGGAGAACTGGGCGAAAGCCATGCCGGCGGCAGAATGGCTCTGACCATGCAGATGGCGGGTTACGATGCCATCGTAATTACCGGCAGACACGAGCGAACGACCTACTTGTCAATCAATACCCATGACATAGCATTTAAAGATGCCAGAGCGTTTAAAGGAGTAAACGGCAATGAGATCGGCAGGCAGATCAGGGCAAGGGAATCAGGCGCAGGAAAAAGAAGCATTATCCGAATCGGCCCTGCGGGGGAAAACCTTGTCAGCTTTGCCAGTGTCTGTGTTGACACCTACCGTCATTTCGGAAGACTTGGTCTTGGAGCCGTATTGGGAAGCAAGAACCTGAAGGCGATCTCCATCAGCGGAGACAGAAGCATGCCGATCCAAAACCATAAGGAGTATGTCAAAGCATTCAAGATGATCTTTGAGAAATCGACGGACACAGAGCTGATGGCGAAATACCATGATATGGGAACGCCGGTAAATGTGGAGCCACTGAATGCTGCCGGTGCGCTGCCGACTCTGAATTTGCAGCAAACACGCTTTGAAGGCGCAGATGCCATTTCGGGGGAAGCTTTTGCTGAGAATCACCTGATCAGAAAAGTTGCATGCACCGGATGTCCGGTGGGCTGTATCCACATCGGTCAATACCGGATTGAATTTGATAAAGGCTATGAATACGAATCGGTCAGCGTTGGATATGACTATGAGCTGATATTTGCATTGGGAAGCTTTCTTGGAATCGATAAGCCGATGGATATTTTAAGGCTCATCGACAAGGTGGAAGAAGCGGGGCTGGACGCCATGTCCACAGGAGTTGTCCTGGGCTGGGCAACGGAAGCATATCAAAAGGGACTGATTTCCGAGGGAGATACAATCGTTCCGCTTGCTTTCGGCAACGCAGAGAATTACCTGATTGCCATTGGGCATTTGGCGGAACCGGAAAATGAGTTTTATCAGGTGCTGGGTAAAGGCGTACAAAAGGCTGCTGAAAAATACGGCGGCCAGGATTTCGCCATGGCCATCGCCGGAAACGAAATGCCCGGATATCATACCGGTTATGGTTCGCTGATCGGTGCTGCTGTGGGAGCAAGACATTCCCATTTGTGCAACGGGGGGTACTCCGCCGACCAGACCAACAGTGAATTTGATCAAGAGAAAATGGTGGAAGCCTTATATAAGGAAGAGGTTGAGCGATGCATGCTGAATTCACTGACCATATGCCTGTTTGCCAGAAAGGTCTATGACAGGGAAACGATTCTTATGGCATTGAAGTCCATTGGCTGGGATATTACCGATGAGGATTTGACGGAGATCAGTAAAGAGATTTACAAAACAAAGCTGAGGATCAAAAAATCTATGGGTTTTGACGTGAATGAGATCAAACTGCCTGAGCGATTCTTCCGGACGGAATCCATGAACGGTCTGCTGGACAGAGATATGGCTTATGAGATGATTGCGATGTTTGATCAGAAGGCCAAAGAGCTGTTGAGTGAGGGGTAAAGCGTTATTAGGAATAAGAACGTAACATGAACGAGATTCCTGGTTCGGAATAATTATTATGATAATAATCAGAGTAATATATTGATTTATTATAATTATTGATGTATTATGTATCTATCATAAAAAAGAAGGCAAGGAGAAATTAATGTGAATATTTCAACAAAAATGATCGTATCGAATTCAGATATGATAAAGAATTACAAGAATTGCAGAGAAATGGCGGAAAGATTAGGCAAGATATTTATTTTAAAAAATAACCAACCGGACGCAGTGTTGTTCTCTATTGACGAATATGAAAGGGTAGCAGTGTTTCTGGAGTATCTGGAAAGCCTGGAGGAAGAAGAGATTGCCAAGTTCGCAGAGTCTTTACCAAAAGAAGGAATCAGAAAAAGTTACTCCATTGATCAATTAAGAAATGATATAAAATAAGATTTAGGCAGAAAGAATCTATAATAGAATAAGACTTTTTTGAAGTGAGTTGATATCGTATTTCATACGGTGCCAACTCACTTTTTTGCTGCATATTTTCAATACTGCCAAGTTTGGCTTGACTCTGTATTCGTAATAAAATAATAACGTAATGAAATGTGGAAACATTTGCGGTAACAATATCATAGCTGAAAAATGAAACGTCAATCGAAGTCAAAGCCTCGCAGGCAGAGCCGAACCAGACTCACCTGCGGGGATTTTGGAGATCTATTCTAATCTTGGACGATGATAACATAAAACATTATGCTATGAAGCTAACAATTATTGTAAATAAAATATAAATAAAAATTATAATAAATAATAATATAATAATACGAATAAAATGTTGACATATTATTATATTTAGAATAGTATACAGTTATATTAAAGAAATAAAGATAGAGTATTCGATCGATAGAAGCATAAGAGCAAGGTGAAAAGATATGTATATTCCAGGGAGACTGATTCAATATAGACTTCTCGTTCCTATTATAATTTTAATCGTAATTTTCTCTCTCGTCGTTAACGATGCAGAAGCAATTGTTTCTGATGAGAATGAAAGACCGATTTATGAGATGCCTATCTCAGAAAGCACACAGCATTATATTTGGAAACTTTGTGAGGGAAACGAATTTCCATATGAGCTGATTCTGTCAATTTATGAAGTAGAAGGTTTTGATAATATCAAACATGGCAACATTAAATCAGATATAGAAACATTAGTCTATTATAGAGGCTACTGGGCTAAGCAAGGATATCCTGATGAGTTTGTTTTTGATCTAATACTAATATCAAGACTAAGAGGTATTGAAGGCTGCCGGACTTTTATGAAACATACGGAGTCTTATGATCTTAATGATTATGTTCAAGCAGTTGCCGAGTATAAATCCCATCTTGAACAAAGTCTTATGGAAGGGAGAATCATATGAATATTTCAAAAATAGCTTTAGTCTCAAACTCAGAAATGATTAAGAATTATAAAGCTTGCAGGGAAAAGGCGGAAAGTTTGGACAAGCTCTTTATCCTTAAAAACAATCAACTTGATGCAGTGTTGTTTTCTATCACGAAATATGAAAAAATCTCCGCATTTGTCGAATACATAGAAAGCCTGAAGGAAGATGATACCATAAAGTTTATTGAGAGTTTGCCAAAGGAAGGGAGTTGGGAGAGAGAAACTCTTGAGCAATTGATTAAAGATACACAAAAGAATGAAGAGATAATGGCAGATATGGTTGAAAGTTTTGCACAGGAAGTACGAGATGTAAATATCGATGTAAACGTAAAGATGGATGATATTAAAAAAGAGGTTATGGACGGGCACGAAAAAATCCTAAATGATATCAGAAAAACTTCCGAAAATATATCAAAAGAGATTAATAAACCTTAAGATAACAAATTGGGGTAAAGGAGCACGGTTATGGATGTTGCGGTTAAATTACACGAGTCAGATAAAATCAAAACCCTTGGCCAATTAACATACAATAATGACAGCAAAGAAAATGAGGAATACATTGACTGGTTAAGAGAGACCCCTGATCGAATCATGAATCATATTATTTATACGCACCATGCCTATGTACAACATGAGTTTCCAAAGATTGGACAAATACTTTTTATCATACTTAGAGCGCATGGTAAAAAACATCTGGAATTAATTGAAATTTATTTATTGTTCAATGATCTTAAAATTAAGCTTGAAAATCACATTGTGAAAGAAGAAGAATTGATGTTTCCGGCAATCATGCGATACGAAGATACCAAGACGAATGAGAATAGAAAACAATTATTAGAACGAATAAAGGAGATAGAGGGCGAACATAAGGCTGCAGGCGACATTATTAGAAATATAAGGATACTAACGAAACACTTTACTCTTCCAATGGATGCTTGTAAAACCTTTGAACTAGCTTATAGTAAGTTGGCGGAAATAGAAAATGATATTTTTCAACACATCCATATTGTAAAATTATTCTATTTAAAAACGTTGAAAGAATATATGGAGCATGAGGTTTGATATAGAACTCATATATCTGGATTTGAGTGGAGGCTATCTCGTATATTGAGATAGTCTTTTTTCATATAATAGTTTGTCAAATAAGCAATGCAAATAAAATATAAATAAATAATTTAATAAAAAATCAAATAAATTATCATAATAAAACATTGACATATAATTATAATTAGAATATCATTAAAATGTATCCAAGAAATAATATTACGATTTAAATTATAAAAATATAAGGATAACGAAATCAAGGCTTGATCGGTAATGTGGCAAGGGGGGGCATATGATTTTTTCAACAAAAGCTATCGTATCAAACTCAGAAATGATGAAAAATTATAAAGCATGTAGAGAAAAGGCTGGAAATTTAGGTAAGTTATTTGTTCTAAAGAATAATCAACCAGATGCAGTGTTGTTTTCCATCTCTGAATATGAAAGGCTTTCGGTATTTATAGAGTACCTGGAAAGCCTTGAGGAAGGCGATATGGCAAAGGTCCTCGAGTCTTTGCCAAAGATATCTCCAAAAAACTTAATGCCGTTAACGATGCAGAAGAAATGAGTAAGATAAATATTGGGAAAGCAAGTAATATGAGGGGAGGTATTTGATATGGGAGATAAAAGACCAAAGAGTCAAGAAAAAAAGAAGAAGAAAGCGGAAAAGATCCTGGTAGTTCCAAAGGCTCCGCTGACTTCAGCCGGTAAACCTCAATAAATCATCTTAAGAGGAACTTGATTATTATGACAAATTATACACCGACATTATTAAATCAAAAAGACAATTCCTATCCGGAACTCTTTAAAAGGAGTCCTCAGAATCCCATTATAACCGCAGCGGATTTGCCTTATCCTGCGCATACCATCTTTAATCCGGGAGCAACCACATTTGAAAATAATACTTTATTGCTGGCAAGAGTGGAGGATCGGCGAGGGTTTTCTCATTTAGCAAAAGCGGTCAGCAAAGACGGAGTATCCAATTGGATATTTGATAAAAGCCCAACGTTGGATGCAGAACCTGATATCCACCCGGAAGAAAGATGGGGTATTGAAGACCCCAGAATAACCTGGATGACCGACTTGGAAAAATGGGCAATAACCTACACATCCTTTTCAAGAACAGGACCATTGATCTCCTTGGCACTTACAAGTGATTTTGTAAATTTTGAAAAACAGGGATCGATCATGTCCCCTGATGATAAAGATGCTGCGCTGTTTCCAAGAAAGTTCAACGGGAAATATATATTGATTCACCGGCCATACTCCGATGGACATAAGGCACATATTTGGATATCCACTTCCACAGACTTGCATAGTTGGGGTGAAAATCAGATTCTTTTAAACGCTCGCAATGGCGGATGGTGGGATGCGAATAAAATTGGTCTGTCAGCCCAACCGCTTGAAACTTCAGAGGGGTGGCTTCTTCTGTATCATGGAGTGAAACATACGGCAGCCGGCGCGATTTATCGGTTAGGACTTGCACTTCTGGATTTAGAAAATCCGAAAAAGGTTTTAAAAAGAAGCAATGAATGGATTTTCGGACCGGAAGAACCTTATGAAAAGTTTGGAGATGTTGGTGATGTGGTGTTTCCTTGCGGATGGATCCTCAATGAGGCAACCGGCATCGTCAGCATGTACTACGGGGGAGCGGACTCGTGTGTCGGACTTGCGACTGCTCGCTTAAGTGATTTGCTTCAATATATACAACAATGTCCGGAACCATGTGAAGATGATTAAATAACATTTTTTAAATGACACTTTCTCCAAGGAAGTGTCATTTAAAAACAGTAACAATAGGGGGGAAAAGATATGAAAGCATTATTTCTTGCAGGAGGAATGGGGACCAGACTAAAGCCGTTAACGGACGATTTGCCGAAACCGATGGTGCCGATGATGGGAAAGCCACTCATGGAAAGAAACATGTTAAAACTCAAAGACTGTGGCGTTGATGAAATTATACTAAGCACAAGCTATAAGCCGCAAAAAATTAAAGAATATTTTGGTGACGGAGCAAAGCTGGGACTGAAGATTCATTATGTATGTGAAGATATTCCGTTAGGCACAGGGGGTGCCATTAAAAATACCCAGGAATTTTTTGATGATACGTTTATCATATTTAACGCTGATATATTGAGTAACATTAATATTTTAGATATGTTGAAATTTCACAAGGAAAAACATGCCTCGGTTACCATTGCTGTTACGAGAGTTGAAAACCCCTCACATTATGGTGTGATTGAATACGACGAGGATCTCTATGCGGAGTCCTTTACGGAAAAGCCTAAACCGTCAGAAATCAAATCAAACTACATCAATGCAGGAATCTATATATTTGAACCGGACGTTCTTAAGGAAATCCCCGACTCAAAAGTAGTGTCAATCGAGAGAGAAACATACCCGTTGTTGTTGGAAAAAGGTTATCCGATCGCAGTCTACAAGAGTAAGGAATACTGGATGGACATTGGGACCATTGAGAAATATAGGCAAGCGCATCAGGATATTTTGAATGGAAGCTATCCCTTGCCGGAGTATGGAAAAAATTCGAAGGGCATCTTTATCGGCCCCAATACGAAAATCCATTCAACAGCAAGAATCACTGCCCCTGTATATATCGGTGAGAACTCAAGAATTGATGCCTATGCCACCATCGGCCCCAATACGATCATCGGGAATAGCTGCACAGTGGGCATAAACTGTAAAATCACCAACTCGATTGTCTGGGATAAAATAAGTATTCAAAACAGTTCCGATGTATCTGGTGTTATTCTTAATTCACAAATTTCAAATGTACAGAAGCGGAGTAATGCCGAACATGAAGTGCAAGAAGGAAAAGCATTAAGTCCTATTGCATAGTAATTGACTGGAGGAAATAAAGAATGAAAAATAACAAAAAAATAAAGATTGCGTTTTTAAGCACATATCCACCCAGAGAATGCGGTCTGGCTACGTTCACGCAGGATCTGATAACCGCAATTGACGGCAGCGGAGAAATTGAAGCAAAAGTGATCGCGGTAACCAATCTGGAAAACTATGTGTATGACAGCAAAGTCATTGCTAAGATAGCGCAGCATGAACAAGCGGATTATATAAAAACGGCGAGAGAATTAAACAATTCCGATATCGATCTGCTGGTGATCGAGCATGAATATGGAATTTTCGGGGGAGAACATGGCGCGTATATTCTTGATCTGATCAACAATCTGGAAATTCCGGTGGTCACTACCTTTCATACCATATTGTCTAAGCCTGACCCAAAACAACGATCGATCCTCAATGAGCTTGGCAAAAAAAGTGAAAAGGTCATCACGATGGCCAGAAACACCAAACCGTTACTCAAATCAGTCTATGGCATTGATTCGGAGAAAATAGATGTGATCCATCATGGGGTTCCGAAAAGACCGTTTCAATCACGTGAATCTTTGAAAATAAAATATGGATATAGTAATCGACAAATTATCAGCACATTTGGGTTGATCGGACCAAGCAAAGGGATCGAACATGGGATCGAAGCCATTTCAAAGGTTGCCATGGATCATAAAGATGTTCGCTACCTTATTTTGGGTCAAACGCACCCGGCATTAAAAGAAGAAGGAATCGCATACAGAAACAAGCTGGAAGAGCTTGTTAAAAACCTCGATCTCAGCGATAATGTGGAATTTATAAATAAATACCTTTCAAAGGATGAAATCATTGAGTACCTGCAGCTGTCGGATATTTATATGACGCCTTATTTGGGAAAGGATCAAGCAGTGAGCGGCACGATGGCGTATGCGGTGGGTTATGGAAAAGCGATCGTTTCCACTCCATACATGTATGCAAAGGAAATGCTGTCGGGAGGCAGAGGATTTCTTGCGGAATTCAGCAATCCCGATTCTTTGGCGGAATGTATCAAAAATATTATAAAAAATCCCAATATAAAGGCAAAAATGGAGAGGGATACGATGAAGCTTGGAAGGACAATGTATTGGGATAAAATAGCTCAGTGCTATCTTGAGGTCTTTTTTAATATCATAAAATCAAGCCCTAAAACAGAGGTGGCATCATGAATTTCTCAGATCAGAAGCTGGGATTTGTTGATTATTTGTATACACTGACGGATGACACGGGCATCTTTCAGCATAGTGTATATGGTATTCCGGACCCGCGAAAAGGCTATACCACTGACGATAATTCCAGGGCATTGATCTTAGCTGTGATGCTTCTTGAGAGCTTTAAAGAAAAGGATTTTTCAAAACTGATTTCGGAATATTTAGCTTTTCTTCTCAACGCACAAAATGAAAATGGAACGTTTAAAAACTTTATGAACTATCAGAGAGAATTCATGGAGGAGGAAGGCTCGGAGGATTGCTTCGGGAGATGTATGTGGGCCTTAGGCCGTACGATCTCGAGCCCGGCCATACCGGAAAACATAAAACGGACCTGCCAGCACCTTTTGAATAAATCTTTGGAAAATTGGCCCAGGCTGACTTCACCAAGGGCAAAAGCAAGCTGCATCGTCGGTTTAAGCTATCTGATCGAAACGGATGAGATTACCGGTCATATTGAAACTTTATCAATGGAATTGGTTTCCCAATACAAAAAATTTAAAGATGGAGACTGGCATTGGTTTGAAAATTCCATGACGTATGGAAATGCATTTTTGCCATGGTCGCTGTTTCGGGCATATAAAATTCTTAAAAAGGATATTTTGCTTAAAACTGCACGGGAAAGCATGGACTTTCTTGAGGAGATTACATTTAAAAACGGTTACTTTAAACCCATTGGCTGTAACGGGTGGCTTCTGAAAGGCAAAAAAGCAGCAGAATATGATGAGCAGCCGATTGAGGCGTGTGAAACACTGCTTTCCTACCTGGAGTATTATAAGATGACAAATGATAAGAAATACCTTGATCATGCGGTCAAATGCTTTTGCTGGTATACCGGACAGAATTCAAAGAGTTTGTCTTTAATCGATGAGGAGACAGGCGCTTGTTATGACGGGCTGAATGAAAATGGTTTGAACCACAATCAAGGCTCTGAAAGTATCGTTTCTTACGGGATCGCATTAATGGAAATTAGCAAGCTGATTGCTCTGAATGACCAGCATGCATCGCAGAGGTAAAAAAATGTTATATCCAATGAAATTGAAACCGGTATTTAAGGATTATATCTGGGGTGGGAGAAACCTGGAAAAGTTCGGAGTGATCCTGCCCAGGGGTAAAACCGCGGAAGTATGGGAAGTTTCCTGCCACCCGGATGGACTTAGTATCATTTCCAATGGGATGTATGTAGGATTGAGCCTTGTAGATTTCATATCCATGATGGGAAAAGATGCCGTCGGCACGGATAATTATAATAGTGAATACGTTCGCTTTCCGCTGCTGTTGAAATTAATCGATGCAAGCGACAAGCTTTCCGTTCAGGTACACCCGGATGATGATTATGCAAATGAGAATGAAAACGGAGAATTGGGAAAACATGAGGCATGGTATATCATTGAGGCAAAACCCGGTGCACAAATCATCTATAATGTGATCGCCGGAATTGACAAAAACGACTTCATTGAATCGGTGGATAAAAGCAAAATCGATCAGAGCCTGAACTATATGAATGTTTTTGCCGGAGACGTTATCGATATCTATCCCGGTATGATCCATTCCATCGGCGCAGGCATTGTCCTTGCAGAAATCCAGCAAAATTCAAATTTAACATACCGAATATATGACTATGACCGTATGGACAAAAAAGGAAACAAAAGGGCATTGGATATAAAAAAAGCGCTTGATGTCATTGATTTCATTCCAAACAACAGAAAAAAGAAGGCATTGGGAATTGATTTGCGAATCAATTCCGGCGCACACAAATCATTCAAGCTGGCGAACAAATATTTCTCACTTGAAGTATATTGGGTAGAAGGAAAAATTGAAGAGCATACGGATGGAAGCAAGTTTTATATTTACTTATTTCTTGAGGGCGATGCAGTTATAAATTATTCGAATGGAAGGGTTTCCGTGAAGGCCGGTGAATCCATATTTATACCGGCATCCATGGGAGCGTTTACGATGAAAGGTAATTTTAAAGCGCTCAAAATGTATGTGCCTGACATTCCATTGGACATCATTGCCCCCCTGACGGTCGCAGGACATTCGCTGAAAGAAATATATGATAAGGTTTGCAGCTAAGATTATATAATAAACTCCCCATCTTGCAGGCAGCAAGGCGGGGAGTTGTTTGTTTTTTATGTTGTGACGGGAAATGGTTCCCGCTTGATATCGATTGGAATGTTAAAGTAATTTGTAAGGGATAACGCCAGCATTCTCCCGATTCGATAGATATTATCTTTGAGCCACTGAGTATCCTCCGGGTTGGCCCGGTTAACCAGGTCGATCAGTACGGTGGGAGCTTTCGCTAAAGTAATCTGTGACAAGGTTGAGTTTGGAACCATATCAACTAAATTAGGGATCGGGTAGATTGACCATAAGTTTCTGGCGGTGTCGTAAGCTGCTATCTGTCCATCGGGACTGAAGGGATTATAATATACAATCGGACCCTGCTGTACCGCTGGAGAGGGAGTTGATCGGAGAGAAAAATGCAGATCATAGTTACCGGCATTGGATTGATCAATGATGTCATTTAAGGTATCACCGGGATTATTTCTTGTAAATTGAATGCCGGCTGTATTTAAGAAAGGTACCATGGCATCGACAATGAGGTTCATGTAGTATTCCTCGTTGCCTCCGCCAATATATTCACTTGTTTCATCAACGGACGGATCTAAGTAGACATTTGGCACGTTGTATTTCCTCCTTACTTGGCGGGGCAATTGGCTCCCGCTTTACATCAAATGGGATATTGTAATAATCTGTGAGTCCGAACACCAATGTTCTCGCGATTCTATAAACATTGTCTTTCAGCCAATCGGTGTCCTCATAGCTTGCACTGTTAACCAGGTCGATAAACACGGTGGGAGCTTCTGTTAAGGCGATCTCTGGTATTGTTAAGTTTGGAACCATATCAACGAGACTGGGATCCGGGTAGATCGACCATAAGTTCCTGGCAAAATCGTAAGCGGCACTCTGCGCTGCTGGTTCTAAGGCACTATAATATATAATGGGACCTTGTTGAATTTCCAGCGTAGGAGTTGAGCGAAGCGATAAATGCAGATCATAGTTATCGGCATTGGATTGGTTGATTATATCAGGCAAGGTATCACTGGGATTATTTCTTGTATATTCGATGCCGGCAATTTCTAAGTAAGGTACCATGGCATCTGCAATGAGGTTCATGTAGTACTCATTGTTGCCTCCGCCGGCATATTCATTGGTCTCATCGACTGAGGGATCCAAATAGATTTTTGCCATAGAAATATCACCTCCTCTTTTTGTGTTATATTATGTTAAATTATCCTGATAGGTGCTGGTACGATATTTTGTTATCTCTCATAACATGTAAAAGGAACAGAAGGAGTTTGTGATAATGATTGATAAAACGCAACAAGGGATCCCGTTAATAACATATGGGCATTTGAATATAATAAATGATTTTCGGTTGCTGTTGACAGAGTTGGCATATTTAACGAGGTAGCAGTAATGACGGGCGATTTTGTAAAAAGTTTGGATGTTTTCGATCGATTATTGCTAAATGCTTTATCGATGGCAGATTATCTTGCGAGCGGATTTATACAGTATTTAACAATTAAAAGCGGAGCGGTAACAACTCAGTACCATTGTTCTTTATCACATCCCGGTACCAGTAACCGGAGTCCTTAATGATGCGTGTCTGCGTTTCATAATCGATATAAACGAGACCGAAGCGCTCGTCATAGCCGGAATGCCATTCAAAATTATCCGTCAGGCACCAGTGGAAGTAGCCGTCAACTCGTACGCCCTTATCCACGGCTCGCTTAAGCTGCTGCAGATACCGCGCAAGAAAATCGATGCGGTCAACATCATGCACTGCACCGTCCAAAAAGATGCGGTCATTGCAGCTCTGGCCGTTTTCCGTAACGATGAGAGGCAGAGCGTAGCGCTCATAAAGAAAACGAGGGCCGTAATACATGCATTCCGGAGTGACGGGCCATTTGAGCGCCGTGCGCGGAAAACCGGGTGTCTTTTTAACTTTGTACCCGCAGGCATCCACCGGGATGCCGTTATAAATATTGAGGCCGATAAAATCCATCGGTTCCCGGATGATGCGAAGCTCCGACTCGGGCATGGAATCGCCAAGCATACGAAAGGCCGGAATGTCATCGGGGAAGCGGCCGAAAACCACAGCGTCCAGAAGCCATGCGTGAGAGAATGTCCAGTCGTCCCGCAGTGCAAACGTCGCGTCATAGGCAGCCTGCTGTGCTGGCAGCGTATCGTATTCGGGGTTGCCTGCCTTTGCCGCATCAAATGCCGGATAACAAATTTTCCCGGTTGAAGCGAGACCGATCTCAAGGGGAGAGGTACAAGCTGCACGCATTGCGGCTACCGCACCGCCGTGTGCAAGAAGTACATTGTGGATGCATTGAACCAAAGCCTCTTCGGTAAGCATTCTGCCCGGCGCGTGAATTCCCGAGCCATAACCGAGGCCGAGGAAGCACTGCGGCTCATTGAGTGTGATGTAGCGCTTTACTCTCCCGTCGAAATGGCGCGCAATCAAGGCGGCATATTCGATGAACGCGTCTGCAGTGCTCTTCTTTTCCCATCCACCTTCCTGCTCGAGGGCAAGGGGCAGGTCCCAATGGTAAAGCGTAACAAACGGCGTCACGCCGGAGGCAAGCAGGCTGTCTACAAGGTGGTTGTAATAGGCAAGACCTTTTGCATTTACGCTGCCCCGACCTTCCGGGAGAATGCGCGGCCAGCTGATGGAAAACCGGTATGAAGTAAGCCCAAGCTCTTTTATAAGTGCAAGGTCTGTATCGAATCTATGATAAGCATCCGATGCAAGGTCACCGCGTTCCCCATTTCTGATATGACCCGGAGTATGGCAGAACGCGTCCCAAATACTCCGGCCTTTTCCGTCCTCGTTCCAGGCGCCTTCCACCTGATATGCGGCGCTGCCCGCACCCCATAAAAAATCAGATTGAAATGGCATAATTAAAACTCCACTTCCACAAGCAGTTCACTCTTTCCGCCGGCAGGAACAAGAAAGCCGTCAAGCAAAACGCCGTCCACATGGATTCGTGGAGGATCCTGTCCTGTTCTACGCGCATGGATGAGGTAGCGCGTACCGCGGAATAGCCGTTCTGCTTTGAATTCGTCCATCGTATCCGGGAGACAGGGGCGTATTTCCAGGCCGTCATGCTGTGCGCGGATTCCCAGAATATGCTGGCTGATATTCACGTATGCCCATGAGGCGGTACCTGTAAGCCAGCTATTTTTGGCTTCTCCGCTGCGCTGAGACTCGCGGCCGGCGATCATTTGGCTGTATACATACGGTTCTGTACGGTGAATGTCGCTTTTCTGTTCCGTATAGGCCGGGCAGATCCGGCGGTACGCGTCAAACGCTGCGTTGCCGTCGCCCAATACCGTATGCGCGATACTGATCCATGGATTGTTGTGGCAGAAAATACCGCCGTTCTCCTTGTAACCGGGCGGGTAGCTCGTAATTTCTCCCAACTCCTCATGATATACGGTATAACATGGATTGAGCAGATGGATGCCGTGTTCGCTTTCCAGACGTTTCTTTACACTTTTCAGTGCAGCATCCGCATAGCCTTCGCTTATGCCGATGCCGGCCATAACGCTGAAGCCCTGCGGTTCAATATAAATCTGTCCCTCTTCGCAGACCTTGCTGCCTACGGGGTGCTCGAACGCGTCGTAAGCGCGCAGGAACCACTCGCCGTCCCATCCGTGCTGAAGGACAGCCTGTTCGATATTGGAAACGGTCTGAAGCACAGCATCGGCTTCCGCGGAGTCTCCAAAACGACTGCACAGCTCAGCGTATTCCTTTCCGTAGAGTACGAACATGGCGGCGATCAATATGCTCTCCGCCTTGCCGCTCTCGAAGTTGGCGCAGGTCTGGAAGCTTTCACCGGGTTCTGTGGAGAAGCAATTCAAGTTCAGGCAGTCATTCCAGTCCGCCCGGCCGATCAGCGGTAATCCGTGAGGGCCTAAATGCTCCGTTGTATACCGTATGCTGCGGCGAAGATGCTCAAAAAGCGGACGCTCGCTGCCCGGTTCATTGTCAAAGGTCACAGGTTCTTCTAATATGGAGCTGTCGCCGGTTTCGCGGACGTACGCTGCCGTACAGGCGATAAGCCAGAGCGGATCGTCGTTAAAGCCGCTGCCGATGTCCTCATTGCCGCGCTTGGTAAGCGGCTGGTACTGATGGTAGGTGCTGCCATCCTCAAATTGTACGGCGGCGATATCCAGGATACGCCGGCGCGCAAACTCGGGAATGAGATGGACAAAGCCCAGAAGATCCTGGCAGCTGTCCCGGAAACCCATCCCGCGCCCCGTGCCGCTTTCAAAATAGCTCGCACTGCGGCTCATTAAAAATGTCACCATGCACTGATATGGATGCCAGATGTTTACCATGCGATCCAGCTCATCTTCCCCGCTTTGGAGCGTAAGACGGACGAGCAGCGCATCCCAGTAAGCCCTTAGCTTGTCGAGGGCTGTCAAAACGTCCGCATCGGAAGAGAACCGGGAGATAAGCGCACGGGCCTTTGTTTTATTGATTCGATCTTTGCCTTCCCACTTTTGGTCCTGCTCATTTTCCGCATAGCCGAGAAGATAAATAAGAGTTTTTGTTTCCCCCGGCTGAAGCGTAAGCTCCACAGAGTGGGAAGCAATTGGCGCCCAGCCGCAGGCCATGCTGTTGCGGCTCCTGTTTTCATGCACCACACGTGGCTGACTCCAGTCGCCCATGGGACCCAGAAATGCATCCCGGTCGGTATCAAAGCCTGCGATATCAGCATTGACATGAAAAAACGCATAATGATTGCGCCTTTCGCGATATTCGCTTTTGTGATAAAGGGTGCTGCCTTCCTGCTCCACTTCGCCGATTGACAGGTTGCGCTGGAAATTCTGCGCGTCGTCTACCGCATTCCAAAGGCACCATTCCACTGCACTGAACACGGTAATGCGTTTTTCGTGCGCCGTTTGATTGGTGAGGACCATATGATTGAGCTCGCAATCGGAGCCAATGGGAACAAACAGAGTCAGACTGCAGCCGATTCCATTCTTTTCACTTTCAATCACCGTATACCCAAGGCCATGCCGGCAGCGGTAGCTGTCGAGTTCCGTTTTCGCAGGCAGGTAGCCGGGGCTCCAGACGGCAGATCCGTCTGCTATGTAATAGAAACGGCTGCCCATGTCGGCAGGGATGCCGTTATAGCGATAGCGGGTAAGCCGCCTCAGCTTGGCGTCTCTATAAAATGAATAACCCCCGCCTGTATTTGAAACAATGCTGTGAAACCCATCATTGCCCAGATAATTGATCCAGGGTAAGGGTGTCTGCGGGGTGGTGATGACATATTCGCGGCTTTTGTCGTCGAACTTTCCGTACTGCATTTTGCTTTTACTCCTTTATATAACACGCACAATGGCGCTGAATTGCCCGTCGGAGGGGATTCTGATCATAAAAATCCCCGAAACACCATATAATAGGTAGACGTAATCGTTTAAGCTATCTGCTATTGTACATGAAAAAATAAATTAATTCAAGAACTTTTTTTAAATTAAAATCCAGAAATATGTTGAAAACACGCCAATTGCGCCATGAAAAAAATTTTCGAAATAGGTATTGCATTTTCATGTGTGATGCGGTATACTCATTTACGTAATCGATTAAGAAGAACTTGTCCTTTTGTCATCCATAGGCTATAATAGAAAACAGTATAAAGATACGGAGGGTATGCCTATGGTTTCCATGAAGGATATTTCAATAAAGTGCGGTGTCTCTGTCGCGACGGTAAGCAAAGCGTTAAGCGGTCAAAGCGACATCGGCAAGAAGACGGCACTGCAGATTCGCAATGTTGCGAAAGAAATGGGTTATCTGCCCAATGCTGCGGCGCGTGCTCTCAAAACCAACCGCACGAACAACCTGGGCGTTTTGTTCATCGACAATATGAAGAGCGGTCTCGCCCATGAGTATTTCTCTTCCATACTTGACGGCTTTCGGACCGAAGCGGAACGCAACGGATACGACATCACATTCATCAGCAATAATATCGGGCAGTATAAAATGAGTTTCCTGGATCATTGCCGCTACCGTGCCTGTGACGGCGTGGTCATCGCCTGTTGCGATTTTAATGACCCTGATGTGGTGGAGCTGGTACAAAGTGAAATTCCGGTCGTCACCATCGATCATGTGTTTAATGAAAAAACTGCCGTCCTCTCAAACAATGTGCAGTGTGTACGGGATCTCGTCACCTATATTGTTGAGCAGGGGCACAGAAAGATAGCCTTTATCCATGGGGAAGACACCTCGGTAACACAAAAGCGTATCGCAAGCTTTTACCGAACATGTCAGGAATACGGTATTGATGTACCGGAAGCTTACATAAAGAGCGCACTCTATCATGATCCGGCTTCAAGCGCCGAGGCTACCCGTGAGCTGCTTTCCCTGACGGACCGCCCCACCTGCATTCTATATCCGGATGATTTTTCGTTCATGGGCGGGCGCAACGTGCTTGATGAAATGGAATTAAAAATCCCGGATGATATCAGTGTGGCAGGATTTGACGGCATCTATCTCTCTCAGGTGATACAACCGGTGCTCACTACGGTCCGTCAGGATTCGGTAAGCATCGGACGAGAGGCGGCTACCCGTCTCATAGATTATATTGAAAATCCAAAAGCAGCGGTGACCGAACAGGTCATGATCGACGGAAGGCTGCTTCCCGGCAAATCAATAAAGCGGATAATCTAGCAAGCGGAGGCGTTCAAACCTTGCCTCCAGAATTATGCAGAGCATCATTGGGTAATGAACCACCTAAATAAATTATGCTACAATTAATGAGGAGGATTAACTATGAACACTCTAAAAAAAATGCTGGTATTTCTTCTGACGTTTGCAATGCTGGTTTCCACGGCTGCCTGCGCACCGACTGCGGAGACCTCGGAACCTGCATCAGGCGAAGAAGGCGCGGTTCTTAACATTTATTGCTGGAACGAAGAGTTCCAATCACGCTTTACCGATTATTTCGAAAAACCCGGTCTTGTCCCCGATGGCGTGGAGGTAAAATTCATCATCACCCCGAATCAGGACAACGCCTATCAAAACGCGCTGGATGAAGCGCTGCTCAATCAGGAAAATGCGGCTGCAGATGACAAGATCGATATTTTCCTGGTCGAAGCGGACTATGCACTCAAATATGTCAACACCGATTATACACTGGATGTCGTCAATGACATTGGCCTCACGGAAGCAGATCTTGCGGATCAGTATCAGTACACCCGCGATATCGTAACGGACAGCAACGGCGTGCTGAAGGGCACCACATGGCAGGCAACTCCGGGCTTATTCGCCTATCGCCGATCCATCGCCAAGGATGTTCTTGGAACGGATGATCCGGTTCAAGTGCAGGATGCGCTCGCAAACTGGGATAAGTTTGACGACGTGGCTGTGACAGCCGCAGATAAAGGCTACAAGATGCTCTCCGGCTATGACGATTCATTCCGTACCTTTACCAACAATGTTGCTCAGCCTTGGGTAGACGAGAACAATAAGATCGTCATCGATCCGAACGTAATGCGCTGGGTTGAACAAACCAAGAGCTATACCGACAAAGGCTTTAATAACAAGACCACTCTGTGGGCGCCTGAATGGGCAGCCGATCAGGGTCCGGCGGGCAAAGTATTCGGTTTCTTCTACTCCACATGGGGCATCAACTTCACCTTGCTGGGCAACTCTCTTGCCACACCGGAAGCCGAGGGCGGCGTAGCGGAAGTGGGCAATGGCATCTATGGCGATTGGGCCGTCTGTCAGGGACCGGAAAACTACTATTGGGGCGGAACCTGGATCTGCGCCGCGGCCGGCACAGATAACAAAACGCTTGTCCATGACATTATGTACACCCTCACCTGCGATGCGACAACCATGAATCAGATCACAGTCGATACGCAGGATTATACCAATAACATAGCGGCGATGAACGAGCTTGCTTCAAGCGACTTCGAATCAGACTTCCTGGGCGGACAGAACCATATCGCACTGTTTGCTGATGCGGCACCAAAGATCGACATGAGCACGATCTCTCCATATGATCAGGCGATGACCGAACAGTTCCGATTGGCCTTTAAGGATTATTTCGATGGTAAGGTTACAAAGGAACAAGCCCTTGAGAACTTCTACACCGCAGTGATCGAAAAGCATCCGGAGCTTACAAAATAAGAATTGTCAGCGGCTGCGATAAAGTTGCCGCAGAGGCTGATCGCGCACGATAAGGCAAATACATGTCTTATCGTGCGTAATATTATGTTATTCGAATTTTCGTACGCAAGCATACAATAAGAGATCCGGCAGGATTATTATGATTGAGGTAAAAAAATGAGTACCGTTCATAACCAAGCAGCAGCGAACCGCAAAAAGACCGGACCCAACAGCTACGCGAAATGGGGATACATATTTCTGATTCCTTTTTTTCTTGTATACGTTGTATTTTCTCTGGTCCCCCTCTTTTCTGTGCTCTATAACAGTTTTTTTGAAAGCTACATGTCGGGATTGACACAGATCGGTCCAAACTTTGTGGGATTTGAAAACTACGGGAAGCTTTTTGAAAGCGGTCTGGGGAAATACTTTGGCAATACCATGCTGATCTGGGTGTTCGGATTTGTTCCGCAGCTTTTCATCTCGCTGCTTCTGGCGAGCTGGTTTACCAATTTGCGGCTGCGCCTTCGTGCAACGGGTCTTTTCAAGACCGTCATTTATCTACCCAATCTTATCATGGCATCCGCGTTTGCCTTGCTTTTCTTTGTACTGTTTTCCGATGCCGGCCCCATTAACGACATTTTGATACACTTAGGCATTTTAAATACGCCATACCGATTTTTATCTGAGGTGGCGGGGACGCGCGGGCTGGTTATCGCGATGAACTTCCTATTATGGTTCGGTAATACCACGATCCTGCTTATGGCGGGAATCATGGGCATCGATACGTCGCTGATCGAAGCCGCGGAGATTGACGGCGCAAAACCTGCGCAGTTGTTCTGGCTCATTACCATGCCGCTTTTAAAGCCAATCTTTGTTTATGTGCTGATCACCTCGCTGATCGGGGGGCTCCAGCTGTTCGACGTACCGCAGATCCTCACAAATGGAGGCGGTAATCCGGACAGAACAAGCACAACTTTGATCATGCTCCTGAACAACCATCTTTATAGTAAAAATTACGGACTGGGAGGTGCGCTGAGTGTGATCCTGCTCATTGTCAGCGGTGCACTGAGCTTTCTTGTTTACGATACACTGACGCATGAGCAGAGAATGCAGCGAAAGGAACAAAAAAAGCTGGCGGGAGGTGCTGGGCGATGAATAAAAATTACTCCTCAGAGGCCGCACGCATGCAGCTAAGGCTTACCAGAACCGTATGCTATATTGTGCTCATATTGCTATCGGCGCTGTGCCTGTTTTCCTTTTATGTGCTCATCATCAATTCCACCCGCTCGCATCCTGACATTCAAAAGGGGTTTGCATTTTTGCCGGGTGGCTCCTTTGGATACAATCTCAAAAATTTACTGGCAAATCAGAATTTGCCTGTAGGGAAGGCGATTTTTAACAGCCTGTTCATATCGGCCTGCACTGCACTTGTAACCACCTATTTCTCAGCTTTGACGGCATATGCCATTCATGCTTATGATTTTCGCTTCAAACGTGCGGCGTTCGCATTCATCATGATGGTCATGATGGTACCGTCGCAGGTGACGGCGCTCGGTTTTGTAAAGCTGATGGGCTCGTTCAATCTTTTGGATACCTTTATTCCGCTCATCGTACCGACAGCCGCCTCGCCCATCGTGTTCTTCTTTATGAAACAATACATGGAGGCTACGCTGCCGCTGGCAATTGTGGAAGCAGCACGGATCGACGGTTCGAGTGAATTTCACACGTTCAACCGTATCGTGCTTCCGATTATGACGCCGGCCATCGCCGTACAGGGGATATTTAGCTTTGTAACCTCATGGAACAACTATTTCGTTCCATCTCTTATATTAAAATCGGCGGAAAACAAGACGGTGCCGCTGCTGGTTGCGCAATTAAGAAATGCAGATTTTTTAAAGTTTGACATGGGGCAGGTATATATGCTCATTACCATCGCTATCGTCCCGGTCATTATCGTCTACCTGCTGCTTTCCAAGTATATTATCAGGGGAATCACGTTAGGCAGCGTAAAGGGGTAGCAATATAAAATATTATGCTTCAAGTACGTAAGATGAAACGAAGTCTGCCCCCGCGCGGGGCAGACTTCGTTTTATGAGCAATCGTTACAACATTGTTGTTTATACGAAAATAGGTATTGAAAGAAATGGAGATCGAGCGTAAACTGAAATTGAAATTGGCAGTAAGGCTTCATTATTATTGGAGGTAATATCGATGAATATTAAACTCGATAAAATGGGTCGAAGCGAATTGCATTTTGCTTCAAATGAAGGGAATTTGGGTAGAGTATGCGTTT
This sequence comes from uncultured Oscillospiraceae bacterium, assembly GCA_964612345.1. Classification (GTDB taxonomy): domain Bacteria; phylum Bacillota; class Clostridia; order Peptostreptococcales; family Anaerovoracaceae; genus Anoxybacterium. The sequence continues at coordinate 28,581 of CAZTEH010000009.1, read as the reverse complement.
TAATATCTGGAGGTATGGACGTTAACGTGAAAGATAGAAACGGCTGGACCCCACTTCATTTTGCAGCCCAGTCCCAATCAGTCAAAATAGCTTGCCGCCTTATTGAACACGGAGCGGAGATAAACGCCCGGGATATTGATGGAAACACACCACTTTTTCGGGCAGTATATTGCTATGCAAATGATGGAACGATGATCGAATTGTTGAGAGAACACGGCGCCGACCCATACTCTGAGAATAATTTCGGTAATTCACCGATTGGACTGGCAAGGCGTTTTGGCAAGAAGGACGTAGCGAACTATTTCAAAGATTTGCCTTAAGCCATTATAATGCAGGCAGTAAGTATTACCTGCTCTTAACTTCGTTTACATTTTTGATCATGATCGACATCGTTCCGTCCGGATTCACAAAGAATTCTAATTTATTTTTATCCTTCATCAGGTCTGAGGGGATTTCCATTTTGATTCCGTTATCCGTTATGATTTTATGGTTTTTTTCCAGCTCATTATAAATCTGCTGATTGATTTTAATTTTCTTTTCTGTGAACCCTTTCTGTGAAAGCTCCTGCTTATACTGAGATTGCATGTCGGGGCTATCATAAAAGGCTTCTTTGCTCAGATCGTCGATATCGATTTCCAGATTCTTATCAACGTTATTCTTGATGGCCCTTTTTACTTCGGCCTGCTTCAAGGTGTCGTCGGTATAAAACTTCTTAACGATCTGCTCCGCCGACTTCTCAACCAAACGGATCTGCTCCTTATAGGATCGGGCAGGCTTTGTTTTCATAAATTGATTGGATAGATAGTAATCTTTCTGACCGTTGATCTCGTATTTCTTCTCTTTTATTTTTATTGCCTGATTGTTCAGATTGATCAAAACACATTCGTCCACCTTCTGCGATTCGTTTGCAAATAATGTCTTATACTTGATCACACTCGATGCAGTCGTGCCGTCCATTTGGGTGAGACTGTGGGTATAGGCCTCTTTGTAATTGAATTTGATCAATCCGAGAAATCGGTCATTTTTGTATCGGAACGTTGCAAAAAGGACGTCGGCGGATGGGATGTCGACATTAGAGACCATGATGCTGTAAAGTGATAACGCCATTTGATGTGTGCCGGAGATAAAGTTCTCTTCATTGAAGTTATCGGTCAGCGCCTTGACCGGATTATCGCCATTTTCAAAAACGCACTCTTTGATCTCGCTGTCGCCGAATAGCTTCTCGATATGCTTTTTAAAAAAATCGACGGATTCGTCCAAGGGCAGCATCCTGTCGGATAGTACGGGTGTCCCTATGTTAGCGTCCAAAATATGCAGGATTGCTTTTTCTATTATTATTTCTTCCATTTTTTACTCCTGATTTACTAGTTAAATTATAATTTACTTCAACAGATGAATGATCGTATCATAAACCAAAGCCGGCACTACTTTAAAAGAGTAATCCCGTTCGATCCGCTCGGTAAATTGATGCGCATCTTTTCCGTATGGTCCGATATTGACAACCGGAAGTGCCAGTTTCTGCATCTCGTGGATCGGAAGGATATACCTGGATCCATAGGCAGGCATATTGTTTTCCAAGGCTAAAATCCGATCATCTCCGGGAGCGGAGGCAAAACTCAAATCGGAGATATACGGATAAAATTTCCTGTTTGTTATTTTATGCTGCCCCTCATGTTTTTTCGTCACACGTTCAATTGTATCAAGAAGCTTCGCTTCCTTATCGGTAGTTCCTCCCACATAATTATGCGGATAATATGGAGGGGAATAATATAAAATGACAACCGGATCTTTGCAGGACCACAGGCTATGGACTTCGTCGACGATCTTTTGACCAAAGAGTCGTTCGTCGATAGAGTTGTCCAGCAATAATTTTGCTTTCAAATCTGCAAGTGTTATGTCTAACGCTGCTCCTCGTTCTGCTTTTACTTCTTCATAAAGCTCCTGGTATGTCATAGCCCTCGCTTTCCAAGGGAGCTTTCTGTACTCCATTCTGCTTGCTTTACAATAAACATTGTAACGTTCATTCAGCAAATTGATTACATCGGAAAAAGCCTCTCGAGCCGCCTGCAACATATTTTCCATAATTTCATCCGGAGTGCTCTTATGAGTCGCGTAATTGAAATACAGGTTTGCCGTCTTTGCGATCTGAACGGAATACTCTTCCTTTAAGTCACGTTGCTGCAGTGTGATCGGGGGCAAGGAAACCTCTCCGTCCGCAACATCCGAGTAGGCCACATTTTTATTAATTTTTTGTATGATTGCACCGGCGATTTGATTCGGATCAAGCCCATTAAAGGGATCGCCGACATGTGTCTCTTTTCCTACCACATAAAAGGACGGCATCAGCTTGCCTACCGTTCCGATATAAATATAGCGATGATCATCCTTTTCATAGCGCGGCGCTGTATAATCCGTGTCGATCACCGCCAAATAATCGTACCCTTCCTTTTCTTGCAGCTTTATGAGCTCCGGAACAAAAGACAGCATCCCTCCCGAGTTGCCTTCCTCGTCTCCGACCGCAGCAAAAACGATGTTGCCTTCAAAATCATTAATCTCTCTTGAAAGACGCTCCATGATCGCAATGATGATCGCAACCCCGCATTTCATATCTAAAACACCTCGTCCAAAAAGCCAGTTTCCGGACTCCAGATCATTTCTTGCATCCTTTGAGATGGTTACATTCTTTAATGCTTCGACCAGCTTATCCGGTTGATTCGCCAAAGCCTTCAGGTCGCCATAATCACTGACGCCCACCGTATCCGTATGCCCGATCATTACTACCGTTTTATCGCTTGCACATTTTTCACCTTTTAATGATGCTACTACACTGAATCGTCCGAGAGGATCATTGATAAACGGCAGCCTCTTAAGAAGCTGTGGATTTTCTTTCCAATAGTCAATCCTTGAAAAGATCTGATAGACCTTTTCACTCATAACGATTTCATCTGCCGTTCCTACGATACTTCGGCAGTTGACCATATCCAAAGTCAATTGACTTATACGCTTTTCCAATTCTAAATCGTGTTTTTTCATGTAACCCTCCGAATCATGGTTATAAGCTATTTCAACAGCATTGCTTGACTATTATATAATATTTAGAATTCCACGCAAGAATTATTTTTTATGCAGGATGCGGTTTACTGATATGACTATTTTGCGTTAGATTTTACCGTGTATTATTGTTAACATGAAATTATCCATAAAGATCAGTTTAATAATCAGGGAAACAAGAAGGAGAATATAAATATGGCAAAGACAATCATAACGGCGGCTCTGACGGGGGCGGTCACCCCTGCCGGTAACAATATACCGGAGACACCGGAGCAGATTGCGGCAGATGCATACGAAGCCTGGAAGCTGGGTGCGGCGGTTGTTCACTTGCATATGAGAGATGATCAGGGTTTGGGAACGATGGACAAGGAAAAGTTCCGCGAGACGATTCGCCTGATTCGTGCACACCGGGACTGTGACGTTATCATAAACTGCACTTCCTCCGGTGACAATCGAGTATCCGGCGGTGATCCTGCCGGCAATGCAAAACGCATGGAGCACCATCGAGAGGTGAATGGAATCGAAATGGGATCTTATGATGCGGGTTCCTTTAACTGGATGCCGGGCGGAGTTTTCATGAATACGCCTCAGTTCCTCCAGGATCTTGGTGATCTGTATCTAGAGCGCGGCATAAAGCCTGAAATTGAAATTTTCGATGCAGGCATGCTGGGCGTTGCAGATTATTTTGTGAAAAAAGGGCATCTTCCGGCTCAAAATCATTATCAGCTTTGCCTTGGCGTACTTGGTGCAATGCCTGCTACGGTTGAGAATCTGGTATATTTAAAAAATCGACTGCCGGAAGGATCAACGTGGTCTGCTTTCGGGGTTGGTGCAGGACATCTGCCGATTCTGTTTGCGACACTGGCATTGGGCGGGCATATCCGCGTTGGTTTGGAAGACAATGTGGTTTTTGGAAAGGATGAGAACGGAAATAAGATTATGGCTACGAACAAAATGCTGGTAGAGCGTGCGGCTGCTGCGGTAAAAGCATATGGAAATCAGCCGGCAACGCCTGCTGAAGCGCGCGGGATCCTTGGAATTCCTGCCTTTGATGGTGATGCAGTACGCTAACTATCACTTTCCGCATTATTGATGATGTTCTCGGCGGATTTTATGAATTTGTTGATTGCAGGATTGGGATTGTCTGTTTTCCAGAGAATCGTAATATCCGTTTCAAGATGGGTGGTTTCATCCGTATCGATTGGGAAGAATTTTACGCCTTTCGGTGAGATGAGTTCGGCTGTGCGCGCGGTGAGACCAACCCCAATATTACTGTTCACCAACATCAGAAGACTGTTGATGTTGGAAACCATGGCCGCAACGTTCGGCTCAAAACCTGCGTTTTTACAGAGATAGTTGATATGAATCAAGCCCAGGTTATAGGTATCCGGTGTGATGATGACGAACGGGGATCCGGCCAGATCCTCCATTTTCAAAGATTTTTTCTCTGCCAGAGGATGGTCGACAGACATCGCGACATGCAAAGGCTTGGACCATACCGTATAGGAAGAAACACTCGGTATTGTCCTGGCATCATGAGATAAGGTATAAGCGCAGTCGATTTCATCCCGCAGCAGATTGTTGATCAGTGCAGACATGCTATTGTCACTGTAGATGACATCTACGCCCGGATTGCTTTTGATAAAATCATTTATGATTTTAGGAAAGGTTTCGTCGATGAGATCATTGAGAAGGCCAAGTCTCAGGTGACCGTCTTCTTTGCTTGAAAAGCTCAGATGAATCAGACTCTTGTTGTACTCCGAAACGATAATCTCTGCGTGCTCCAGGAATTTCTTTCCAAGACTTGTAAGCTCGACACTTCGTTTTGTCCGCGTGAACAGCTGACATCCTGTTTCCTCTTCGAGACGAATGATCTGTCTGCTGAAAGCGGACTGAGAAAGAAACATCTGCTCGGCGGACTTTGTAAAATTCAGACTCCTTGCAAGCAGGAGAAACGCTTCTAAATTTTTAATTTCCATTCGATCCTATCCCCACTTTCCCATTTCAAAGTTGTTAAACTGCGTAAAAATATCTACTATACTATAACATTTTTTTGTGGCTGTGGTCAATCAAAGTGGCCCAGCCACTTTTTTAATGCGCAAAATGGATTACTGAAATGTCACCTTTGCGTTAGACAATCGATTTAAGGTTGAATTAAACTAATAGTGTAAGAAAGTAATAAAGTTAAAGATTCAGGAAGGGGATATGGCAGTGAGAGAGGCAGTAATTGTATCGGCAGTTCGTACTCCTGTGGGGAGAGCAAGAGGGACGCTGGCAAGTGTGCCTGCAGCTGATTTGGGGGCATTGGCCATCAAAGAGGCAGTAAGGCGTGCCCAGATCGATCCAGGTGAAATTGAGGATGTGTTTTTTGGTAACCTGATGGCAAACGAATATGCCAATATAGCCAGAGTGGCAGCGTTAGGAGCGGGTCTCCCGTACTCTGTGTCTGCCGTTATGATGGATCGCCAGTGCGGTTCCTCCTTAACGACGTTTGGGTTTGCTTCTATGATGATTGAAGGGGGCCACGCGGATGTACTGATCTCCGCGGGCGTGGAAAGCGACTCAAGAAGAAGTTATGTCATGGAAAAACCAACAACGGCTTATCAGGTGGCCCCGCCGCAATGGGCGGACATCAAGTCGGCCTATCTGCCGGAGGACTGCATCAGTATGGGCCTTACAGCGGAAAATATTGCAGAAAAATACGGAATCAGCAGAGAAGACTGTGATGCCTTCTCCGTACTAAGTCACAAGAAAGCATTTGCCGCGTGGGAAGCCGGATATTTCAACGAACAGATCATACCTGTCGAAGTTTCCTTAGGGAAAGGGAAAACGGCCTTCATTGACAGAGACGAGTCTGTCCGCAGTGACAGCAGCATGGAAACCCTGGGTAAACTGCCAACCGTATTTAAAAAGGACGGAGTGGTTACTGCAGGGAACAGCTCCCCGATGAGCGATGGCGGCGGTGCCGCTGTTCTCATGGAAAAAGAAAAGGCGAAATCACTTGGACTGCCTATTCTTGGCAAATTCGCCGGCTTTGCCAGTGTGGGACTAGACCCGAAATATATGGGTTACGGCCCGGTGGAGGCAACGAAGAAGCTGTTGAAAAAGAAGGGCATGACAATGAATGACATCGACCTGATCGAAATGAATGAGGCTTTTGCAGCCCAGTCGATTGCTTGCATCAATGGCTTGGATATCGATACCGCCAAATTGAATGTCAACGGCGGAGCGATCGCCTTAGGCCATCCGCTTGGCGGGACAGGCGCCGTGCTGGTCGCCAAAATGGTTTACGAACTGAAAAGAAGAGATCTGGAAAGAGGCTTGATCACCTTCTGCATCGGCGGCGGGCAGGGAGTTTCTGCACTGATCGAAAGAGAATAGCAGCAGCAAGATTGGCATGAAGAAACAGTAAGAGGTAATAAATGGATTTTGAACAAAAAAGATGGCGGTATATGATCGCCGCAATGGTCATGGCTCTGTGTGCCGGTATCGGCTACACCTGGAGCGTATTCCAGAAACCGCTGATGGAGCATTTTAACTGGGGCATCGAGGCGATCTCCCTGACCTTCACCATACAGATCCTGTTTTCTACCATGGCGCCCGTATTTCTGGGAAAATTCCAGAAGACACTGGGTATCCGCAATTATCTCAGGATCGGCATCGCGATCTATGTGCTCGGCCTGATCGCCACCGCATTCACAAGCTCGATCGTCTACCTTTACATCATCTACGGAGTCGTTGTGGGAACCGGCATGAGCATGCTGTATCCCTGCCTGATGGCTTACAGCGGCAGACTGTTCCCCGATAAAACAGGAATGGCGGCAGGACTTCTGGCCTGCGCCTACGGCGGAGGGTCCATCATCTGGGCGCCTTTGGCAGCCAACTTCATCGGAAAGCACGGGGCGCTGCCGGTCTTTGGATTGTTCGCTGCGATCTTCGCAGTGGTGATGATCCCGACCAGCTTCCTGATCAAGGACGTACCCGAAGATTTCAGACCGGAAATTAAAACAAATAAAGAAGGAACGAAGCCATTGTCAGTCAGAGATCTTACCTGGAGGGAAATGGTAAAAACCTCAAGATACTATATCATTCTTATCGCTCTGACAATGGGCGCCACCGCAGGACTGATGATCATGGGCCACGCGTCCACTATCCTGCAGGAGGTTCAGAGCTTTACCCCGGCAAAGGCAGCCTTTGTCATCGGGATCATATCGATCTTCAATGCACTCGGACGGCTTGGTTTCGGATTTATTTCCGACCGGCTCGGCAGATATAATGTCATGCTGCTGCTGTTTGCAGTCATTGGCGGCTCCATGATGATGCTTACCACATCGGCCGGAACGGTGTTCGTCATCGCCCTATTTGCCATCAGCGCCTGCTACGGAGGATTTACATCCATGTTCTCGCCGATCTGCGCAGACAACTTCGGCATCAAGAATCTGGCAGTCAACTACAGCTTCCTTTATGTGGCTTACGGGCTTGCCGGAGTCATCGGACCGCAGCTTGCAGCAAGGACGAAATCAATGGGCAACGGATATGATCTGGCCTTTATGACTGTGGCAGTACTTAGCCTGATCGGATTCGGCTTAACCCTGTATCTCAAAATCAGATTGAATAAAAACAAAAAAGCGGCTGGGATGCAATTATGAAAAAAATACGAATGAATATAGATGGATATCAAATTGAAGCAGAAGAAGGTCAAAATCTCCTTCAGGCTGCACTGGAAGCGGGGATCTATATTCCGCATCTCTGTTACCACCCGGACCTGACTCCTCAGGGAAACTGTAAACTTTGCACGGTAGAAATCGAGGGGAAGGAAGGAACCGCACAATCCTGCGAGACCATCGTTCAAGAGGGCATGATGGTAAAAACCAAAACGGAGAAGGTGAAACAGCTCCGCATGGTTGCGCTGGAGCTGATGCTGGCAAGCCATCCCAAGGACTGCACCTCCTGCGACAAGTATCTGAACTGTGAGCTTCAGGCTCTGATGCAGTATATGGGGGTCGCCCATTCCCGCATGAGGGAAATCGACAAGGCAAATACGAGGATCGCAGGCTCCGACCAATTGATCCGGAAGGAAATGTTCCGATGCATCCAATGCGGACGCTGTGTCCGCGCCTGTCAGGAGCTGCGTGGTGTAGGCGCCCTTCAATATAATAAGAAGGACGGGGAAACCTATATCAGCACCAAAGACGATGTGCCGCTGTCCGAATCGGATTGCCGCTTCTGCGGCGCCTGTGTGGAGGTGTGTCCGACCGGTGCGATTCAGGATGTAAAAGGAATCTTTGCAAAGGATTCGCCGAGAAATATGGCGCTGATCCCGTGCAAGGACAAATGTCCCGCCCATACGGACATCCCGGCTTATGTAAGGCTGGTGGAACAGGGGAAATACGCGGATGCGGTTTCCGTATTCCGTGAAAAGCTCACCTTCCCGCATTCCCTCGGCCATGTATGCACCCATTCCTGCGAGTCCGGCTGCAAACGGGGCCATCTGAACGAAGCAATCTCCATACGGGAACTGAAACGGTTTGCCGTGGAAAATGATAAAGAAGAGAGTTGGAAAAAACGAACCTTCCACTGTCCGCCAACCGGAAAAAAGGTTGGGGTGGCGGGCGGAGGTGCGGCCGGAATGACAGCTGCCTTCTACCTCTCAAAGAAAGGTCATGAGGTCACCGTCTTCGAACGGCAGCCGCTGGCCGGCGGGATGCTGTCTTACGGTATTCCCAAATACAGACTTCCTCAAGAGGTTGTGAACAAGGAACTCCGGACTCTTTCCGAAGCGGGAATCAAGCTGGTGCCGAATACCGACATCAAGTCGGCGGGAGAACTCCTGGAAAAAGGCTTCGACGCGGTCCTTATCGCGGTGGGAGCCCAGAAAGGAAAGCGGCCGCCTGCATACTGCGGAGGCTGGGAAAACGCTTACGACGCAGTGGAATTCTGCAGAATGTCCAATGAAGCAGAGCTGCCCGAAATGGGAGAGAGCCTCACCGTATACGGCGGAGGAAATGTCGCCTTCGACTGTGCGAGAACCGCAAAGATGAAAGGCGTTTCCACCGTCAGAGTCGTCTGTCTGGAGCCCAGAGACAAGATGCTTGCCGATGATGAGGAAGTAGCTTGTGCGCTGGAGGAAGGAATCGAAATATACAACAGCAAATCCATGCTTGGAGTCGAAGAAAAAGGCGAAAAAGTCAGTGGCCTGAAGCTCGTCAATGTGATCCGCTTCCGGTTCGGAGAAAAAGGCCTGGAGCTTGAAACCGAAGACGGTTCCGAAGCCGTACTGCCGACAGATACTCTGATCTTTGCCACCGGCCAGCAGCCGGACCTCACCGATTCCTTCGGAGTGGAACTGTTCCGGGGAAGCTTTGTAAAGACCGATGAAGCACTGAAGACCAGCGAAGAGGGAATCTTCGCGGCAGGAGATGCTGTTACGGGAACCAAGTCGGTGGTGGAAGCCATTGCTTCCGGAAGACAGGCTACCATGAGCATCGACAAATACCTTGGCGGTGACGGAAATATCGAAGAAGCTCTTTACGACAGAGTCAAGTCGGACCCGAACATCGGAACCATAGAGAGCTTTTCAAAGCTGGCGAGAATCGATCACTTCTACAGCGCGTGCGAGGCAAAGGAAGAAGCGGAGCGCTGCCTGCAATGTGATCTGAGACTTGATCTGCAAAAAGTGAAATACTGGGTTGACGCCCATTACAAACAGGTGAAGGAGGTGGCAGAATGATTTGCGATATCACAAGCCGCGGCCTTCCCGAACTGCCGGAAGCGTCTTTCGCTGACGGAAGTGCCTGTTCCGTAGACTTCAGCAAGCGACTGATGGACGCAGCACGCAGGGAATCCTGCGGAAAATGCGTATTGTGCAGGGAAGGGACCTGGCAGGTCTATGAAATCATCAAGGACATCACAGAGGGTAAGGCGGAAAGCGGTGACCTCGAACTACTGACAGAATTGCTGGAACAGATCAGTGACAATGGGGGCTGTGAGATGTCGGCACAAGCCGCATCCGTGTGCCTGGGATTGTTAAGGAATTATCAAGACGAATGGGAGCAGCATATCCGCAGAAAGCGATGCACCAGCCTGACCTGCAAAGCGTCCTTCACGGTCTATATCGCGCCGGAGCTCTGCGACGGCTGTGGAAAATGCCTGGAAGCATGTCCAGAGGGAGCGATCCTGGGCGGAAAAGATCGGATCCATGTCATCAAAACAGAGTCCTGCAGGAAATGTATGCTCTGTGCAGAGATCTGCCCGAAGAGCGCAATCAAGAAAACAGCCATTGGCGGTTTGAAGCTGAAAGTCCCGGCAGAAGAAGGCTCGTCCATGAGACGACGTCGACGGGGAGATTCATAATAACTTAAAGCGAGGAATTAATTTTAGGAGGTCAACATGAGCACAAAGAAAATGGAAGCCGATGTCGTTATTATCGGCGGCGGAGCATCCGGCATAACAGCCGCGGTTGCAGTAGCGGAGAAGGACGCAAGTGTCATCCTGCTGGAAAAGGGTTCCACCACCGGAGGAGCAGCAAACATGGGAATGGGCTTTTTCGCAGTAGAGTCAAAATACCAGAAGGCACAGATGGTTGATTTTACGAAAGAGGATGCGTTCAACCTTTTCATGAACTATACCCACTGGCGGGTCGATGCGAGACTGGTCAGAAAGTACATCGAACAGACGGCGAGCACCATCGACTGGGCGGAGAGCATGGGAGTAGAGTTCCTGGGCGCGTTCAAGTACTTTGAAAAATCGACCCAAACCTGGCATGTTGTAAAGACGGCAGGAAGCAGCGTACCTGCTGAGAGAGCAGCCTCCGGACTTTATCGTGCATTGACGGAACGGGCAGAAGAATTGGGCGTAAAGATCTGCTATCAGACAAAAGCGACAAAGATTCTTGTGGAAGACGGCCATGTGAGCGGAGTGGAACTGATTGACGCAAACGGCGAAAATGCCGTTGCGGAGTGCAATGCGGTAATCGTTGCCACCGGCGGGTTCGGTGACAATCCGAAGATGATCCGCGACTATCTTGGTTATGACTGGGGGAAAGATCTTCACTCCTTCCGTATCCCGGGCGTTGAAGGCGAAGGCCTGAATATGCTGTGGGAAGCCGGAGCAGGAAGAACACAGGCTGTTATGGAATTGACTTACACAACCCCCGGCGTTACGGACGTTTTCAAAGCATTGAGCGAAACCATGCGCCAGCCGAACCTGATGGTCAATCTGGATGGATTAAGATTTATCAATGAAGAAATCATGAACAATACGGTATACACGGGAAATTCCATTTCCTTGCAGAGAGAACGTACGGCATTCACCATCATTGATGACAGCATCCTTGATACATACAAAAAAACCGGACTTGATTACATCACGGTACACCACAATATTAAAAATGTAGACAAATGGGATAAAGAGCTGAAGACTTACCTCAGCGGCGAGTCAACAGAAGCTTCCGGACTCAGCGCGCTTCACAACGAGGCGCAGAAAGCGCAGGTCAATCTCTTTGAAGCGGATTCCATTGAAGAGCTGGCTGAAAAAACTGGCATCCATGCGGTGAACCTCAAGAAAACAATCGAAGAATACAATGAGGCTTGCACCTCGGAAGACAGCTTCTTCTTCAAAAAGCATAAATATCTCAAACCACTGAATGGCAGGAAATATTATGCGGCAAGACACTATCCTGCAGGCTACGGCAGTCTTGGCGGCGTAAAAACAAACGACAAGCTGGAGGTTCTGAGCCAAGCCGGCATCAAGATTTCGGGACTTTACTCCTGCGGAACCGATGCCTGCAACATCTTCGGCGACAGCTACTGCTTCCTGATGCCGGGAAATACCATGGGATTTGCCGTGAACAGCGGAAGAATGGCCGGCTATAACGCAGTAGATTATATGGATTCCGACGAATTTATTTGAGCAAAAAAAACAAACGGTCAATTCGGACTTGACCTGGGTCGGGTCCGTATGATAATAATGAACTAATTCTTATTTATTAAGGAGGAAATGAAATGTTCAAAAATGCGAAATTTGCCCGCTACTCGATCGTGCTTATGCTTCTGGGAGTCTTTTATATGTTCTTATATTCAGGACTTCAGAATGACCACATTAACATTCTGACCCCGTATCTGGCTCAGACATATGGATGGGATGACCTGAAAATTACCAATCCGGTGACCTATGGTGCCCTTGTGGTTATCATATTTTATCTGATCATCGGTGCCGCTTTTGTAAAATTCGGCGTAAAGAAGATTTTGGTTCCCTGCATCATACTTCTTGCCCTGGGCTGCCTGGGAATCGCTGTGGCAGGTGAGAACTACGGATTATACTTCGTAAGCTTGTTTCTTGTTCGTATCATGGTAGTACCCCTTCAAATGGGTGGCTTCATGCTCTCAGCCAACTGGTTTATCAAATACCGTGGCCGTGTCCTCGGCGTGGTAACGGCAGGAAGTCCATTATTTTCCATCGTAGGAATCGGTGTGCTGACGGCAATGGCGAACAGTTTAGGACTGAAAGCAGCTTACATGGCCATTGCGGGAATTGTTATCCTCGTCGGTATTTTAACCGCCTTATTCATCAAAGACACTCCTGAAGAAGCCGGATTATTCCCTGACGGCGCAGACCGTTCTCCTCTTTCTGAATCTCAGGAATCTGAAGATGTTACTTTAAAAATGATCCTAACCGACAGCAGAGCTTGGAAGCTGATCATATCATACGGAATTCTGCAGTTTGTAATCGTAGCAATGATGGCTTACATGGCAGTCCGATTCATAACCTTGGGCACGCCGGAGGATGTTCCAAACCTGTTTGTCTCCAAAGCACTGCTGTGGCTGTCCATCGGCGCAGCTGTCGGTATTCCGATGAGCTATGTTCTTGGAGTAATTGATGACAAGCTGGGCTCCATCAAAGCTTCTCTGGTTCTTATCGTGCTATACTTCTTTGCGGTTATCCCGCTGGCGATCATGCCGGTAGGCGGAAGCGTTCCATTAATGGCGGTGTGGGCATTCGGTGTTGCCTGTATGACAGGAGGTATGCCTACCATGCATCCATGCGTAACCTCTTATGTATATGGACGTAAACAGTATATGGCAGCCAACAAATGGATTATGACGATCCAGGCGATCCCAATGGCATTCGCCGTAGCATTTATGGGAGCGATGAATCAGATGGGACAGCTGACCACAGCATACTACGTTTTAATGGGTCTTCTGGTAGTTGCCTTTATTACGGTTCTGACCATGAAAAATATTCCTGATGCAAACGCTGCAGACAGAGAATACGGCCTGAAAAAGAAAACAGCATAAGAATCCGTTATATAATCAATAAACGAACAGGAACGTTGCTTCCTGTTCGTTTAAACATATTTAAGCACGATTAGGAGTGCTGATGAAGGCTTCTGTGCCGCGATGGATCTATTATAAATAATGCCTGCTGAATAAATCGCAATGCGATTTATTCGCGCGGCGAAAGCCGCGCCAAAGGCATAAATATATGGTTTCATGCCTTTGGCAGCATTCTTTGATGTCTCACTGAACATGCCGTTTGAAAAACGTCATGTTCAGTGGACATTAAATATAGGAGAAAATAAAATGGCAAACTATGCTCATGTTTTATCGCCCATCCGTATTCGAGGGCATTTTATAAAGAACCGGATCATCACAGGGCCCAGCACGATCCACTCAGCTTCCAATGGGGAACTCTACCCGACGGAAGAAGCAATGCGCTTTTTCGAGAATCGGGCAAAGGCAGGTGCCGGTATCGTCACAGTGGCCGGTGTCGGCACGGGTCCTGCCGTGGACGACGGCATGCATGCCAGTTGGGATCTGTACCAGACGAACCATACGAATGCCCTTGCAGAACTGGCGGAGCGCATTCATTTTTACGGAGCGAAGGCATCCATGGAACTCATGGGTATTTTCCATGACGGCTACACGGTCTCCGATGGTGCACCTCAAATGAACTTTGAACCGGGACGCGAGATTCCTGTCAAAGAGATGGAACGCTTTAAAGAGTGGTATGCCAACGATGCCGCGATCCTGAAAGATTTGGGATACGACGCGATCCTGCTCCATTTTGGGCACAGCATTCCCGTCGCGCAGTTCCTGTCCCCGTACACAAATAAACGGACCGACCGGTATGGAGGGTCCACAGAAAACAGATGCCGATATCTCATTGAGATACTAAAGGCCGTTCGTGAAAAGGCCGGACCCAATATGGTCATCGAAGTCCGGATCTCGGGCTCGGAATTCAAAGAAGGCGGTATTGACCAGGAAGAAGGGATCCGCATCGGACAGCTTCTACAGGAGCATGTTGATATCCTGCAGGTTTCTGCAGGGATGCACAATCCTGATTTGATGACCGTAACCCACCCCTGCGGTTTTCTGCCTCCTATGCCCAACGTTTATCTGGCGGAGGCCTTTAAAAAATCCGGTCTCTTTCATGTTCCCATCAACACCATCGGTGCCATCGGCAATCTGGAGGAAGCAGAAGAGATCATCGCTTCCGGGAAAGCTGATTTTGTGACCATCGTCCGGTCCCTGATCGCGGATATCGAAATGATCACCAAATGCAAAGAAGGAAGGATCGATGACGTTGTACCATGTATTAAATGCATGCATTGTCATGACAGCGCTGTGTTCGGACATCATATGAGATGTGCCGTAAATCCTGTCGTGGGTTTGGCGCATCATATGGAACGCATGATAACGCCGCCGAAAAAGAAGAAGACGGTCGCAGTCATCGGAGGCGGCCCTGCCGGTATGAAAGCAGCCTTGACTGCAGCGGAACGAGGGCATTCGGTCACCTTATTTGAAAAGACCGATTCTCTGGGCGGCAAGCTGAAATTTGCAGACTGCGTTACTTTTAAATACCCTTTGAAGAATTACAAAGACTATCTAATTGATCAGATCGGAAAATCGACCGTCGACGTTAAATTGAACAAGGAAGCTTCCGATCGGGAGCTGACAGACTTTGATGCGGTCATTGCCGCAGTGGGCGCCGAGCCGATTATTCCTCGATTTCCCGGAGTTGAGAACGCAATACCGGCGACTTCCGCCTACGGTAGGGAGACGGAACTTGGAAATAAGATCGTCGTCATTGGAGGAGGTCAGGTCGGCTGTGAGACTGCGCTTCATTTGGCGAGGCTGGGCAAGGATGTTACGATTCTGGAGATGCAGTCCACCCTTGCTCCGGATGCGTCTACGACGCACCGGGACGAACTGATGGTTGAGTTTGGGAAAGACTCTGATCGCATTCATATCGTTGCCTCCGGCTGCTGCACCGGTATCGGCCCCAACAGTGTGACTTATGAAAGAAACGGTGAGTCCGTCACCGTGGAAGCGGATTCCGTTATCCTTTCCGTCGGAATGCGGCCGCTCAGCGCACTGGCCGACCGCTTCATGGGGATAACGGTCGAATATGCCCAGGCAGGCGACTGTGTTAAGGCCAGAACAGTAGACGAGGCAACACGGGAAGGCTTTTATGCCGCAATCAATCTATAAGGCGCGGCTGTAAGTTGTTTATTATAAAGGAACGCAAGCATGGAGTATCGTGAACGAATCGAAGCGAAAGTCGGTATATTGTTTCAGACTGCCGATCAATATTTGTCCGGTCAAATCCCATTTGAAAAGGCGAAAGAGTTAATCAGCTTTGAAATGGTGAATATTCGGCCTGCCCAATTTGAGGCCATGAAGGCGGAACTGGGGGAAAGGCTGAAAGCTGCCGGACGCCAACCCGAAGCAGAAAAATTATTTGAACTGTTCCAGAATTATATCTCTCCTCCATTTAAT
The DNA here is from genome assembly GCA_964612345.1 of uncultured Oscillospiraceae bacterium. Classification (GTDB taxonomy): domain Bacteria; phylum Bacillota; class Clostridia; order Peptostreptococcales; family Anaerovoracaceae; genus Anoxybacterium. The sequence goes on along the minus strand of CAZTEH010000009.1, from coordinate 12,751 downwards.
AAATTGAAAAACGGACATCCGCTGAGAAATTATTACGAAGAGAACAGCAAAGTCAGATCTTATTTGTTGAAAATGGACGAAATGGAAGGCGGGGAAGCCGCAGTAGAGGACTGGAAAGAGCTCTATGAATCGTTAAGTAAATTTAGAGTTCATATCGTAAGGCAGGAGAAGAATCTTTATCCACTCTTGATTCCCATCGGTATGCGCCTGCAGGCAGAAAAAGCCAAAGAATTAGGAAACGCGATCCATAATGAAATGGATAAAAACCGAGAGAGGTTAAAAGACGGGAGCGTCGTTGATTTTTTATATAATCAAAGGAGTTTGATCCAGAGCTTCATGAGCTATCTCGATTTAGAAGAACGAGTGCTGTACCCAAAAGCATTGATCCGCTTCACAGACCGGGATTTTGCAGATCTGAGAAGATTGGACGATCAAATAGGATATGCCTTTATTGATCAACCTGGAGAATTTATTGTAAAAGATGGCGGTAGCTCTGAAGCGGTCAAAGGTGAGTCGGATCCCGGATTGATCCTTTCGGCGCTATTGGCCGCCAAGGATATGGGCGTTATTTATTATAACCTCGCCGGAGAAGTAATTTCTGTCATGGGCGATCCGATCGCAGAGGCGGACTGGTCCATTTCGGCGGAAACCATTCGAAGCTTATTGGATGGCAGTGAAACGCAGAAAAAGTATTGGTGTAATCAGGGGAATCAAACTTTTCTGATTACGCACAGCATAGTGAAGGATAATCTCGGAAAGAGTCAGGGATTCCTGAAGACAAAAGAAAAGATCAGTGAGGGAAAAGAAGTCGCCGGAGAAGCCATCGATGCCACACAAAATATTACCGAGCTGTTCAGCAGGTACCCGAAATTTCGGGATGACTTCTATGGCCTGGATGAGGAACTGAAAGGCTTGAATGGACCGTTCGGAATGGAGATCCTTAAGGAAAGTACCGTCGGCATGCTGGCGAAAAGTCTTCGGATCGATGCTTCTGAGCTGGTGGATCGAATCAACAAGCTACTGAAAAGCTATTGATGCGAATAGGAATATGAAAAAAGTATGAATGGCGAAATGATAACAAAGGCGGCCGGGTATTTTACATCGTAAACTACTCGTCCGCCTTTTATAATTCGACCGGTATGTGGCGCTTATTTCCGCCCCGGGCTGGTTTTACTCAATAGACTGCACAGCAGGATGGAATGCAGCTTTTCATTCATGCTGGCGCTTCTGGAGGTCAATGCGATGGGAACGTTGGCTCCTACTAGACATCCGGCCAGGATATTCTCATCATCAACATTCCAGATCTTGCTCATCACATTGCCGGTCACCATATTCGGAACAAGGAGCATATCGACATCGCCGGCATAAGGAGAGTCATATCCTTTGATGACAGCGGATTCCTTCCGCGTGGCAAGATCAAAAGAAATCGGCCCGACCACAACGCCGCTGCCAAACTCACCGTTTAAAGACATGGTTTGCAGCTTTTCGGCGTCGATGGTTTCCGGCATTTTTGGATTTACCGTCTCGGCGGCACACAGCGCGCCGACGATCGGTTTTTCATAGCCCAGCTTTCTCAGCATATCCATGCAGATTTTTACGATCATCGCCTTATCTTCAAAAGTAGGATATGGAATCACGGCACTGTCACTCATGGCGAGCAGCTTGTGGTAGCCTTTGATCTGCATCAAACCGAAGTGGGTAACGAACCCATTCTCATTCAAGCCGGTTTCCTTATTCAAGATCGGCTTTAAAAGATCCTTGGTTTCCATCTTGCCTTTTAGAATAAAGTCGCCGCGGCCTTCGTGAATCAGCTGCACCGCCACGGAAGACGGATTGGTATCTGCATCGCAATGGACGATTTCATATGGCGCATTCTCAAATCCTAGTTGCCGGATCAGTTTTAAAACATCATCCTTGTCGCCGACAAGCACAGGGGTCACATAACCTTTTTCCTGTGCCAGAAAAGCTGCCTCCAAAGCATGCTCGTCAACAGCGCCGGCAACGATGATCCTTTTTCTTGATGCATTGCGGTCAAGAAGCGCTTCTTTTAGAGCCTCAAAATTTTTATACATTGGATCGCCTCCTATGCCAAAAAATTAGGACTGTTGATGATTTCTTCGATGGAGTGGTATCCCTTCGGATACACATTATACGGGTGGACCTCTTCTTCTCCGTTCAGTACACGAAGACCGCCGGCGGCCAATGCTTCCATCTCTTTTTCACCCGGGATCACGCTGACGGGAGCGATAAATTCAACCAGCTCCTTGATCCAATCGGTAATTCTCTTGGAATATGCAATGCCGCCTGTGAGGATGATCTGATCCACCTTGCCTCCGCGGATCACGGAAAGCTCACCGATTCCCTTTGCCACTCCGTAAGCCATGGCGTGGAGGACCAATTCGGCTTTTTCATCTCCCGCTTCAATGAGCTTCTCTACGTCTCTGACATCCTGCGTGTCGAAGTAAGCGACGAGACCGGTTTGGCCGCAAAGATACATTCTCATTTCCTGCAGCGTCATTTTGCTGTTGTAGCATAAATCGGCCATGTATCTTGTCGGAATACGGCCCGCTCTCTGTGGAGACATGGGTCCTTCATCATCGTAAATCCAGTCTGCGATGCGCCCGTGCTCATGGAAACCAAGGGTAATGCCGCCGCCCAGCTGAACGATGATCAGATTCAGGTCCTTGTACTTCCTGTCGACGGATTCCGCATAGGTAATACCGGCCATCTTGGTATTCAGCAGATGAGCAACCGGCTTGTTGTATATTTCAGGAATCCCGGTTACCTTTGCAATGGGATCGGCGGAGTCCACGCAGGTCGGATCATAGATGATGACCGGAACATCCAGATCTTTTGCCAATTCATTGGCGATCAGGCAGGAAAGCGTCGATGCGTGCTGCGCTTCTGGTGCATAGGTAACGGAAGCGAGCATGAGCTCGTTCACTTCATAAGCGCCGTCATAAGGAACGGCCGGGATCGTTCCGGCTCTCGCTACGATGATGTCGAAATCCTTTGGATCCAGGTTGTTTTCTCTCAGAAAATCTTTGACCTGACCTGCTCGCAGTTCAAGCTGCTGCAGCGTTTTCGGCATCTGCTTCAGCTGTTCCGATGTCACATCCAACGAAACCTTATTGACCATGACGTCGTCTTCAAAATAGGCCACTTTCGTGGACGTGGATCCACAGTTGATCGTAAGTATTTTTTTCATTGCTTTCTCCCTTATCTGACCTTGCCGGCGAATGGCGGATCGATTTTATCTTTCATTCCCAGATAGTCCACGATGGAAATCAAATCGGAATGCAGCTCATCCGCACAGAACATGCCGAACATTTCCGTTCCGAAAGCACAGTCCAGATCGTCTACGATTCTCTGCTTCCACGGACGACGAACCACCTGTGTGGCCAGACGTCTTGCAATGCGGTTCTGAGCCATGAGGATATCGGCGATTTCATAAGCACGATCCATCAGCTTTTCTCTCGGTACGATTTCGGATACCATTCCGAATTGGAGCAGCTGTTCGGCTGTCATCTTGTCGCCGGTCATCAGATACCAGACGGCCTGTCTGGTGGGCATTAATTCCAGGAAGCAGCTCTGGATACCGTCGCCGGGCACGTTGTTGATTCCCGGAAGCATATGTGGGTCAAGCACTGTGATGTCATCTGCAGCAATGCAGAAGTCGCACATGCATGCAAGCTCAATATGTCCGCCGGAACCGCTCAGCACGCCAAGTGTAGGAACTTCTGTGTCCTGGATCATCGTGATGATCATGCGGCGTCCGTCTACAAACATGTGGCTGTATCTTGTTTCGCCTGCATTGTCTCCCTCCGGAGCCCAGCTGGCTGCTTCAAAGTCGGACACCCAGACATTTCCCGTGCCGGTGAAGATGATCATTTCCGTATCACGGTCTGTTCCCAGCATTCTCCACATCTTGCCGATGGCGTCGTGCATTTCCATGGACCAGATCAGCGGACCGACGTTGCAGTGCATCCTTACGGTCACAACGCCGTCCTCGCGCCGGTCCATAATGAAATGTTCCTTGAACATCTCCTTGATTTCTTCGAAATTCGGCCATTTGACATAGTCTGTATTTGTTACTCTATTTGACATTTGTTTTCCTCCTGAGAATCGTTGCTATAACTTCCTACATTAATAATACGTGATATTTGCCGGCTCGTGAAATTCATTCTATGCATAATAGATTGCTGGATTCTGCATAAGTAGAGAGGGGATTCTTTATTTCATTGCTTTTCGATGTTTGATATAATGATGATGAAGAAAGGCGGGACTAAAATTGAACAAACAAAGCGGATTTCTTTCGATCGAAAGTAAAAATATTTTTTCCATTTTGAAAAAATGGCTGTACACGGAGCAGGATATTGTTTTCCGTGAATTGATTTCAAATGCATCGGATGCGATTGAAAAACTCTCCACATTAAAGGCAGCGGGGAAAGCGGGCGGAAAATATCCAAAAGGGGAGATCCTCGTTACCCTTGATCCGGAAGAAAATCGAATCATTATCTCGGATAACGGCATTGGAATGACGGAAGAAGAGATCGATCAATACATCAATCAAATTGCCTTCTCCGGGGCTGCCGATTTTATCAGTCAATACAGCGAAAACCAAAGCGACTCGATTATCGGCCATTTCGGCGTCGGATTTTATTCGGCCTTTATGATTGCAGATCATGTGGCCATCGAAACCAAATCTTATCAAGAGAATGCGGCCGCAGTCCGCTGGGACTGCAACTCGGATATGTCCTATACAATGGCCCCCGGCAGCAGAAGGTCGCAGGGAACGGACGTCATACTCTATTTGAACGACAGCCACCCATATGCGGAAAGTCCCGGTGCGGTTCATGACATTATCAAAAAGTACTTCCTGTTCTTAAAGACAGAAATTTATTTTGATGCACCTGATTTTGACCATGTTTTGGTTAACGATCCCAACCCTATCTGGAAGCAGCCGGATCCTGCAGTTGCGCCGGAGGAGATGAACCGGTTCTATCGGGAATTTTATGATGATATCTCAAACCCTCTGTTCTGGATCAAATTCGAAAGTGTTGATCTTGGAATCCGTGGAATCATCTTCTTTCGGGACACAAAAAATCAGACGGAGGAGTTGAACGGATCCTTTCAGATATACAACCAAGGGGTTTATGTCGGAGAGAATATAACCGAATTAATTCCTAAATTTATCAATCTTCAAAGCGGTATTATCGACTGTACGAATCTTCCTCTGGTCGTGTCCCGTTCCACTATACGGGAAGAAGAACAGAAGGATGATCTTGTAAGCCTGATCCATGAGTGCCTGTCCCAAGAGGTCACAATCGGGCTGAACAATTTATATGAAAACAGCAGAGCGGATTATGAAAAATTTTGGCCGCACCTCAATGCATTTGTTAAGTACGGCGTTTTACAGGATAAAATCTTTGCTTCCGTAATGACGCGGAAAGTAATCTTTGAAGATCTCTATGGCAAGTATAAAACGATCCGGGAGTATCTTGAAGAGGAAGCAAATCCCGAAAAGGGAACTGTTTATTACGCCTCTGATTCCATTGAGCAGGCTCATTATATTGAACTATTCAAGAGATGTCGGCTGAGTGCCTTGCTGTTTGATCATGTGATCGATCAACCCTTCCTGCGCAGGCAGGAGCTGGTTCACCCAAATACGGAATTCATCCGCATCGATTCCAATATCGAATCCTTATTTCAGGGTGTTCTCAATGATGGCGATGAAGAGAAGGTCGAGCTGCTTTCTCAGAAAATCACCCGCGCATTAGGCGGACGATTAGGCAAAATGGAGCTTAAGATAACAAACCTCGAAGAAAACAGTATCACGACTTTGATCATTAATGACGAGAAATCACGCCGCATGGCAGATATGCTTGAAATTTACGGCATGATGAAAGCAACCGATGTTTCTTTAAGAGAAATGCAGTCGAAAAGTACTTTTCTGGTCAATCTGAATAATGATATCATACGATATGTATTAAATTCCGGTGAGGAAAGTCAATCCGACCTGATCGTCAATCAGCTGTTTGATCTTGCGTTAATGAGTCAGGGCGCCTTGAACCTGCAAAATGTGGAAGGTTTCATCCTGAGAAGCGAAACGATGATCAGCAAATACATCCAAAGCGAAGCATAGAAATACAAATTGGAGCCTCAATTCCTTGAGGCTCCACACTTTATCTTCAGATTCGGGCTGATGATCAGCTCTGCTTCCGTCGCTTCCTGGATCTGTTCTACCGTGAAGTCCGGATGAAGCTCTGTCAGCAGGATTCCCTCCGGAGTGATCTCCATCACACCCATCTCGGTGATGATCATGTTGACCACGCCTACTGCGGTATAAGGCAGTCTGCACTCTTTCAGGATCTTATGCGCACCCTTTTGGGTATGCTGCATTGCGATGATTACCTTTTTTGCTCCTACGACCAGATCCATCGCTCCGCCCATGCCGGGAACCATTTTGCCCGGTACGATCCAATTGGAAAGGTTTCCATGCTGATCAACCTCCAAAGCGCCCAGGATCGTTGCATCCACATGTCCGCCCCGGATGATGCCGAAGGAGGTCGCACTGTCAAAGAACATCGCACCGATCGCAACTGTTACATACTGTGCTCCGGCATTGACGATATCCACGTCTTCGCTCCCCTTTTCCGCAGCAGATCCCATGCCCATGATGCCGTTCTCGGACTGCAGTACGATATGAACCCCTTCCGGAAGAAAATTCGCCACCATGGTAGGCAGGCCGATTCCAAGATTGACAACGTCGCCGTCCGAGAGCTCCTTCGCAACTCTTGCCGCGATGATTTCCTTTATATCTGCCATGGTTTTTCACCTCCTACGATTGCATCAACGAATATGCCGGATGTTACCACGTTGTTCGGATCGATTTCGCCCACTTCAACGATTTCGCAGGTACCTACGATCACGTAATCGGCAGCGGTCGCCATCATCGGATTGAAGGTTCTGGTGGTTCCATTATATGTGGTATTTCCGAATTTATCGGTTACAGATCCTCTGATCAAAGCGAAATTCGCTTTTAAAGGTTTTTCTAGAAGATAATCTCTGCCGTCGATATTGATGACCTGCTTGCCGTCTGCCACGATGGTACCGACTCCCGTTGGAGTCAGGAACCCGCCAAGGCCTGCGCCGCCTGCTCTTACTCTTTCTGCTAACGTTCCTTGAGGAACCAATATGCATTCCAACTTGTCTTCCGCAACATCGGTATTCATTCGCGAAGCTACCTCGGGATTCAAGCCTACGTGGGAAGCAATCAGTGTTTTGATCTGTCCATTTGACAGGAGCTTTCCAACGCCTCTGCCGGGGACACCTGCGTCATTGCAGATGATCGTAAGGTTCCTTACGTTCTTTTCCACAAGTGCATCGATGAGAATCTCAGGGGTTCCGCAGGCCATGAAGCCGCCGACCATTATGGTTGCACCGTCCTGGATACCGGCAACTGCTTCCTGCGCTGTCATGATTTTGTTTCTCATTTATCTTCTCCCAATGCCTTGACTAGTATAATGATGTTCCATGGTCCACATAAAGAATCTGTCCTGTGATCGCCTTCGATACGTCGTTGGCAAAGAAAAGGATTGCTTCCGCCTGATCTTCCGCCTGAGCCACAGGCACCGACAAATCAAGATGCCGGGCAGTTGCATCCGCAAACTCCATGTCAAAGCCCTTCATTGCTTCGGGAGAATTTAAAGGCGTTGGTGTAGGCCCCGGCGCTACTGCATTGCAGCGTATTGCTGTTGGTGCAAACTGGATCGCGATATTCTTAGTCATCGCGTTAACCGCGGCTTTTGCAGCGCTGTATGAAATACCCGCAACACCCTGGCTCCCGATGGAAGAAACATTTACAATAGAACCTTGCCCTACTTTTTCCATATGTGCCAAAGTATATTTGCTCATGTAGTAAACAGCATACTGGTCGATCTTGCAAACCTCATCATACCATTCCTCCGTGCATCTGGTAATCGGCATGTGCTTGTCGGCGATACCGGCATTGTTGACCAATATGTCAATTCTGCCGTATTTTTTGATGGTTTCATCAACAACCTTTTTGCAGTCGTTCGTCTTTGATAAATCCGCCTGTATTGCCATAATTTCACCGCCTTGGCTTGAGATTTCATCCACTGCTTTTTTGTTCTCGATTTCGCGTCTGCCGGAAATAACGACTTTCGCGCCTTCTCTGCAGAAAAGCGCAGCCGTCGCAAGACCGATCCCGGAATTTCCTCCGGTTACAATTGCGATTTTATTTTCTAATCTACCCATTGATACATCGCTCCTATCTACAAAGGGCCCTGATTGGTATACCAAAACAGGACCCATTGACTTACTTATTCAAATAACTATCTGATCTTTCCTACTAATGGTGGATCAATTTTTCCTTCTAACCCCAGATATTCAATCATGGATCCTATGTTAGAATGCAGTTCGTCCGCGCAGAACATTCCGAACATTTCTGTTCCGAAAGCGCAGTCAAGATCGTCTACGATTCTCTTCTTCCATGGACGACGAACCACCTGTGTGGCAAGGCGTCTTGCGATACGGTTCTGAGCCATCAGGATATCGGCGATCTCATAAGCACGATCCATCAGCTTTTCTCTCGGTACGATTTCCGAGACCATTCCGTATTGAACCAGTTGTTCTGCTGTCATCTTGTCGCCTGTCATCAGATACCATACGGCCTGTCTTGTCGGCATCAATTCCATGAAGCAGCTCTGAATACCGTCTCCGGGTACGTTGTTTGTTCCCGGCAGCATATGCGGGTCAAGAACCGTGATGTCGTCCGCAGCGATGCAGAAGTCACACATGCATGCCAGCTCGATGTGTCCGCCGGAACCGCTCAGCACTCCCAGGGTAGGAACTTCGGTATCCTGAATCATTGTAATGATCATGCGGCGTCCGTCAACAAACATGTGGTTGTATCTTGCTTCGCCGGCATTGTCGCCCTCGGGAGCCCAGCTGGCTGCTTCGAAGTCTGTTACCCAGATATTGCCTGTTCCTGTGAAAATGATCATTTCCGTGTCTCGGTCTGTTCCCAGCAATCTCCACATTTTACCGATGGCATCATGCAGTTCCATGGACCAGATCAGCGGACCGCCCTTGCAATGCATACGGACGGTCACAACGCCGTCTTCGCGTCGGTCTATGATGAAATGCTCTTTGAACATTTCTTTGATTTCCTCGAAAGTCGGCCATTTTACATAGTTTGTGTTCGTTACTCTATTTGCCATTTGTTTTCCTCCATAGTTTCAAATGATAAAATCTCATATATTAATAATACGTCATATTTATGGAATCGTGAAATTCATAATATGCATAGTTGATATGCAGAATGTGCAATAGTGAAAATGGAGATTAACACGACCCGGGATATAGGGTATAATAAAGATAAAAGATACCGTTGGTCAGTACGAGGTGATAATGAAAATGAAGTTTGCATATGGAGTTGCTCCGGGAAGTCCAAGCGGAGAAACGGAAAAAGAAAGTCAGGATAAGATCAAGATCGTTGATGAGAATGGTGTTTTTGTAATTTCCCTTGCGGATCCAGCAGCAGAAGCTGCGATACCGCTTTTGACAGAGCGTTTTGATGAGCTGTATACTTTGGAAGGCAGCTTTGTTAAAAAAGAGATTCTGGGGAATAGAACGGATGGTTCCCTGCTGTTTGTTGCAGTAAAGGAGAATCGCTATCTGGCCGGACAGATGGGCGGTGGCTTGATTGCCAGGCTAGACGGGAGCTGTTCGGTTTTGTCGAAGCCGGAAGCGGAAGATCATGACGGGGCAAATCTGAGGATTTATAAGGGCGATCTGCCGGAACCGTTTGGATTTATGCTCATGAGCGAAGGAGCCTGTCAGAGTCTTTATGAAGATAGCACAGGAAATCTATCTCCTGCCTGCGGCACTTTTTTTGAATGGCTGAAGGAATATGACGAAGCGACGGTAAGCGAGGCGCTGACCGATAACATCAATAAATACTTTTTGAAGAATACGAAGGGCGATATCAGCGTTGCGGTTGTGGTTTCGGAGGAAACGGAAGAGAGCGTTCCGGTTAAGGAGACCGGAAAAAGCGGGAAAATGATACGATATCTCATTGCGGTGCTCGTTGTTTTGGCGGCTATTTATGTTAGCACACTGATACGGCCTGACGGTGCCGAACCGAAGGATAAGGGCAACGCGGAAACCAAACCGCCTGCAACCTATTCTGCGGTGAACTACGAACCAGCGGTGACTTTTTCCGTAGAAAACCCGATCTCATTTGATGCCGGCGAATACAAAGTGGGTATGGATATTCCGGCGGGGGAGTACTTCTTCTGGACCGGAGAGATGCTGCAGCCCGGCAGTATCGTACTGAATGACGATAGCTGCCTGAGTGAGGAGCTTTACTGCATGACAATCCAGTTGAACGAATGGGACACACTTGTCAGTAATTATCGGTTTACAGCGGCCGAGAATGTCAATCCGGTAGAAGCAACAAATGGGACTTTAATAAGCGGCAAATATAAAATCGGAAAAGATATTGCCCCGGGAAAGTATACGGTTTTGCCAATGAATAAAAATACGGAAGGCAGATATTACTCCATTTTTGATGAGGAAATCAGCAACGATACGAAATATAGTGATGACACAACGGTGGAGGTGCCGGAAGAGGGCTATGCTGTTTTTTATAATTCGGTTTTTATTGTTGAGTAATATGATATAATCAAATAAAAGTAAGGTCAAAAAAATCATAGCTGTAGTTTTGGAAGGAGAAATGGTTATGTCAGTGATGAAGGAATTGTATGATAAGGTAGCGGCAGATTTGACTCTTCAGGAAAAATTTCTGGAAATTATGGATGGTGCGGAAGATGCGGCAGGAGATGCCACAGGGCAAAAATTAGTCGGCTTTGCAAAGGACGCCGGGTTTGATGTCACTCTTGATGAAGTGAAAGCTTTCTTCCAGGAGATGATGGCGGAATCAAAAGAAGGAGCATTATCTGAAGCGGAACTTGATATGGTAGCCGGAGGGAAAGGAACGAATGCATTCACCGGACTATTCAGTAAGTTGGGAAGTCTGGGGAATAAATGGCAGAACGATCCGGGCGGGATGCTGGGACACATGTTTGGGTTTTAAACGAAGTGTGTTTATAATATAAGAAACAAAGACGGTTTCAATTGTAATTATAAGGGGCAAAAGGCGAAATGTTTCGCCTTTTGCCCCTTAAATACTATCAATTAACTTTTTCAAACATCTTTTTCGAATACAATTCGATATCGAATGGATCCATCATTTCAAAGCGCTTTTTTATGTCAGTAAAATAGGATCCAATAAATTCTTTGATGATAATACGATCACAAGGTACAGAAGCTGGCAAATCTCCTCTGGTTTTTATCCACGGTTCTTCTGAATGTGTAAATTTTTCCAGGGTTTTCCCACTATAACAACTAAGATTTTTAATAACACTATCAATTATAGATTTTTCGTAAAAACTCAAAACTGTTTCATCACAATCCCCAACAAAGTCAATGGGATCAAATTTATAAGAACTATAATGCTCGTATATTTCTCGATATACAGGCCCGTGTACCCATGCTTCGCAATCTTCTGTAAAAATATAATGTCCCATAAACGCATAGCCAAATCCCTGTACATAATATAAAGCTTTTTGCAATGCTAAAGGGGTGATATCTTCACATTTGCAAATTAAATAATCTACTACGATGTCCATCTTTGTTCGCTGCTTATTCTTAATACCTAAAAGTTCCTCTGTTTTTAATTTACTCTTTTCATATGCAGTTAAAGATTTTAAATTGTCTTTGTTTTTCTCTAAAAATTCAAGATAATATTCCGGATCGTCATAGATCTTCTGTAAAATCTCAGAATATTGTTTTGATGGCATATCCCCTTCACAATACCTGCTGAACGTCATTTCTCCCCAACCTAATAAGAGGGAAAGGGGTCGTTTGCCAATGCCATAATTTTTCGATAACTCTAATATTTTTTCCAAAGAGATGATGCCGTTCCTTTTCCTATAGACATCATATAACGATTTCATGTTGGAATCCATAATCTCCGGAACGTAAACTTCACTACCGCATTTCGTACAAACTGCTTTCTTTCCGTTATATTCGTACTCGATTCCTTTCAGCTCATTTTTTAACAATTCGTCGGCGACGGTATAGTTTACATCCTCTCGGCATTCGGTGCAGAATGTAACCATAGTGTTCATTAAATTTTCCTCCTTAGCAATATATCCTTCTGCTTGGTAGAGGAGATATTGTAATTATTTATGAAGCCGATATTTTCCTTGCGATTTTTATTAAGCTCAATAGTAAATCGATTACATCGAACACAGTCTTGAATGACCTATAAAATGCCTTCGATATTTTCCTTTGTATATCGCTGGTTGTAATGTGGACTCATTGTATCACCTCCAACTGATACAATGATACTTTATTATATGCCGAATGTCAATAAATATGAATCAATTGATGCAATTAAGTGTTGCTGATCTGCAAATTATCGTTTGCGGAGTAGTTTAACTCATTCAAGTTACCATATGCTTGGGGGTCAAGAGGTCGGGTGCTCGAACTTTTTCATCCTGATTAAATTTATTAATTCCAATAAAAAAGCGCCTATCTCTTGAAAGGCGCTATAATTAAATATTTTGACTTTAGAATGGCATTCCACCATTAACTAAAATCTCAGAACTGTAGTTGATTCCTTCGTTTGTCCACGAACTGCTCACGACATTTGCCGAAA
>CAZTEH010000008.1:1924-67716 GCA_964612345.1 uncultured Oscillospiraceae bacterium | reverse complement strand
ACCGTTCAGTATGACAAGATGAACGAGGACGTTATTGAAGAGCAGCTCGCGGATCAAAAATCGCTTCCGGATTCGGAGCAAACAGAGGAAGAACTCATTTCCATGACGACTGATTTTATTAAAAAATGCGATCTGATGACCGAGAATGTAACCTTTGAACGCATGGAACGTACGGGAGAAGACATCCTGGTAATCTATAAAAATTACATCAATGAAATTGCCATAGAAGACAGCGAAATCATCTGTACGGTAAGAGACGGGAAAATAACAGACTTTGAGCGATACTGGCTGAATCCCGTAGAAGTTAATGATATTGAAAAGGAAGTAATTTCGGCTGATACGGCACTGATCAAGTTTATGAGTGAAAATACGGAAGGGGAAAAAATCTATGTGCAGGACATAGCTCTGGTTTATTGGCTTGATTCCAGCGCTTTTGACGCCGAGTCCCCGGTAACCGACACGGCATTTCCCGCATGGAAGATCACCTACAACAGGGAGAAGATCCAATACATATTAGCCTGGGAGCAGTAATTTGCAAATTGCAGCAGTTTTCTTCACTTCTTCAAATGAAAATCACAAAACCATCACAATTTTAATAGACAATAAAGGAGAAATGACGATGACGTTAAGCTTTTGTTCCTTTTCAAGCGGAAGCAGCGGGAACTGCTATCTAATAAAATCGGAGAATACAGCCGTACTGGTGGATGCCGGTATCAGCGGTAAAAAAATATACGAGGGTCTGGAAACTACTGCAACGCCAAAAGAACAGCTTGCAGCTCTGCTGATCACCCATGAGCACAGCGATCACACGAAAAGCATCAAAACGCTCATGAAGAGGGAAAAATCCCTGAAGGCCTATGCGAATGCCTTGACCTGGGGCCAGATCAACAGCGAGATTTGCGAGGAGCAAAAGGAAATATTCGAGACAGGGGACACCTTCCTGGTCGGTGATATTACAATAAAAACCTTCCACGTATCCCACGATGCTGCAGAGCCCGTAGGCTATACGTTTTCCTCCGGAGGAAAACAGATCAGTATCGTTACCGATACGGGGTGCATGAGCGAAGAGATCATTTCAGAAATAATCGAGGCCGACATTCTTATCTTAGAAGCAAACCATGATGTGGATATGTTGAAAATCGGCAGATATCCATGGTTTTTAAAACAAAGAGTATTGGGAGAGGAAGGGCATTTATCCAACGTGGCCGCTGGCGAGACCATATTGCGATTACTTTCCGAAAGCGAAAAGGAAAGATATATTTTATTAGCTCACTTGAGCAAGGAAAACAACTTTCCGGAAATGGCCTACCAGACGGTAAAAAACATCCTGGAAGAGGCTGACTTTTACATAGGCAAGCATTTAAAACTCAACACGATTATAAGAGACGAGGTAAGCTTGGTCTATGAAATCTGATAAAATGGGGGAATCAAAATGGAGAACGAAGAATTTAGAGATGAAATTTTAAACGAGAATGATGACACAGAAAATGAAAAAATAACGGCAGCCGCTGTTTCGGCAGCAGCTCCGAAAAAGCGTAAAAAGAATGGGCGAAAAGTAATCGCGGTGATCTTGATCGTATTGCTTTCCGCTGCGGCCGGTTTTGGCGGTGGAATTGCCGCCATGTATTACGGGCAGGGCATTCTGGGACAGGCTCCCGATAATATTACAATCAACCCGGATGATAAAATCAACACCGCAGAAGCCATTGCAGTTAAGGTGCTTCCATCGGTAGTGGGAATCAGCACCAGCACGGAGGTAACCTACCAAAGCTTTTTCGGTGAGCAGAAGGGCTTGCAAAACGGCATTGGTACGGGAATCATCGTAGATGAAAATGGCTACATCCTCACCAATTCCCATGTGGTCAGTGACGGAACCGCCAAGGATATCATCGTTCAATTGACAGACGGAAGAGAAGTTCCCGGTACGGTTCTCTGGAATGATAAAAGCATCGATCTTGCCATCGTAAAAATAGAGGCAACGAATTTAAAAGCAGCTGAGCTGGGTGACTCGGAGGATGTGAAGATCGGCGCTTATGCCGCAGCAATCGGCAATCCTTTGGGAATGGCCTTTGACAGAAGCGTGACCCAGGGGGTTATCAGCGGACTGGACCGATCGATAACCGTGACCGACGGACAAACTCAGCTGACCATGGACGGCCTGATCCAGACCGATGCATCCATTAATGCCGGAAACAGCGGCGGCCCGCTGCTCAACAGTGAAGGGCTGGTCATCGGAATCAATTCCGCGAAGGCTCAGAGCGGGGAGGGACTCGGCTTCGCTATCCCGATCAATACGGCAAAACCCATCGTGGATGAGATCAAAGCAAAGGGAGAATTCAAGCGTTCCTATATCGGTATCCGAGGAGCCAGTGTATCCGATTACCTGCAGGCATATCCCGATGCTGAAATAGGGACAGAAACAGGCGTATACATCGTACAGCTTTACACCGATTCTCCGGCGGAAAAGGCCGGCATGAAGGAAGGCGACATCATCACCGGGCTGGAGGATCAGAAAATCGAAACCATGACACAGCTCATAAGCGGCTTATTTAAATACAGACCGGAAGACACGGTGAAGCTGTCGGTCATCAGGGACGGCAGAACGATGACCTTTAACGTGACCTTGACTACAATGGATGAAAAGCCGGCCTTGCCAGAATCACAACAAACGCCGCAGTAATAAATATAAGGCCGAAACCGGATTTCGACGCAAAGGAAATCGGGTTTCGGCAATTTTTGTTTTATCCAATGAAACTATTGATAGAGGAGTCCAATGAATGTAACAATCATATGTATCGGAAAGCTGAAAGAGAAATACTGGACGGATGCCGTACAGGAATACAGCAAACGCCTTAGCAAATATTGTACATTGTCAATAAACGAACTGAAGGAAGAAAAGGCGCCGGATAATGCTTCTGCCACCGAAGAAATGGGGGTTAAGGAGGCGGAAGGCAAGAACATACTGAAGCAAATCAAAAAGGATGCTTATGTCATTGCCCTTGAAATCCAGGGGAAAGAACTGACGTCGGAAGCCCTGTCGGAGAAAATTGAATCTTTGGGAATCGCAGGAAAAAGCGACCTTGTTTTCCTTATTGGCGGCTCGATTGGGCTATCGGAAGAGGTACTGGCAAGGGCTGATTTTAGACTTTCCTTTTCCAAAATGACCTTCCCCCACCAGATGATGCGCGTTGTGCTTCTGGAGCAAATCTACAGAAGCTTTAAGATCATGAGAAATGAGACGTATCATAAATAGAATAAGATCCTAATGACGCTTCTGTTTGCTGCTTTTTCCTTGATACATTCTCTTGTCAGCAAGCTTGTAGAGGGTATCAAAACTTAAATCGGATTCCTGAAATGAAGCCATGCCGTAACTGAAACTGTGAACAAAATCATTGGTTAAAAGCCCTATCTTTGTATCCGTAAATTCTATATTCGCCTCCTCAAGAAGATGGCCGACAGTCAGGTGATCTCCCTGAATGATCGCAGCAAATTCATCTCCTCCGTATCGTCCGCAAAGATCGTTTTTGCCTAGATACTTTCTGATAATTTCTGAAAAGCTCTTAATGATTTCATCTCCGAAATGGTGACCGACCGTATCGTTTGCACGCTTTAAATCATCCAGATCCATCAGTACAAAATACAGGTTTGCCGCATCCTTGGAGGGATCGTTCAGCAGCTTTTCCGTCTCCCGTTCAAAGCTGTCCCTGTTCATCATATAGGTCAAGCTGTCATATCTTGAGAGGTGCAGGATCTCGCTGTACAATTGCTGATTTCGGATCACAATGCCGATTTGGTTTGCCATGTAATCAAGAATATAAATGTCCTGCTCTGAAAAGATGCCGTTTTGATCTCCGTCGACGCATAACATTCCGGAGAGTTCCCCATTGACACGCAGGGGAGCCGAAACCTCGGACCGGATGGCAAAACCCTGGTCTCCGGAATGTACCACGTTTTTGGGAATAACGAGATCCTCGAGCCGGTTGATAATGACAGTGCGATCCAGCTTCCCTCCGGTAGCGATCGAAAGAAAGGATTCTTCAAGCTTCAACTTGAAGCGGCTGATTTCATCACGGTTGAAGCCCACAGAGGCCCTTGCAGTCAGGAGACCATCCGAATTGAACATAAGAATACTGCCGAACTTCGCTTTAGGGATAAGCTTCAGACAGGATTCCAGGATATATTGATATAAATCGCCAGGATCGCGAGTGTTTACGATTCTGTTTGCGATATCCAGTGCCGTCTCCCGAACCTTGATCAACTGTTCTTTTTCTTTAAGCACTACAGCGTTTCTTTGCAGTGAAAGAATTAATAAACCCACAAGAATGACAATGACTACAAAAAACAATATGTTCATTTTAAGCCTTTCTAACAACTACCTTGGATTCATTGATTGATTTTTCATTACTATTTTAACATTTTAACTTGCATTAGCCAATCGTTTTAGCTTGAAACCTTTAAAAAATTGCAACTTACCGCCGATTCTTTGCAACTGACCGAAATCGGGTTGAATTTATTGAAACACACAAGTATTATGATAGTAGATTGAATTCCGGAAACAATTCAACAAAAGGAGGGCGTTGCTGCTTGAAAATCAATATCGACCAGTCAAATTCTTACGATGAAGTTGAAATCAGTATAAAGTGCAAAACAATCGATGAAAATCTGGAAAAGCTGATTTCGACTCTTAGACTATTCAATTCAACAATCAGCGGCAAAAAGGATGAGAAAGTATATATTTTAAAACTCGAAGACATCATGTATTTTGACACGGTGGATGAAAGAGTCTTCATCTATACGGAAGACGGGGTTTATGAGACTGTTCTCAGACTTTATGAAATTGAGGAACGCTTTGCCGAAACCAGCATGATGCGGGTAAGCAAGTCCGCAGTGCTCAACATAAAAAAGATCAGTTATGTTTCACCGCTGCTGAACGGCAGAATTGAAGCAGTGCTTCAAAATGGTGAAAAAGTAATCATTTCCAGGCAGTATGTGCCTATGTTTAAGTGCAAATTAGGTTATTAGGAGGTAATTAAAATGAAAATAACAATACAGCATTTCTTTTTAGGGTTAATGATTGCATTTACGATTTCCGTAGTACTATTGTCGGTAATTATGTATACGGTCTTTGAAATATTTAGCGTACCTGTTTCCTTGATCGGACAGTCGTTTCTTCTTTCGGTCCTTTGCTCTCTGATCAATTTGGTTTACCGGTCGGAAAAACTGAGATTCATATGGCAGTCGTTGATCGGTTATGTACTCACGGTTGGAACGATCATAACCTGTGGCTTGGCATTTGGGTGGTATCACTTTGGCGGGGATGCGCAAGACCAGACAGGATATGTGATGATCTCGTTTGCTGTGTATTCCTTATTCTATCTTGTAACATGGCTCATCATATGGAGAATCACCATAACGAAGAAAAAGGAACTGAATATCAAATTAAAAGAATATAAGCAGAATAAGTGAACTACCCGCCACTTAACACATCCGGTGTTTGAAGTGGGAGCTTCCTGTTTCACGGAGCACTGCTGCTTTATGCCGCAGCATAAGCAGTCTTACACGCTCTCCACAGGCTTTAGGATCCCGCAGTTCCTGCGGTACCATTTATCTGTCAGGCTGAGGAGCCATATCCAAGTATCCGCAGTCCTTCGAATTTGATATTGATGGCAGCATTGTGGTCCCTGTCGATTCTGAGATTGCACTTTGGACAGAGGTAGATCCGATCTGAGCTTTAAGTCTGAATTGACATGACCGCAGTTGCTGCAGGTTTTGGAGCTGGGGTACCATTTGCCAATTACGACAAAATGCTTTCCCTGATCCTCCAGCTTATATCTGAGCAGAGTACGGAACAGTCCAAACCCGTTATCGTTGGTCGCCTTGCCAAGATGCAGTCCGCCGGCTATGCCGCGCAGATTGATATCTTCCACACTTACCGCATCGTACTGCTTGGCTATCGCGGTACTTTGCTTATGCAGGAAGTCATGACGCTGACAGGCGATTTTCTCATGGATGCGGGCTATCTTATGACATTGTTTCGCATAGTTTGTCGAACCGGGCTTCTTTCTTGAGAGGCTGCGCTGCAGTCTGGCAAGCTTCTGCTCGGATTTACGGTAATACTGGTCATAGTTGCAGGGATTGCCCTCAGAATCCATATAAAAGCCGGAAGAGGAATAATCCAGCCCCAGCGTCTTCTTTTCGGTAACCGGAACAGGCTGGATTTCAGCTTCTTCGTATTCCACAAGAACGGATGCATAGTATCTGCCGGCCGCGGTTTTTCTGACAGTAACGCTTTTGATCACCCCATCCTTCGGAAGCTGACGGTGCAATTTTGCTTTCAGGTATCCTGCCTTTGGGAGCTTGATCGTGCTGCCGACCACTGCAATGTTTCCGTTAACCAGATTGGTGGTGTAAGAAGCTTCGTTCTTCTTGCTTTTGAAGTGAGGGAATCCGACAATCTTTTGGGTAAAGAAGTTCTTGTACGCGGTTTGCAGGTTCAGCTGTGCATTGGCAAGAGCCAGGGAATCAACTTCCTTCAGAAATGGATATTCGTCCTTATACTGTGCCGGCGTATTGGAAAGAGATTTCTTTGTCAGTTGGTAATGATCAATCTTATCAGCAAGCATCTTATTATAGATGAAACGGACGCAGCCAAAGGTCTTTGCAAGAAGCTCCTTCTGCAAAGGGTTAGGATATATTCTGTATTTGTAGGCTTTATTCTTCTTCATGG
This sequence comes from uncultured Oscillospiraceae bacterium, assembly GCA_964612345.1. Classification (GTDB taxonomy): domain Bacteria; phylum Bacillota; class Clostridia; order Peptostreptococcales; family Anaerovoracaceae; genus Anoxybacterium. The sequence continues at coordinate 60,989 of CAZTEH010000008.1, read as the reverse complement.
CTGTAGTCCCCTTATGGAATATTATACCATAAAAGAACGCATGTTTGCAACATCGATTTCCTCCAGTGATTGCCCGTCAGGACAATTCATCCCCCACCTGTGCCAAAGGCGTAGAGGAAGGGGACTTCTTGTAAGGTTAGTTAAATATATTTTTACAAACTGTGACAAAGGATAAATTGAAATTTATGGTATAATAGATCGTAATAATAGGAGGGGTTTTAATACACAAAGGAATTTAGGGGGAAAACATGTCGGATAAAAAAGAAGTGAAAAAACAACTTATCAATGCGTGGCTTTTAAAGAATTACGGCAGCTGGATGTATTGTGGCTCTTGCGGTAATGTGATCGGATATTTGTGCTACAGTACCTACGATTATTTTAAATTCAATTTTACCTGCGGCTGCGGTGAACACGGTTCTTTTGAACTTGGGGAGGATAAAAGCGCGGCAAGCGGACGCGATAAAGACCAACTGGTCTTGAAAAAGGGCAGGTTATGCTGCCCCAACGATCAGGCGCCGCTGTTTTCCATTGTTGAAAAAAACCTAAAGGGCTATGATTATAAGGTGGTTTGCACGGACTGTTCGAGCAGATTTCAAGGGAAAAGGGGTCAAGACGATGCTGATCTATCAGAATAATTCGGACATTTTAATCATAGTGATCCATGAAATCTACGGGCACAACGATCATATCAAAGGGGTCTGCCAAAGTCTTGCCGACTCGGGCTATGATATTGATTGCCCGGATTTACTTGACGGAAAGCCAGCTTTTGATTATGCGCAGGAAGAAGAAGCTTATCGTTATTTTTTAAACTTTGTTGGCTTCGAACCGTCCGAAAAAAGAATTACCTTTCTATTACGTCAAGAGGAAAAGGATTATAAGCAGATTTTTCTGCTGGGCTACAGCGCCGGTGCTACCATTGCCTGGCTGTGCAGCGGATTAGACGTCAAATGTGACGGAGTGATTGGCTTTTATGGCTCAAGGATACGGGATTATATGGATTCCACACCAAAGTACCCGACATTGCTGATTTATCCGGAAGAGGAAAAATCATTCGATCCGTATGAGCTTCGGGAGGGGCTGATCAAAAAAGAGAAGGTGGAAACACATATTGTGGATGGAAAACACGGCTTTGCCGACCCATTTAACATAAATTATAATGAAATATCAGCCCGTGAAGCAAACCGGATCACAAAAGACTTTTTGGCGAAATGGAGAGATTAATATGAAACGCTTGCTTCGACTGCAGAGCCAGCTGCTGCGGGAAATCGAAAAATATGAAAAACTGGTGCCGGAGCGGGATAAGTCCATCGATTGGGAACGGGTGCATATGGCAAGCTGTGCAAGGCTGGGATATCTGATAGCGCAAACCCGGGGAGCTGATCCGGAGCTTGCATCCTGCGCCTGCGCTGTTCACGATTATGGACGGATCATCACGGGCAAGCAGGAGGGGCATGCGGAGGCAGGGTACCTTCCCGGAAAAGAATTTATCAGAAATACCGGGCTTTTTACGGAAGATGAAATCGAAATAATAGGGCGGGCAATCAATAACCACAGCAGGAAATCAGAAATCGGTACGCCGATCGAAGAAATCGTGAAGGATGCGGATGTCATCGACTTCTATCAGTATGGTTTCGGATTTTCCAGAGAGGAGCAGAAGCTCCGGTATGAGAAGATGCTTGACAGTGAAAGTAAACTTAAACTCTAAAACCCTCGGATTCCGAGGGTTTTATTTTTGAAATATTTTATGATTCCGGTTTTCACTCTTATTCGAATTTTTTCGTGGCGTTGAGATATTTCCCTAAAACGCCGATGTTCGCATAATAGATGGAAAACTTATCGTCTTTTTTTACCTGGATCAGGCCGGCATCTACAAGCTTTTTAATGTGCTGTGAAATGGTGGCTTGGGAATAGTCGAACTCAGCGACCACATCTTTGTTGCAGACCTGGGTTCTGTTCCGGTTGCTTTGCATGATAAACCGATAAATTTTGATTCTGGCGGGATGGGCGAGGGCGTCGGATACTCTGGAAATCAGTAATATTTCCTCTTCCTGCAAATCATCCGCTTCTTTTCGTAGTCTCATAGTAAGTCTCCTTTAACATTCTGTCCGATTTTCTTCGAAAATCGCCCGACAGAATTTAGGCTAGAAAATCACAAATTTATAATTTGTAGATTTTCATCGTCAAACTGCTTCGTCTGCATTCCTTGACAACGAGTGTATCGTTTAATAGCAATGCACTTTTTAATTATAACGGCTATGAGGGTTCTAGTCAATATTTGAAACAAGATGTCGAAAAGGCTTTTTAAATTTAAAATAAATGAGAAGGCTGCCGCAGCGCCGTCAATGGTGCAAAAATATTTGCAAACGCAAATAAATTTGCACCGGTTAAAATTCTATGCTATGCTATAAATACGACTTTTCGAGTTTTATTTTGAATATAGATATGGAAATTACATAAGGAAGGAGTTCCTATGAAAGTAAGAGAATATGAATATATCATGCAGAAAGTCTTGCAGGTAGTCGATGAGGGTGTGCACGTTCTTGACAGAGAAGGAAATACGATCATCTACAATGAAGCAATGGCGCGCCTGGAAAAGATGCAGAGAAAAGGCGTTTTGAGGCGGCCCTTCACGGAAGTGTTCCGAAATATAAGCGAAGAGGAAAGCACGTTGCTGCAGGCCCTGCACCACAAAAAAGTCACCCTGAACAAACAGCAGACTTACTTAAATCGGGACGGCAAAGTAATCAACGCGATCAACAGCACCATACCCGTTATCTATAACGATACGGTAATTGCGGCCATAGAAGTATCAAAGGATGTGACCGATATCCGGCGAATGTCCAACACCATACTCGACCTGCATAAGGAAAAGCTGGAACCGGAAAGAATAAAGGCCCACCGTATCAGAAAATACAGTTTTAGCAATCTCATCGGACAGAACAAAAAGTTCCTGGAAATCATTGAAACGGCAAGAAAAGCGGCAAGAAGCTCCGCCTCGGTTTTTTTGTATGGGGAAACCGGTACGGGGAAGGAGCTCATCGCTCAGAGCATTCATTTTGACAGCGACAGAAGAGACAAGCCGTTTCTTGCGCAAAACTGTGCAGCGTTGCCGGAAAGCCTGCTGGAGGGAATCCTCTTTGGAACGTCGAGGGGCGGATTCACCGGTGCCATTGACCGGGAAGGCCTGTTTGAGCAGGCGGATGGCGGAACACTGCTTCTGGACGAAATCAGCGCCATGCCTTATGAGTTGCAGGGGAAGCTGCTGAGAGTTCTGCAGGAGGACTATCTTCGAAGGGTCGGCGGAACGGAGGACATCCCCATCGATGTAAGGATCATTGCCACCATCAACGAAAGGCCGGAGCACCTCATTGAAAGCGGGAAGCTTAGAAAAGACCTGTATTACAGACTGAACATCATCAGCATCGACCTTCCTACGCTGAGGGAGAAAAAAGATGATATCCTGCTTTTGGCCGGCAAGTTTATTGAGAAACATAACAAGCGTTATGGAAAGAGGGTACAAGGGCTTTCGGAAGGCGCGAAGGAAAAGCTGCTCCATTATGATTATCCGGGAAACGTCAGAGAGCTGGAGAACATCATTATGGCGGCAGTCTCAATGACCGATGATGAACGAATCCTCACGGAAAAGCACATATTGATCAATAATGAAGACAAGGACATTACGAAAGGAACCTATGATTTCAGCCAGGTGGGAATGGACTGGTATCTTGACAATATGGAAAAGGAAATGATCACTTTAGCCCTGGCAAGATACAGCGGCAACATTTCCAAAGCAGCGGAATATTTGAAAATCAAAAGGCAGACGCTGCAGCATAAAATGAAGAAATACCAGTTGTAACGAACGGACCAACCGCAAATATATTGGCGGTGTTGTGCAAAATATTGGGCATATTTTGAAAAAAATCAGGAAACGAAAAGACAGGAAACAATGCAGACCTGTCTTTTTTTTGCGTTCTTTAAGAAAGGCAGGAGAATATCACGCCTTAACCCGCAAATGCCTTATCAATTCAAATGGGCTGACTTTTGGCATGCGAATTGCTTTTAATAGTATTATCATAGCTTTGCTGTTCAATACTAAAGAAGAGCTGGAATGAAAAAGATTTCAATTTGTTAATCAATTTAATAAAGAAGAGGAGAAACGAAAATGGAAAATGTAAAAGTAATAATTTGGGGCTTGGGAGCAATGGGTTCCGGAATGGCTGAAATGCTTCTTAAGAAAAAGGGTGTTGACATTGTTGGAGCAGTCGGCAGAGGAAACAAGGTCGGAAAAAGTATGTATGATTTTCTTTCTGTAGAAAGAGGAAATAGACCGGACGTCATCGTTGGTACTCCGGAAGATGTTATTACAGAGAAGGCTGCAGATGTAGTTCTGTGCTGCACAGACTCCTTTACAAAAACTGCATTTGACCGATTGAAGTTTGTTCTGGAAAAGAAAATAAATGTAGTTTCCAGTGCAGAAGAAATGGCTTATCCGATGGCTCAATCTCCTGAATTGGCGAAAGAGCTGGACAAAATCGCAAAAGAAAACGGAGTTTCCATTTTGGGAACAGGAATCAACCCCGGACTGATCATGGACTTACTCGTCGTTATCATGACAGGCTGCTGTGAAGAAGTGGAACATATCGTTTCAAGAAGAGTAAACAGCTTATCTCCATTCGGACCGGTTGTGATGGAAGAGCAGGGAATCGGCATTACCGTTGAAGAGTTTAAGAAGGGCGTTGAAACCGGTAAATTATCCGGACACGTAGGCTTCCACGAATCCATCAACATGATCGCAGACGCGATCGGCTGGAAGGTTGACAAAATAACACAGTCCATGGATCCAATCACTACAGATGTTGACAGAAAATCACCTTATGGATTTGCGAAAGCGGGAGATGTAGCCGGCTGCGCCATGAAGGGTTACGGTTATATCGACGGAGAGCTGAAGATCGAGATGGATCATCCGCAGCAGATCGAGCCGGAACAGGTTGGCATTCAGACAGGGGACTATGTCATTATCAAGGGAACTCCAAACATCAATATGGTGAATTCTCCTGAAGTCCCGGGCGGAATCGGAACCATCGCAATGTGCGTTAACATGATTCCTCACGTAATCAATGCAAGACCTGGTCTTCACACCATGATCGACCTGCCGGTTCCAAGAGCGATCATGGGCGACATGAAAGCGCTGATCAGCCCCGAAGCTAAAATTGTAAAATAAGAAAAACGAAACGCATTATTTCGTGCCTGCCAGGTGCATTTCCTTGAAAACACGGTCGCTTCCAGTTTGACTGAGGCTCCAACGTTCCGTTCCGGAACTCCGACGCAAGCTATGCTTGCGCTGCTGTCCGTTTTGCCAATACAGCTGAAGCTGCGGCAAAAAGGCAACGGTTTTCCTGGAAACACACCGACGCGGCACGTTACGTTTATTCTTACAATTTTAGTCCAATAGAAAATAGAAGGTGAAGAAAATGATTAAAAAAGGTGAATGGGTGCGAATCCATAAAATAATATTGGAGCCTGCCGATCGAGCCCCCCAGATTCCGGAGGATACGAAGAAAGTACCTCTCGAAATGTGGGATAAAGGCTTTCTGCAGGAAGACGCCAACATGGGAGATGAGGTAACCATCGAAACGGTTACCGGAAGAAAAGAAGCAGGAACATTAATCGAAGTGAATCCTTATTATGAGCATGATTTTGGAAAGTTCGTTCCGGAACTTCTGGCCATCGATAAGCAGGTAACAGAAATTGTATTCGGAGGTGAAAGGTAATGACAAATGCCAACGATTATAATTCCGTAATGGCTAGAAAAGCCGAAATCATGCTGAAATCGGTCGGAATCGACTACTCCAAATTTGAAAGCGGCTCCATCGCTTTTGATTATGAAAAAATGATGCGTGAAACAGGGTATTCTCTGGAAGAAATGCAGCAGATCCAGTACAGCGTCGGTGTTGGAAACACACCTGTTCTTGAACTGAGAAACCTGACCGAGCTTGCACGAAAGTGTGCTCCGGCAGGAAAAGGCGCCCGGATCTTCATGAAGGATGAAGCGAGCAATCCATCCGGAAGCTTCAAAGCAAGAAGAGCGGCAAACTCTGTTTATCATGCAAAGAGACTGGGCTTCAAGGGTGTTGTAACCGCAACCAGCGGAAACTACGGCGCTGCGGTTGCATCACAGGCGGCAATTGCAGGTCTGAAGTGCATTGTTGTTCAGGAATGTTATGATTCAAGGGGTGTCGGACAGCCGGAAATAGTTGAAAAGGCAAGAAAATGTGAAGCATTGGGAGCAGAAGTCGTTCAGCTTTCCGTAGGTCCTGAATTGTTCTATAAATTCCTGCTGCTTCTGGAAGAAACCGGATACTTCAACGCGTCCCTCTATACTCCTTTTGGTATTGCGGGAGTTGAGACCCTTGGATACGAGATATCAATGCAGTTCAGAGAAAAATATGGAAAAGATCCTGACGCGGTAGTCTGCACCAATGCAGGCGGTGGAAACCTTACCGGTACCGCAAGAGGACTTATGAAAGCGGGAGCAAATACAAAGCTCATCGCTGCGAGCGTAAATCTTTCCGGTTTACACATGGCATCCGACGGGCAGTTTAATAAAAAATCATTTACCACGGGTCACACCGGCTTCGGCATGCCGTTTGCCTCCTGGCCGGATCGTTCCGATGTTCCAAGATCTGCGGCAAGACCGCTTCGATACATGGAACGGTACGTTACCGTCGCACAGGGCGAAGTATTCTATATCACGGAAGTCCTTGCAAGACTGGAAGGTCTGGAGAAGGGCCCTGCCGGAAATACGGCTCTCGCAGCTGCGTTCTATCTGGCACAGGAAATGGATCGGGATGAGACGATCATTGTATCGGAAACAGAGTATACCGGCGCAGGCAAGCATATCCAGCCGCAGCTTTCCTTTGCCAGAGAAAACGGTATTGAAATCTTCTTTGGTGATCCGGCGCTCGAGGTTCCCGGAAAAAATATCATACTGCCGTCCCATCCGTCACTGATCAAAGCCAGAGACGTTGACATTGTGCATATGAGAAAGTCTTTGATCAAAACAGCGGTAAACACCTATAAGGTGGACCCAACAGAAGAGGACATCGCGTTCCTTGCAGAAGAAACAAATTCCAGCGTGGAATTCGTCAGGGAAACTTTAAAATCATTATAAAAGAAAGGATAATTTAGGATGAAAAGAGCAGATGATTTTCAAGAGAGAAGAAAACACATTGCCGGGTTGACTGACGAAGAACTCTATCAGAGATTCTGGCAGTTGACGGAGCAGGTTGTAAATCCTCTTCTTGATTTAGGGAAAAAGAATACAACGCCTTCCATCGAACGGTCCGTATTGCTTCGAATGGGAATTTCCTCTCTGGAAACAAAACCGATCGTTGAAGGCTGCATGGACAGAGGTCTCATGGGCAAAGGCGCAGGTAATGTCGTGTATAAATTGGCGAAAACAAAGAACATAACGGTTCAGGCAGCCGGAACACTTCTGGCGCAGGGCAAAAGCTGGGAAGAAGCCGCAGCATTATTCAAAGGAGGGAAATAAGATGAGCGATATGAAATTGCAGCCGAATGAAAAACTAGATATCGAAAATATCTTAAAAGACCTCGACAAATACAGACCGAAGAGAAGAGGCTGGACATGGAGAACTCCGGAACCACAGCTTCATATGGGACCCTTTGAGTACCACGATTCAACGACACCTCTGAAAAACGGAATCGGCGTTCCTTCCTCAAAGTATTTTGATGGAATCGATCCGCAGCCACAGCCGGTTATCACGACGGAAATCGCATCCGGACGTTTTGAGGATGATATCCGACGTATGAGAATGGCGGCATGGCATGGCGCTGACCATATCATGGTTATCAGAACCGCAGGACAATCCCATATGGACGGCCTTATCGAAGGAACTCCACAGGGAATCGGCGGTGTGCCGATCACCAGAAAGCAAGTCAGAGCTCAGAGAAAAGCACTTGATTTGATTGAAGAAGAAGTTGGCCGACCGATCAACTACCATTCCTATGTATCCGGAGTTGCCGGACCGGATGTTGCAGTTATGTTTGCGGAAGAAGGCATCAACGGCGCTCACCAGGATCCACAGTACAACGTTCTTTACCGGAATATCAATATGGTCCGTTCCTTTGCGGATGCCTGCGAATCCAAGAAAATAATGGCTTGGGCAGACATCGCACAAATCGACGGCGCACATAATGCGAATGCAACGGCAAGGCAGGCATGGAAAGTTATGCCTGAACTGATCGTGCAGCATGCACTCAACTCCCTGTTCTCGGAAAAGGTCGGCATTAAGCCTTCCAACATCTGTCTGTCCACCGTACCGCCTACAGCTCCGCCGGCACCATGCGTTTACATGGACCTTCCGTATGCGGTAGCTTTGCGTGACATCTGTGACAAATACAGAATGAGGGCCCAAATGAACACCAAGTACATGGAAGCTTCTGCAAGAGAAGCAACGGTAACCCATGTTCTGAATATGCTGATTTCCAAGCTGACACGTGCAGACATCCAGTCCACCATCACACCAGATGAAGGAAGAAACGTTCCTTGGCATATCTATAACATAGAGGCTTGCGATACTGCAAAGCAGACACTGACCGGTATGGACGGCCTGATGGAAATGATCCAGCTGAAGGATGACGGCCCGCTCAGAGAAAAAGCAAGAGAAATCAAGGAAAGAGCCTGCCTGTTCATGGAAGAGATCGTTGCAGTCGGCGGGTACTTCAAAGCCGTTGAAGATGGCTTCTTCGTAGATTCAGGCATGTATCCGGAAAGAAACGGAGACGGAATCGCCAGAAAAGCAGACGGCGGAATCGGATTCGGTTATGTTTATGAAAGAGACGAGGACTACTTCGCTCCTGTAACCGCTCACTTTGGATATAACAATGTTACCCAGTACGGCGGTAATCCTGAAAATCCGTCGGAACTGATCGGCGGCTGTACCTTCGAGGATCCTGACAAGATCGTATTCATCGACGAATTGGATGAAGTGGATAATGTCAAGGTTCGTATGGAGGAAACCGCGAAATACAGAAACAGCAACCTGATTAAGCCTGAAATGGAATGGATGGCAGACGGCACGGTCATGATGAACATGTTCATCCCTGCCACCAGAAGAGTAGCGGAAGTTGTTGCTATTGAAATAGCGAAAAAGCTGAACCTTCAGGATCCGGAAGTCATCAACCGTGAAGTAATGCAGGAAGCGGAAGGAACCAGAATCGAACTAAAGGGAAGAGTTCCTTTTGATATTGATCTCAGCACCCTGGTAATTCCACCGGAACCAATTCTGCTAAGCGAAGATGAAATCAGAGAAGATATTGAAAAATATCCGATGAAGATCGTCTGCGGAACAGTAGGAGAAGATGAGCACTCTGTTGGATTGCGTGAAATCATCGATATCAAACATGGCGGAATCGAACGGTTCGGTATCGAAGTTCATTACCTCGGAACCTCCGTGCCTGTTGAAAAACTGGTCGACGCAGCCGTAGAGCTGAAAGCGGACGCAATTCTGGCATCCACCATCATCAGCCATGACAATATTCACTACAAGAACATGAAGAGAATCAACGATCTTGCAGTGGAAAAGGGAATCAGAGACAACGTCATCATCGTTGCAGGCGGAACCCAGGTTATTCCTGAGGAAGCCTTAAAGACAGGCGTTGACGCTGGATTCGGCAGAAACAGCCACGGTATCGATGTGGCGACATTCCTTGTGGAAAGACGCAGAGAAATGCGCAAATAATATTTAGGCGCCTGCCAGGGGTATTCTCTTGGAAACCTTTTGAAAAGTATTTTCACGAAAACCGCCTCCTTTGAGATGCTTCGCATCAAAGTCGGTAATAGGTTTCACGGTTTTCTTAGAAAACACATATTTCAATCGGCTTCTAGAATACCCCTGGTGCGGCGCTTTTATAATTAACGCATAAAGGAGAATATGAATGAAAGTTGATGTCATGGTTGCTGAAATAGGCTCAACCACCACAGTAGTAAATGCATTTCATCAAATCAAAAGCAGCAATCCTGTTTTCCTTGGGCAAGGACAGGCGCCAACCTCAGTCTTGGACGGAGACGTAAGAATCGGTCTCCAGGGAGCCGTCGATGACCTGCAGAGAAAATTGGAGATCAATACGCTCGATTACTGTGAGATGCTGGCAACCTCCAGTGCTGCAGGAGGATTGAAAATGACCGTGCATGGACTTGTTTACGATATGACGGCGAGAGCCGCAAAAGAGGCCGCTTTGGGTGCAGGCGCCATTATCCACTATGTAACGGCGGGAAAACTAAGACGTACAGATCTGGCTAAAATAAAGGAAATCAAACCCAACCTCATTTTACTTGCCGGCGGCGTTGACTTTGGAGAAAGAGATACTGCAATTTATAATGCGGAAATGATCCGGGGTATGGGACTGACAACCCCGGTAATTTATGCAGGAAATGTTGAAAACCAGGAAGAAATCAAGCTCATCTTCGACGAAGAGAGCGGTGTTAAATTATATATTGTCGAAAATGTTTATCCAAAAATTGACGATCTGAATGTGGAACCGGCACGCAAGGTGATCCAGAATGCCTTCGAGGAGCATATTATTCACGCTCCTGGAATGGAGCATGTAAGGGACATGGTGAACGGCCCCATTATACCGACTCCGGGAGCGGTAATGGAAGCGACAAAGCTGCTCTATGAATGTATCGGAGACCTGATCGTTCTGGACGTGGGAGGAGCAACCACTGATTTGCACTCTGTTACGGAAGCTTCCGATGAAATTTCCCGCATCCTTGTCAGCCCGGAACCGAAAGCCAAGCGAACCGTGGAAGGGGATCTGGGCGTTTACGTAAATATGAAAAATATCATTGAGGTGATCGGGGAAAAAAAGTTGGCGGAGGAATTGAGCGATCTGGACATCAAGCAGATCATGGAGACTTACAAGGCAATTCCGAAGACGGCAGAGGAAATCCGGTTTGTGGAACGTCTCGCAAAGGAAGCCGTACTACGGGCTGTGGAGCGGCATGCCGGTAAGATTCGATACGTATACGGGCCTTCGGGCAGAATGACGCTGGCGGAAGGGAAGGACCTGACCCAGGTAAAATATATCGTAGGAACCGGAGGCGCCCTGACCCGTTTGCCGCATCGAATCGAGATCATGAAAGCGATCACGGAAAGCAACATGACCGGATTAAATCTGTATCCCGGACAGCATGCAAAAATACTGGTGGACAACGATTATATCATGGCTTCCCTGGGAGTCCTGTCCAAGAAATATAAACAATCGGCCATCAAGTTACTGGAAAAGAGCCTGGATTACAAACTGGGAAGGTTAATATAAACATGATACAGGGATTTTTGCTTTGTGATCATAATTCTGTTTCGGGACAGGGGTTTATTAAGCATACAAGGGCAGGTTATGATCATTCAGAATATGAGATGTATTTAAAAAGCAATTCGAAGCAAGAAGTCAAGGTGAATCATGTTGTACTAAGAAAAGCAACAAATGAAGACGCGAAAGAAATCGCACGGCAAAATTCCATATATTTTGCCATAGGGAATTTCACATGGAAGGCCCTGGTAAAAGGAGTATTTTATGGGGGAAAAAATATTTTGCAAGGCTGTACTCGTTCTATTTATTTTGTTACTGGGTATTATGTGTACCGGTTGTGAAGAAGCGGAGAGCTTGACGGTGGGCAGCCTGAATGAGCCGGAACTTCTGAAGACGGAAGAGGTTGTAAAGCTCCTAAATATGAACGGGGCAAGCATTACTGAGGCAACTGATTTTCCAATCAACCTTTCATCGTGTAAAATCAGCGGGAAAACGCCGCAACCGTTTATAAGCGGTGAAACCGGGGTTTATTACATGTTTTATGAGTATGAGGATTATAGCGAAACGAGCGAGTTAGTCAATACAGGCTCATTTTACGAATACCCGGACTGTACCAAAGAATACTCGGACTTCCTTTTCCCCGGAAGCATTACAGGAAAGAACCTTTATATCTGCCTCTGGTGCCCGGAATTAGGTCCATGGACAGATGGCATGGAAATAGCGAGAGAAGTCTATGAGCCTATCATGGAAGAAAGATCCCGCATTGTGGATATCCTCCTTGAACAAGCTTTTAATAAGAAGGAAGCAATGCTCATAGGGAACGGTGATTCCTGGGAAGTTGTAATGCCTGTGGAATACATCTATAACCTAAGCAAAAACAAAGACCAGGCAGGTAAAATCATATTCCTTTCAAGTGCGAAGACTTTTGTGAAATACCTGAAATCAGAGAAAGAGATCCCAAAAGTAACGTCGATCTGCTGGTTTAAAAGCAAAAACAACAATGCAACGATGAGTACTGATGAGGGTTCCCTTCTGGACAGAGAAGTAGGGTACGGTTTTTACAAAGCTTCTTCTAATGACCCAACAAGATTTAATCCGGAAAGAGACAAAGGATTAACCGTAACAATCACCTGGGATAATGGAGAAAAAGAGGAAATCGCCTGCAAGGTCCTGCTGTAAATAAGAAAAAGGAAATATCGGATTGATATTTCCTTTTATTCATTACTTTCTCGAATTCGGATTCACCTATTTACTTTTTCCCGAATCCAATTTGATTTCTGCCTCTTCTCCCGGCTTCAGGGGGCAATCTTTCGGCAATAACAACTTGATCTTTACGCTTTCCTTGTTCTTGTTTGCAGCAGTCTGCATATCCTTCGGGGTATATTCGCTTTCCACATCGATGTATTTCACAACTGCTTCGTATTCATTTCCTTCGCTTTTTACCGTAAAGGTCTGGCCGTAATCAATGGAATTCATATCGTCGATGGGAAGGTAAAAGACAAAGTATTTCCCGTCGTCCGTTGCGATATCCGCAAGATTGAAGCCCGGTGAAACCATATCTCCCAGAACATAGCTTTTGCTCATGACTACGCCGTTGCCGACCGCACGGATCGTGAATTTTTCAAGAGTATCCTTCATCTCCTCGAGCTGGATTTCTGTCTGTGCGATATCGAGCTGCGCGGAACTCGCCGAGGACCCGTTCTTTGCATTGTCCAGCTGGGCTTTCGCCGCCGTCAGTGCATTGGCCGCCGAATCGGCCTTTACCTTTGCCAGATCAAGGACATCCTTGGAGACTGCGCCCTGATTGTATAGAGACAGGGCATTTTTATAATCCAGAGAAGCCTTCTGACTGGAAGAAGCAGCGCTGTTATAATTCGACTGGGCGATGGAGATGCTGTTCTCCTTCTGACTGTCGCCCGATCCCACTTCCAATTCGGAAAGCGCAAGCTTTTTCTTTTCCAGCGTCAGTTTCAACTGTTCGTAGGCGTAATTTTGATCCGTATCGTCTATTCTGGCGATTACATCCTCTTTTGAAACATGTTGGCCCAGCTCGACGGGCATTTCCAGTATCTTTCCGGAAACCTCAGAGGTATGCGACAGAATCGTGGCCTCGACCACACCGATATAATTCTGGCTGCTTCTCTCGTAAAAAAATGCTATGAGAGCAATCACCACGATCAGGACAAGCAGCGGGATAATTTTCTTTCTATGGTTCGCTATATGATTCATAATTCCATCCTCCTTTTCTTGCTTGCTAATTTTGTGCAATCTGTCATATTCTTCGGTATCGTTTCAACAGAAGTGTATTGGCTGTCATAAAGATCAAGGTAAGACCCAGCAGTATGCCGACATCCAGAGCAATGGAACCAAATCCGCCGCCGCGCATCATGACCTTATCCAGCGCATCAGCCACATAGTAAAGCGGCATAAACTTTCCGACCACCGCCCATTCCGGCGACAGATCAAACAGTCCGGTAAAAAATATCTGAGGCACGACAACGATGGGGATGAATTGGATCATCTGGAATTCGCTTGTGGCCGCCGTTGAAAGCAGGATACCCAGAGACAGAGCTGTCATCGCGGAAAGCAGAGTGATCAGCATGACCAGCCATAAAGACCCGATCATCATAATGTCCAGTACGTACACGACGTAAAAGGTTATGATGGACGACTGCACGACCGTGACCGTTCCAAAACCGATCACATAGCCGGTAACGATTTCCCAGCGCTTGATCGGCGTGGACAGCAGTTTTTCCAACGTACCCGTCGTTCGCTCCTGAAGGAAGGAAATTCCGGAAATCAGGAACGTGAAGAAGAAGACCAGAAATCCGATGAGCAGGGAGCCGAAATTGTCAAACATGGATAAATCGCCGGCGCCGTAGACATAATTAATTTCCGTTTTCAGGTCGACCCGTTCCGGAGACGCAGACAAGCCCCTTTTCGCCTGCTCCATGGCTGCCAGTACCTGTGTAGCCTTTGTGGTATTGCCGCCGTCAAGGTCGATATATACTTTACCGCTCACCATTTGGACGGAAGCGATGATTTCTTCCTCTTTCAGAAGCTGTGCCGCCTCCGATTCCGTACAACGGATGGGAGTGATGTTATTTTCATAAAGATTTTCGATATATTTCTGCGGGGCATTGACAACGCCCACCTTCATATCGGTGATCGAGGTATCCAGGATAAAATAAATCAAGGTCAGCAATAACAGCGGCGCACATAAGATCAAGGCTAAGGTTCTTTTATCGTTGCGAAGTTGATTGATAATTCGCAAAGCCATCGCTTTAATCCTCATGACTGCCACCTCCATAATGAATAAATGCTTCCTCGATGCTGGCTGCGCCTACATTTGCCTGCAGTTCAGCCGGAGTTCCCTGCGCGATGAGCAATCCACGGCGCATCATGGCAAGCTGGTGACATTTCAGCGCTTCATCCATGACATGGGTCGTAACCAGGATCGTCACGCCCTGATCCGACATGGTATAAAGTTCCTTCCAGATATCCTGGCGGAGCAGAGGGTCGATTCCTACCGTCGGCTCATCCAGAATCAGTACTTTCGGGTTGTGGAGAATAGCCATGGCCAGGGAAAGCCTTCGCTTCATTCCGCCGGAATAGGCGGCTACCGGTTTATTCAGATCTTCTGCCAGGTTAACCAGCTCCATTACTTCCATGATTCTTTTCTTGTACTGTGCTTTTTTCATCCCGTATATAGCAGCGAAGAATTCCAAATTGTCGGCGGCCGACAACATCATATAGAGAGCGTCCGACTGTGCCATGTAGCCGATCTCGTTCATTAATGACAGCTGAGGCATTTTTCTTCCCAGTACATAAGTTTCACCGGAAGTGGACTCGGAAATTCCCGCCATAATTTTGACCGACGTCGTCTTGCCGCAGCCGGAGGGTCCCAGAAGACCATAAATGCAGCCGTAGGGAACATTCATCGAAACATCCTTCAGCACCTGTTTGTCACCGAAGAATTTGTTCACCTTATTCATTATAATGCAGTCCGTTTTGTTTTCCATAAAATCATCTTTCCTCATTGATAGAATTTTATCTATCAAAACTCATTAACATTCATAGCGAATAAATCAAACATATGAAAAATATAAGGTTTCCTATTGATGTTAACATTGGACCATAGGTTTTAAACTTATTGCCAATCTTAAAACCTATCACGGCATCTATAGCCTGAACTACGATCATAATGATAGAAATTGCCGATAAATAAGGAATTGAATGAAAAAAATACGGGACGAAACTGCTAAGTGCTAAAGCACAACTTCTTGACATAGCATACATCGCATTCGTAAAAGCTTCACGTTCCATATTCTTCGATTTAATAAAGGCTTCAACTGAAAAACCAAAGCTTACAAGTGCACTTATCATTGTGATGGCGGCACATGTATAATAAATACTCATATCATATCTCCTCTTGTATCTAACAGAGGCTTCACAAAAAAACTTGTACACGACAACGTGTTGTCTTATACTCTCATTATACTGAACAGAAATAAAAAATAAATCAACAATATCAGTTGAACTGTCGGTTTTCTAGCATAGTAAGGAGGAAAAGAGATGAGTCAGGAATCTCAGAGAGTAATAGAAACAAAGGAGAGGATCCGGGATGCGTTCTTTGATTTGTATGCCGTAAAGAAAATAGAGCGGATCAGCATCAAAGAAATAACAGAGAAGGCACAATTAAACAGAGGCACCTTTTATGTGTACTATAAGGACATTTATGATCTGCTGGAAAAAACAGAGGATGAGCTAATCGAAGAATTGATGGATAAAATAAAACACATCGTCACAATGATCCTGCGGGACGAGAATATTGATCCGTTTCTTCCTCCTCTGGAATTTTACCAGCGTTACAGTAAATTTCTTCGCGTGTTGCTTGGAGCCAACGGTGACCCTAATTTTGTGTTTAAAATCAAAACGATCATCAAGAAGATTCTGAGGGATTTGTTTCAAAAGGAAAAGCTCCCACATTTCGAAAATATGGAGTATGTAGTGGAATACATCTCATCTGCACAGATCGGAATCATATCCTATTGGCTGGTTGAAAATAATATGGAATTGCCGGTTGCAGAGCTTGGAAACATGATCAAGCAGATCACACTTCACGGACCGGTGGGATATTTGAAATTGCAGATCGAAGATTCTACTCCGGAAGCCTCTCGTCCTTGATATAACCTGTACCGGTCATACTGGCGATGAGCTCGCCCAGATTGTCTTTTATCTCAACTTCACAGACACAGATTCTTTTGGTTGAAGAAATCACTCTTGCGGTTGCAATCAGGGTATCGCCTCTGGTACTTTTCAGATAGGAAATGCTGTTATTGATTGAAACGGTAAGCTTTCCCTGATTGTTGACAGCCATAGCGAAAGCCGTATCTGCAAGGGTAAAGATTGCACCGCCCTGCACCGCGTTTCCTGCATTGAGATGGTTTTCCGATATCTGCATACGGCAGACCGCATAATTTTTATCCGCATCAATCAGTTCAACTCCCGTCAGAGTGGCAAAACGATCCGCAGCCAGTATTTTTTGAGCTTTTTCTTTTGGTGTCATAAGTTCCTCCGATTATCTATTTCTTTTCTAAATCCAGAAGGAAGGTCTTTTTATCCAGCCCTCCGCCGTAGCCCACAAGATCCCCGTTGGCGCCGATGACACGGTGACAGGGGATGACAATGGCGATGGGATTCCGGTTATTGGCCATGCCGACTGCGCGGCAAGCCTTGCTGTTTCCGGCTTTCGCTGCGATTTCCTTGTAACTTCGGGTTTCTCCATAAGGGATCTCCTGAAGTGCTTTCCAGACACGGAGCATGAATTCCGTTCCGACAGGTTCCAATGGCAGGTTGAATTCTCTGCGCGCGCCGTTAAAATATTCTTTGAGCTGCTTGCCTGCCTCTTTAAGAATCGGAGTTTCCAGCTCTTCATACTTCTCCTTCGGAAACTTCTCGTTCTCAAAAAACAAATGGGTTATCATATCATTTCCTTCAGCAATTCCAATGGTTCCTAATTCTGATTCATAATAAAATACGTTACTCAATCCGATCATCTCCTTCCTTTTATTCAACCGGGCATTTCCCGTTATAAACGATATCATAATAGCCGACGGGATCGGTATCGCCTTCTGTGCTGATCAGCAGGACGACCGAGTCTTGATCAAAGCCCATCATCTTTCTGGCGTCCTCCAGATCCTCGCGCTCCATAAGAAGGGCCAGAAGACCAAGTCCCACAGCGCCGGATTCTCCGGATATGATCTTCGGATCATGATCAAGCGGATTTGCAAGAGTTCTCATTCCCTTAGCGGTGACAAAGTCGGGACAGGCCGCATAGAAGGAGGACAAATCCCGTAGAATTCCCCAGGTAGTAAGACAAGGTTCTCCGCAGTTGAGGCCTGCCATAATGGTTTCCTGAATGCCGGTCACTGCATGAGGTTTTCCGTCGCCGGCCTGAGCTGATTCGAATACACAGGCAACGTTTACCGGTTCCACGATGGTGGTGATCGGCGGTTTTCCGTCGAATCGATTGGCAAAATAGCCCAGAATACTTCCGGCGTAGGATCCGACACCAACCTGCAGGAAAAGATGGGTCGGTTTTGAGATCCCATCCAGCCTGAGCTGGTCCAGCATCTCCGCGCCCATGGTCGTGTAGCCTTGGGTGATCCACTCGGGGATTTCCTCATAACCGTCCCAGGCCGTGTCCTGAGTAAGCTTCCAGCCGTTTTCCTCCGCAAGCCTAGCCGCCAGACGGACGGTATCATCATAATTCATATCCGTAACAATAACGTCTTCCGCACCCACAGCCTTGATGGCGTCCACACGGCTTTGTGCGGTACCCTTGGTCATATAAATATAGGATTTGCAGCCGTATTGATTTGCGGCCCAAGCGACTCCGCGGCCGTGATTTCCGTCGGTAGCGGTGATAAAGACGATATCCTTTATTTTGTTTCTTATCTCCTGTTTCTGAAGATCAGAGAAGGACACCTGAGTGATATCCAAATCCAATTCGCGGCATAAAACTTTGGTGACGGCATAGATCCCGCCCAAGCCCTTGAATGCATTCAAGCCGAATCGTTTGGACTCATCCTTTACATAGATGCGCTTCACGCCAAGCTTTTCGGCAAGGCAGCTGAGCCTCACTAAAGGAGTTGCTTTATAACCGGGTACCGTTTCATGGAATTTTCGAATAGCACCGACCTCAGTCTCCTTCAAGAATTCAGGCAGTTTATCATTACAATAATTTTCATTTTTAAGAATCCGGATTCCCGATTTCGTTTCGATCATCTTCATTTTTCTTCTCCTTTAACATTCTGTCCGGTTCGTTAGAACCGCTTTCGTCGTCTTTATATCGAAAGGGTTTCCGTTCAGAAAGATAAAGGCCCGCCAATATAAGAACTACGCCAACGAAAGCAACGGCGGTTATCCGCTCATGGAGGATGATCGCCGACGTAACGACTGTAACGATTGGATTGAAATAAATATATACGCTGGTTCTGACGGCACCCAGAACTCCTACTGCATAATTCCATGTGACAAAGCAGAGGGCGGAAGCCCCCAAACCCAGAAACAGCATGTGCAGCACATTGGGCAGGTATGTAAATCGCGCCAGCTCCCAATGAAAGTCAAAGAGCGGAAGCACCGGTATCATAAGAATTATACCATAGAAAAATATCTTGCGAGTACAAAGAATCACATCATAATTCAGCACACTGATTTTTTTCATCAGGATACAATAACCGGCCCATGCTACGGCACAGGAAATCGCCAGGATATCGCCCAGCGGGTTTAATTTCAAGATGAAATTACCGTTAAAGCTGATCAGAATGATACCGATGATGGAAACTCCGAAGCCTATAAAAAAGTTCTTGTGAAGTGGTTCGCCCTTCAGCAGAAAGTAGGAAAAGATCGCCGTGAAAAACGGAGCAACGGAAACCAGAACACCTGCATTGGATGCCAGCGTATAGACGAGACATGTGTTCTGCAGAGTGAAGTATAAAACAACACCGAAAAGGCCGGCGCCGGCAAACAGCAATTCTTCTTTCCGATTCTTGTATGGGATTCGGGTCGGTTTTATAAGGAAAAGCGCCAGATAAGCAAGAATAAACCGGAAAAACATTATTTCCGTAGGGGTAAATTCTTCTAAAAGAATTTTCGTGGAAATATAGGTGGTCCCCCAGATGAAAATTGTGATGAAAGCCAGAATGTGGGCCTTTGCTATCTTAGGGTTCGTTTCCGATTGGATCTCTTTTTCCATGATGTTTCTCCTTTTGACCGGCCCGGATGATGATTACGGTTGAATCACTAGATATTGTTCTGGACGTAGCTTTTATCAAAGTTGATCACGACATAATACGTCTTGTCCAGTAATTGCAGCTGGTCTACGACATAATTTTTAATGGTGCCTTCCTTAAGCGTGCAATCCGGCGAAATAACGATGTCAAAAATGATGTTGCTGTGGGTATAGCCAGCCACGACACGAAGATCGTGAAAACCAACAACGCCGTCAAGATTCGACAATAAATCACTTATTATTTCTTTTAACTCAATAGTTAACGGATCCTGGGTTTCCAGAGGATCCATGTGGACAACCAGATGGATTTTCAAATCCTCGCTGGTGGTTCGTTCTATATTGTCTATCATATCATGACTTTGAATCAGATCGCCATAGGCATCTACCTCTACATGAACGGAAGCGAAAATCCTTCCGGGGCCATAATCATGCACGACAAGATCATGGATGCCGAGAACACCCTTTTCGGAGCAGATCCGCTCTTCGATTTCCTTTACCAGCTCCGGATCCGGAGCCTTTCCGAGGAGAGGGCTTGCGGTCTCTCTGATGAGTTGGATCCCCGAATACATAATAAACAAAGCCACAAGACAGCCCATGTAACCGTCCAGCTCAAGATTGGTAAACTTTCCGATCAGAATACTGAGCAATACTGCACTTGTTGCAATGACATCGTTCCTGCTGTCCATGCCGGTAGCTTTCAACGTGGAGGAGTGGATATCCGCACCCGTTCGTACGTTAAATAATGCCTGCCATACCTTGACTCCGATGGCGAGGACTAAAATAAAAACAGAAACCAAACTGAACTGCATGGGGTCGGGGTGGATCACCTTGTCGAAGGAGGTTGTCAGAAGCTTGATTCCAAGGACGACGATCAAAAGGGAGATCACCATACCGGTAAGATACTCAAATCGGGCATGTCCGTAAGGATGCTCCACATCACCCGGTTTTGACGCAAGCTTGAAGCCGATCAAAGTGATGGCAGAAGAAGCCGTATCCGTAAGATTGTTTACACCGTCAGCAATGATGGCAATGCTGTTTACGATGAGACCGATTCCGATTTTTGAGACACACAAAAGCAGGTTGGTAACAATACCGACCACTCCCGCCAGCTTTCCGTATTGTTCCCTTACCTTCAGGTCCTTAACATTTTCATAATCTTTAATAAATGTTTTGATTAAAAATCTTCCCATTTTCTCTCCTCAACCGTTGCATTCCTGCTATTATATGCCTTTTTTGCTGATTTGTAAAGAATCTGCCTTTCGGCATCACGTTTCATCCCATAATACATTTTTCCCAACTTTCGTTTTAAATTTAGTTAATGCAGCGGTGAAATATGGTAAAATAAAAGAGTAACAAATCTGGGAGATGGAATATGAAATACGACACGATACTTTTTGATCTGGACGGAACTTTACTGAATACATTGGACGACCTTGCAGACAGTGTAAATGCTGTGATGCAGATGGAGGGTTATCAACGGAGGACAAAGGAGGAAATCCGGGAATTCATCGGCGACGGTGTAAAAACGCTGATGGAACGATCGCTGCCTCAGGGAACTCCCGAGAAGGAAATCCTCCGCTGCCTGGCCATGTTCCGGGAGATTTATCTGAAGAATATGTGCAACCAGACCAAGCCGTACGAAGGAATTCCTTCCTTATTGAAGAGGCTGAAGGAAATGGGGATCAAGGTATGCGTGGTTTCCAACAAGCTGGATGAAGCGACAAAGGAAATCTGCGGACTCTATTTTCGAGAGGAAGTGGATGTTGCCATCGGCGACAATCTGGAAAGAAAGAAAAAGCCGGATCCGGATAATGTTTATGAAGCCTTGAAGCAGCTGGGCGCAGGCAAGGATAAAACCCTATATGTGGGGGATTCTAACGTTGATGTGATTACAGCGAAAAATGCCGGTCTTGTCTGTGTGGGAGTCACCTGGGGTTATCGATCTCGGGAAACGCTTCAGGAAGCGGGCGCGGATTATATCATCGACGAGCCGAATCAGCTGATAACACTGATCGAAAACGTATGAAAACAAAACAGATACATTATTAAGATACAAACAAATGAGAGGAGAAAGAAGATGAACAACGACAAGCGATATGCGGTACTGATCGATGCAGACAATATCTCAGACAAATACATCAAGTTTATTTTAGATGAAATATCCAATGACGGAATCGCTACTTATAAGAGAATTTACGGAGATTGGACAAAGCCAACCTTTGCATCCTGGAAAAGCGTGCTGCTCGAGCACTCCATCACGCCGATCCAGCAGTATGGATACACCACCGGAAAAAATGCAACGGATTCGGCAATGATCATCGACGCGATGGATATTCTTTATTCCGGGCATGTGGAAGGTTTCTGCATCGTTTCCAGCGACAGTGACTTTACCAGACTGGCCTCCAGACTGAGGGAATCCGGCATGGACGTGGTGGGCATGGGAGAAAGCAAGACGCCAAAGGCCTTTATCTCGGCCTGCAATAAGTTTAAATATTTAGATCTGCTGGCAATGGCCGATAAGGCCGCGGAAGTTCCGGCTGCAGCCGCAAAGGATGTGCAGGATGAAGACAAGATGACCAATTTTGATACCATCAAGAAAGCGATCATCACGATTGTTCAGGAAAATTCCGATGAAGATGAATGGATTTTTATCGGAGACATCGGCAATAAGCTGCAGAAAAGGTATCCTGACTTTGACGTCAGAAATTTCGGCTTCAATAAATTTACACCGTTTATTAAATCCCTGGATTTATTCGAAATCAAATCGGAAAGAATCAACGGCTCCAACAACAAGCTGATCTATGTAAGGGAAAAATAACAACAGGTCCTGGTGATAAACCAGGACCTGTTTATTTGTGTTTGCTATTCCTGAAACCAGAAATCGGTCGCTACATAGCCGCCTCCGAAACGCTGGTTCGCATCCAGTAGGCTTCGTCAACGGCCTTTGCCAATTGATCTGGACAGGAGGTGCATTTTCCTTCGCATTTGATTCCTGCCAGCTTCTTCTTAATTTCTTCTACGGTCAGCCCTTCCGCCAGTCTGGCGATTCCTTGGGAATTGCCATCACAACCGTTGACAAACTTTACCTTCTTTAAGATATTTCCCTCTAACTCCAGTTGAATATGTGAGGAACATGTCCCGCGTGTCTTAAAAGTATAGATGATCATCTCGTTAAGCCTTTCTATGTTTTCGATAATAAAGAGTATAACATAGTGAAACTGGTTTCGAAATAGAAAAAAAGAAATTAATTGTTATAATTTCTTTTAATTTCTGGAAACGTTCCGTATAATAAAACGGAGCATAAGAAAACGAATCAGGAATCGATTGAGGGAGAAGAAATGAAAGAGGATGCGGTCTTACTGGCCGGTATTGAGGATAAAATCCAGCAATGTCTTGAAAATTATATGACAACGAATTCAGCCTTTCTGGATATGCGCCAGAGAACGCTGGCGGATGCACTATGCCGGCAGCATAAAGGACTCCGTTATTGCTTTTACGGAGGTTATGAGGATGCCGAACGGACGGCTGCTGTTTTTCTTCCCGACTACGCGGAGCTCTTGGAGCATAATCCGTTCGCTCTGCTTCGCATTACCCAGAACGGATACCGTACCCTTTCCCATCGGGATTACCTGGGTTCGCTCATGGGACTGGGCGTAAAACGGGAAATGATCGGAGATATTCTGGTGCGCGAAGGCGGAGCCGATATTGTTATCATGAAGGATATGGGAGATTTTCTCCTGTATCACTATGAAAAAGCAGGACGGACGACTCTGAACGCGGGGATCGTTTCCATTGATGAGATTATTGTACCGGAAGGCAGGTACGAAGAAAAACGGGATACGGTGGCCTCTCTGCGGCTGGATAACCTGATCTCGTCAGCCTTTTCGCTTTCCCGGGGAAAAGCGGCATCCGCTATTGAAGCCGGAATGGTCTTTGTCAACGGACAGCAGAGCGAGAAAGCCGACAGGCAAATAAAAGAAGGTGACAAGCTCGTGCTTCGTGGCAAGGGCAAAATCCTGCTCAAAGCGGTAGGCGGTGTCACCAAAAAAGATCGAATTTCAATTGTGATCCTAAAGTATTTATAGATGATAATCTAGAATCGTTATCTTTCAGAATTGAGCTGTATTGCACTTAAGACGACTGCGGCTGCACCAACACAAACTGTGACAATGCTGAGAACAAAGCTGGCTTTTACGATACCTTTCATGAAAACACCTCCTAATTATTCTAGAAAGAGTATAACATATTCGTTACGAATGTGAAATATGGTATCGAGAAAAAATATGAACGGAAGCACTTTTGTCCCATTCTGGACCGTTGACACGGAAGCGTCTTTAGGAGAAGAATAAGTATATTTATAGAGGCAGCTTAACCAGGAACGCAGTTCCGTGGTTTAAGCTGCTTTTTACTTGAATTTCTCCATTGCTCAGATCCAGGATCCGCTTTACAATGGATAATCCCAGGCCGCTTCCTTCCATAGAATGACTTGCATTGCCCTGATAGAATCGTTCAAAGATTCTCTGCCTTGTTTCTTCGTCCATCCCAATGCCATTGTCGGCAATTTCAACTTCGACATGATTTTCCGCCTGGGTAAGCGAGATGGAAAGTCTTCCGCCTTGATTGGAAAATTTAATGGCATTCTCTATGAGATTGATCCAGACCTGCTGCAGCAATTCTTCATCGCCTCGATAGCTGGTCTTTTCCATTTGAACGATCAGGTCAAGATTTTTTTTGCTCCATTTCGGTTCCAGAAGCACAATGGCGGAGCGGATTTGTTCATCCAGGAGGAACTCCTTTTTCGAAGTCAGCTCATTTTGATGTTCCAATTTCGAAAGCCTTAAAATGTTTGATGACAGCTTTGACAGCCGCTCGGTTTCTTCCAGAATGATTCCTGAAAATTCAAGCTGATCTTCCCGGGACAGGTTTTCATTCTGTAAAAGTTTTGCAAAGCCCTGGATAGAGGCGATGGGCGTCTTAAATTCGTGGGATACGTTTCTCATGAAATCCTTCTGTAAATACTCCATGTTGCCGAGCTCCTTCGCCATCCGATTAAAGTTCCTGATTAAAATTCCTATTTCGTCATTTTTTCCTATATCAACAGAAACATCAAATTGACCACTTGCGACTTTCTGTGTTGCGGCCGTGAGCTTGAGAATCGGTCGCAGCATTTTGCCGGAGGCAAAGGCTAAAATGACACAGGACAAAAGTAAAATTGACAGGAGGACGAGCGCGATCCGGAAACGGAAAACCTCGAAGTCATCACGTCTTCGAGCCGTAATTTTGACCGTTTCATCACCTAATTTAATATAGGTAACCTCCTGCATGGAAGGATCCCTTGAGACAAAAACTTTTTCGCCTTGCTCCAGTCTCGCTTTTGTCGTATCGTCAAGCGCTGCCTTATCAATTTCGTCTAAAACCCGTGTGCTATACATGTCGTTGAGATTGATGTTCAGGATCTCTTGAGTAGAAAGACCGGTCTGTTTTTTAAGCGCCAGCAGAGTATCCGTATAGGAAAACTGGCTGATTTTGGTCTCTTCTTCCTGGGGCATATCGATGATCAGTATCGCTCCGAAAAAAGTTACAACGCAAGAGAAGGCAAGTATGAGCAAAAAGCTGACTATCATTTTTAATCGGATTGTTGTTCTCATTTTACCTCCCTTATCTCCGCTTTATAACCAACTCCGCGGATCGTTACGATGTCGAACTCATGAAACGAATGCAGCTTATCTCTCAGCCTTTTGATGTGTACGTCGACTGTTCGTTCGTCCGTTTCCGCTTCCGGACCCCAAATTTCTTCCATCAATTGCTGCCGGGTGAAAATCTGTTTTGGATAACTGAGCAGCTTGAAGAGGAGATGGAATTCTTTTTTTGGAAGGGTGCGCGACAAACCGCCCTTGCGGATGGTTAAGGACTGGTAATCCAGCTCCGCTTCACCGATGCAGATTCGCTGCTCGCTGCTGATCCTTGAACGTCTCAGGATTGCCCCAACTCTTAAAATCATCTCGTCGATATTGATGGGCTTCACCATATAGTCATCCGCTCCGGACAAAAACCCTTTTCGTTTATCTTCAAAGGTCTCCTTTGCAGTAATCATGAGGACGGGGATATCATAGTTGGCATCCCGCAGCTCCCTGGTCAGCGTATATCCATCCATATTAGGCATCATGATATCGCTGATGATCAGATCCACGTAAACGGATTCCAGCAAATCCAGGGCCTCCTGTCCGTCGGAAGCAGGAACAACATGGTATCCGTTCTGGGTCAATACGGCTTCCATCAGCCTTCTTAAGTTTTTATCATCTTCAACGATCAGAATATGAAACATATCTTTCTACCTCATGGCTATTTGCATTTATTATATCATGCAACCCGTATCCTAAAGCATGATGCAATGATTCCTTCCTTGCGGCGAAGCCGTCTTAATCAATGGAATCATTATAACATATCACAAGCCTTATTGGCTCCTTAAAGCATCAATAGGATTTAACAGACTGGCGTTTCTTGCCGGCGCCCAGCCGAAGAGTATCCCCACCAGAGTGGAAAAGCAAACGCCGAGTGCTACGGCGCTCCAAGAGATCTGAAAAACGATACCAAGGAAGATGGAAGCAATAAATGAAAGGGTGATGCCTAAGATCACGCCTATGATTCCTCCGATCACGGAGAGAAATATGGATTCCATGAGAAACTGGAGCTGGATTCTTCCCGGATCTGCACCCAAGGCTTTTCTTAAGCCGATTTCACTGGTGCGTTCCTTTACCGAAACAAGCATCATATTCATGATCCCGATCCCTCCGACCAGCAGGGAAATCGATGCGATTCCTGCCAGTGCCGCAGTCAGTATCGATGTCATGGAATTCATAGTTTCAAGGAGCTGCTCCATATCGATCAGACTGTAGCTGTCTTCTTCGTTTCGAAAGAGCTTATCCAGATATTGTTCTATGGCAGCTACCGTGGCATCTGTATTTGCCGAATCCTTAAGGATAAAATCCATGGATTTTATCGTTCCCGTACCGGCAAGATGCATGGCTGTATCATATGGAATGATTACCTTTCCTTCATCAGATTCACTTTGTGCATTCATCACGGAGCTGTCGCCGTCTTCGGATAGAATTCCGACCACGGTGAAAATATTTCCGCTGATCCGCAGTGTTTGATTCAAGGGATCTGCTCCAAAGAATAACTCTTTGGCAATTGTTTCATCAATGAGACATACCCGGCTTTTGCTTTCCATGTCTAGGATATTTAATCCCCTGCCGCGGAGAACTAAATCGGGTTTATTATTGAAATAGTTTTCATTGTACCCTTCAATGACCGCTTCATCGTCCACCAGATCCCCATAGGACAAAGAACCTGAAAGGCTTAAAGTCGGAGATACTCCCTTTATGTTATCCAGATTTTCAAGCTCTTCCAATTCGTGATAGGTCAACCCGTCTTTATATGGAGTTCCTTTTATTTGAACATTGACCGTATTGGTGCCGAGATCTGAAAATTGACTGGTTATATCATCGGTGATTCCCTGCACGATGGTGATCAGAGCGATAACGGAAGCAACTCCGATCAAAACCCCTAATATCGTTAAGAAGGAACGCATTTTATTACTGACAATATTCTGCCAGGACATTTTTATACTCTCTTTTATCAAAACGTTACTCCTGTTCCGTGATGCAGCCATCAAGAATTCTGCTGATCCTACTGGCGTTTTTTGCAATATTTTCATCATGGGTTATCATAATAATCGTCCTTCCTTCGCGGTGCAGGTCATCAAATAAATCGATGACCTGTCTTCCGGTTTTTTGATCCAATGCTCCGGTGGGCTCGTCTGCCAGTAAAACAGACGGATTCGTAGAAAGAGCCCTCGCAATGGCCACACGCTGCTGCTGACCGCCGGATAACTGCCTTGGATAATAAGTGAGCCGGTCCGAAAGTCCAACTCGAACAAGTGTATCCTTTGCAATCCGGACGCGCTCCTTAGGCGGTATCCCCGCATAGATCAAGGGCAGTTCCACATTTTCAAGAGCACTCAGTCTTGGCAGCAGCTGAAAGGATTGAAATATAAAACCGATCTCATGACTGCGGATTTTCGTCAGCTCTTTTTCCGAAAGCTTGGAAATGGTTTTTCCCGATAGGACGTATTCTCCGCTCGTTGGACTGTCTAAACAGCCGATGATGTTCATCAAGGTTGATTTCCCCGAGCCGGAAGGCCCTAAAATGGAAACAAATTCCCCTTCGTTTACGGTAAAATCGATCCCTTTTAGGACAATCTGCTCTTCCTCTCCCATCTGATACGATTTTACGATATGATTCATTTTGACAATTTCTTTATTCATATCATACCGCCCCTTTCGGGCGGAGAAACGGCGTCTGCAGGAGTATTCTTATCGGCTTCAATCAGGACCGTTTCTCCGGAGTCAAGGCCTTCTTTTATTTCAACGCTCTTACCATCGTTCATTCCAACGGTTACTTTTTTCGATACGACTTTTCCGTCTGAATCCCTCATGAATACATAGGGTTCGTTATTCGCATCAAACTGTAGGGCGTTCATGGATATGGTGACCGCGCCTGCAGCATTTGCGCTGTTGATTTTAACTTCGGCGGAAAGACCGACCTTAAGCGTCTCATCCGATTCCAAAGAAACTTCCGCGTTGAAATAGGAGACCCCGTTGACAACCTCCGCTTTTTTGGAAATTTTTGATACGGTGCCTGCAATTTCTTTGTCTAAAGCGGTAACTGCAATCATAGCCTTTTCGCCTTCCGTGATAGCGGCCAAGTCGAATTCGTCAATTTTAATTTTAACGATGAGGTGGTCATAGTTGATTACATCCATTATCTCAGTTCCGGATAGCATGGAATCATTTTCTTCCGCATTAATGTCGGAAACCTCGCCGTCAACTTCCGCATAGCCTTTTAAATCATCCACATTCTTTTTTGACGTGTCGTAATTGGCCTGGGCCTGGGTCAGCTGGGCTGCGGTAACTTCACTATTGCTCTTTGCCTGTTCATAATCGGTACGGGAGACCGCGCCTGCATTATAAAGCTCGGTCATACGGTTCAAATTGCTCTTGGCGTCCTGGTAGGAGACCTTCGCCGAGGTGACCGACGCCTGTGACTGCGTCAGCGTTGATTCTGCGTTATCTCCTTCCAGCGCATATAATAAATCCCCTTTTTTAACATAATCGCCTTCACTCACATAGATTTTTTTCATGGTCGATGTGCCGACGGCATAAATCATCTGAGCATCCTTTGCTTCGACGTTCCCCTCATAACTGTAATATGTTTCAAGGTCCTGTACCTTCGCGGTTTCTTCAGCATAGCTTTCCCCTGAAGCCCATACCGAATAAAAGGTAACTGCACCGATTACTGCAATACAAATGATACTGATGACGATAATTTTCTTCTTGCCAAATTTTTTCATGATAATGACTCCTCTCTGTTCCATGGGTTCATCATAGAATTTTTTTATGAACTGAATGTGAACGGACAGGATTTTATTTTTTCAAAGGAAATAACACGGCTGTTAATCAACGGATAAATTTGATAGAATAAGAAAAAAAGGAGAAGATCGATGAGCGCGAATGAAAAGAAAAGCAAATCCGGCATGGGTTCCGGCCTGGAGGCCTTGACGTTGATCTCCCAGCTGGGTTTGACCATAGCGATCCCGATTGTTTTGGGCGCGATGGCCGGCCATTGGATTGACGGAAAACTTGGAACGGGAATGATCTTTTTTCTGATTCTTCTGTGCCTTGGCATTGCCGGCGGCTTTGTGGGGGCCTATCGCCAGATCATCACAGTCGGAAAGAAGAAAAAATAGAAGGCTTAAGAAAAAAGCCTGTAAAACAGAGGGAGAATAAAAGGCACCAAAAATGTCAGGATGGTCCCGGTTATTAATGTTACAAGGCCAAGCTCGATGCCGACAAATTTTGTGACTGGAACCAGCATGGTATCCATATTGCCCGCAGCGCCGCTTGCGATGGGACTACCCTTGCTGATTTTAATGAGTAAAGGCAGCAGCAGCACCGTAAAAAATTCTCTCATAACATTCACAATGAAGCCGTAGGTACCCGCTTCGATCCCGTACATTTGAGTCATATAGGCGCCGGTTATGCTGTAATAGCTCATTCCGCTTGCGGATGTCACGGCAATAGGAAGCGGCACACCAAGAACAAGCCCGGAAAAAAGACCCCCGGCAACACTGCCCGCAAAAATGGCGAGGGAGAGATAGATTACTTTAAAACCGAGAATTTTAAGATACCGGAACACCTTCCTGTTGGAGCCGAGACTGATGCCGACACTGATGTAGAGCACAATCAGGGAACCGGTAAGCAGATATCCGAGAGCAGCCTTGAAAGAATCCGGCAGCAAAAAATATCCGAACAATACCCCTGCGATGATACTGACCGGCATGATCCAGATGAGGGATGATGTCTTTTTATTCGCTTCTTCTCCGAGATTGACTTCTTGATTGAGATTGATATTTTCGGAAAAAAGCCGCTCCCGCAGTTCTTCCAAAGGCAGCAGAGTCTTCTCTGTCAGAACCGTAAAC
The DNA here is from genome assembly GCA_964612345.1 of uncultured Oscillospiraceae bacterium. Classification (GTDB taxonomy): domain Bacteria; phylum Bacillota; class Clostridia; order Peptostreptococcales; family Anaerovoracaceae; genus Anoxybacterium. The sequence continues at coordinate 30,819 of CAZTEH010000008.1, read as the reverse complement.
CCAACGCTGAAAGCAATGGCGCTTAGAGAAATCACAACACAGTGAAATCCGATGTACGGAAGATTGGACATTACTGAGTCGTCTGTTCCGATATGGAAACCGATGGTCAGCATTAATACCACCAGTGCAATGTTGATCACAGAGTCGATTCCTTTTAATATCTTCACAGGCAGATCCCGCATACCAAAGAAAAGACCGATAAAAAGGCAAACAAAAGGCATCCAAGTCATGATTGATATCCTCCCTTGAAAATTTCCTTTTCAAGATACCATAATTACCATTGGAGTCTCAATAGCTATGACCTGAAATGCCATTATTTGGTCTGAAATGTTTTGTATTTCTCCATCACTTCATCGATATAGGACTTACTGATCAGGCAAGGGGTATTACCGTTCTCGAAAACCGCTTTCCAAATCCTCCGGTCAACCTTCTCAATTCCTTTCAATTGCTTGATATTCAGAGCAAAGCCCCGATGGCACCGCAGAAATAAATCATCATCGACGAGCCCGATCATATCAATTAAATTCTTTCGGCTTATCTCAAAGCTTTCCTCCGTTGTATAGATACCGCAGACCTTATTGCGGACTTCGGCAAACAGAATATCCTTCACGCCGATAAAAGTTTCGCCCTTCGTATGAGTTATGTAAACTGCTCTCTCCGCCTTTTTTCTGTCGGATTGATTTGCGATGATTTCTTCAAGGTATAAGCCGAGTTTTCCTTGCACGTCGATCCTTGTTATGGGAAGGGAAATATAATTATATTTCCGGTAGCTCTGATAGGTAGCCAGATCGGAAAACCCGGAGAGATTGTAGCTTAAATTCGTAACGAACAGGATGGGGCAGTCCCGGTATTCCGCAATCTTCCGTATTTTTTCAGCCAGCCGGTGACCGCTTTGCTCTTTCATTTTAATGCTGATGACAAAAAGATCGATTTTATTCTGCCTGCTTTCGATCACCTTTAGCGCTTCCGTGGCAGAATGGGTGCAAATAATGCAGGTGGTCAGCTCGGTTCCTCCGATGATACTGCCTGCGATCCGTTCATTATCCGCGATGTTGTTCCCTACAATCAATACTGTAATCATATAAGATTTCATTTCTCTCCTGCTATTTTTGATTGTATTATATCATGTAACATGGCTCTGTAAACATGATTCAATGATTCCTACCTTTTTATCGGAACTGAGAGAGTGCAGTGCCGCACAAGCGGTAAACGCGGATATTATCGATGGGAAAAGCGCCCCACTTCTTATATAATGCGATGGCCGTTGCATTCCAATCGTGGCACCACCATTCCAGTCTGCCGCAGTCCTGTTCTCTGGCCAATGCCGACAGGTAAGCCATCATCGCTTTCCCGAAACCGCGATTTCTCACTTCGGGCTCGATATACAAATCCACCAATGTAATTCCCTTTTTACCCAGGAAGGTTGAGAAACTTTGATGGAAAAAAGCAAAACCCACAGGTGTTCCGTGAAATTCTCCGATAATCGCCTGCGCTCCGTTTTGATCGAACATATTTGTTTCAAGGTCTTCCGCAGTAACCGTTACCTGATCCAGTTCGTTTTCAAAAGCCGCCAGCTCCCTGATGTATTTAACGATCAAGGCGGCGTCCTTTCTTTCTGCCGGTCTGATAGAAAAGCCGGAATGTCGGTTGATATCCATATTGGATCCCTCCTCGTTTTTCTTTATTATAAAACGGATCCCGTTCAGAACAATGAGCGAGGCATGAAAAGGCACTATATGGTTTCAAATGACATATGCGGCAAGGATTATTATTTTAAAATGGAAAGCAGATCTTCACATCGAACGTTCATGAATTTATAGGAATCATAAACTCCCTGATTATAAAACTCAGAAGCCAGTTCTTCGATGATAAAGTCCAGTATAAAACCGGCAGCCAGGTCGCCAAGCTCTTCATCCTTTTCCTTCTCAAAGTAGTTTTTTATTGAAGAAACCATATCTTCTCTTGTTTCTTTGCTGATTTTTATCAGATTTTTCTTACCCATTTGGTTAACAACCCCCCTCAATTATGGTGATGTCAAGATTATATCATCTTGGCGGCGGTTCATACAATCATTGCCGATGTGAAATTTCGTTGCAGATGCAACGTTCTTGCAATTTGTGATATACTATAATAGAAAAAATTATGGTTGTGAGGTGAGTAAGGATGAAAAATGATACCTGCAGCTGCGGACAATGTCAGCATCAGCTGTGCGCAAAGAGGGTTCCGATCTTTTCGGCGTTGGATGAAGAGGAATTGAACCGGGTTGTAGACTTGATCATACGAAGGCAATATGGAAAAGGGGAAATGATCCTTCTGGAAGGATCCAATTTGGACAGCCTTATTATCATTAACCATGGAAGGGTAAAAGCCTTTCGATACACGCAGGAGGGAAAAGAGCAGATCCTTTATATCTTTTCAGAAGGAGATTTTTTCGGGGAAAAGAACCTCTTGTCCCGCCAGGAAGCAACCTATAACGTTGAGGCGTTGGAACAGACCCATGTCTGCATGATCCACAACAAAGACTTTCAGGAGCTGATCCGAAGGTATCCGGACATCAGTTTGAAAATTATCGCGGAATTATGCGCCAGACTGGATCGGCTGGAACGTTCGGTCCAGAACATGGGTACTAAGAATGCGGAAGGCCGAATCGCTGCTGTGCTGCTGGAGTTTGCGGAGAAATACGGAACGGCTCACTTACTGGGAATACAGTTCGAGCTTCCCTTCAGCAGGGAAGGAATTGCAAATTACATCGGCGTTGCGAGGGAAACGGTCAGCCGGAGATTGAATCACCTTCAGGAGGAAGGCATCATTGAAATGATCGGCAATAAAAAAATCATCATAATAAATGAAGAGGCTTTAATAAAGGAAATAGAGTGACGCAGGTCACAGTTTATATAAGCAAATCAGGGTATGATTAAAACAAAGCTACAGTTAATAATGAATTTTGGAAAGAGGGATTATTATGAACACATTTAATATAACACAAAGTATCGGCGAGATCGTATCGATCATGCCCAAGGCAAGTGAGGTTTTTAAAAAACTTAATATTGATTTTTGTTGCGGTGGGCACAGGCCGTTGGCGGATGCGTTAAAAGAACAGAATCTTGATGAGCAGGATGTTCTCAGGAAGCTTGAAGAGGCGTATGAAGAAACGAAACAGCTGGCGGGGCAGACCGATTTCAGAGAAATGACCCTTGCCGGGTTGATCGATTATATCATCAGCGGGCATCATAATTACCTGAAAAGGGCGCTTCCCGAACTCAGTGACCTGACCACAACGATATTAAGGGTCCACGGACCGAATCATACGGACTTGTTCAAGGTTCACAAGCTATTTCACAATCTGAAGATGGAATTGGATCAGCACCTGATCAAAGAAGAAGAGATCCTGTTTCCTATGATCAAGGAATATGATGCGAACCCATCGGATGTACTTCTGGAGAAAATCGGCACAGTTGTGAAGGAAACGGAAGAAGAACACGAGGGAGCCGGTGACATTTTGAAGGAGCTGAGGCGGATTACAGAGGATTATATCATCCCTGCAGACGGCTGTGCCACCTACAGCAAAACCTTCAGGAGCCTGCAGGAACTGGAGGGAGATTTGTTCCAGCACATTCATCTGGAAAACAATATTCTATTCCGGCGGATCGGCATGGAGCAAAAATAGGTTGAAAGAATATGCTTTCTGATTTAGACTCTAACTAGAGAAAGAAATCAGAGGTGAAATCATTGAGTGGAATAAATCTATTATACCCGGCAATTATACTGACCGCATCGTCGACCGTTTTGTATCATCTGATACAAAAGTCAACTCCATTACAGGTCAATCCAATGATTTCCCTGCTCGTTTCCTATCTTTCAGCCGCAGTTTTATGTGTGATCCTGTTCCCCTTTTTCAGCAAAGGGGTAGTGCTTTCGGAGCAGCTGCATAGAATCAACTGGGCAAGCTTTGCACTGGGTGCGGCTGTTTTGGGAATTGAAGTAGGCTTTCTTTACGCTTACCGGGTGGGCGGTAATCTCAGCACGACAAATCTCATGTCAAGCGCTCTGACCGTCCTTGTTTTACTGGTCATTGGATACTTTTTCTATCATGACCAGCTCACTTCCTACAAAATCGCAGGCATCATTCTGTGCGTGGGCGGAATCGTCCTAATCAACAAATAGACGCAACTCTAATACAAATAAATAAAGCCGGCTGGTCTCAGACATTTCAGACCACCGGCTTTTTGTTTTCCATACTCGTTTCTTTGTTTATACCAGATTGATGTTGTTCAATTCCATATACTTTTTTAATCCCTCGGCAAGAATCCTCATGGCTTTGGTCAAGGGCTCCTCTTCGAGCACGTAGGCAATGCGGAGCTCGTTTCTTCCGAGTCCCCTCGTTTTGTAAAAGCCTTCCGCGGGCGCCGCCATGACGGTTTCGCCGTCGATATCGAAGCTGGTGAGCAGCCAGGTCAGAAAATCATCCACATCGTCAATTGGAAGCTTTGCGATCATATAGAAGGCACCTTCCGGTTTTCTGCAGACGACTCCGGGAACCTGCTTCAGCAGCCCGTAGACGATATCCCGCCGCTTCTGATATTGATCCCGCGCATCGGTAACGTAGCGCTTGTCGGCCTCGTAAAGGCCCACAGCACCGTACTGCTCAATGGTGGAACAGGAAAGCCGGCCCTGGCAGAGCTTGGTGATGACGGAAAACAAGTCTTTGTTCTTAGTCAGCAGCATGCCGATTCTCGCTCCGCAAGCGTTAAATCTCTTTGAAACACTGTCGATGATGATGAGCCGGTCTTCGATATCGGGAAGAAAACCGAAACTGCCGACTTCTCTTCCGTCAAACACGAATTCCCGGTATACCTCATCGGCGATGATATATAAATCGTATTCCTTGGCAATCTTCGCAACCATTTTAATTTCATCCATGCTTAATACCGCGCCTGTGGGATTCCCCGGATTGGAAATCAGGATCGCCTTTGCACGCTTTGTAATTTTGGATGTCAAATCCTCCTCGGAGAAGTGGAATCCGTTCTCGGCGTAGGTCGTCACCGGGATGCAGATCGCACCGGAAATGGTAAAAAACGTTGTATAGTTGGAATAGAATGGCTCCGGCAAAAGAATCTCATCGCCTTCATTGGCTATGGCTAAGAAAGTAAAAAGCAGCGCTTCCGTACCGCCGCAGGTAACGGCGATCTGATCCTTATTATAATGGATGCCAAAATCGGCATAATATGCCTGAATGCTGTCAATAAGCTCGGGAATGCCGAGAGAGGGCATATATTCCGTCGCTGGTTCGTTAAAGTTTCGAATTCTTTGAAAGTAGAGCTCCGGGGTAGCCAGGTCGGGCTGACCGATATTCAGGTGATACACCTTTTTCCCGTTTCTCTTTGCTTCATCTGCATAAATGGATAGTTTTCTTACAGAAGAGGCTTCCATCGCTTTAAATCTTTGTGAAATATCCATATTCTAACCCTTTCCTCCCGCCCGAAAATTAAAATAGATGACAGGATATGTATCTGTTAAATGCCTCCTTTGGCTCAGGTTCAACGCTCCTGCAGATATCCATGCATTTTTCGCAGCGAGGGTGAAAACGGCAACCCTTCGGTGGATCGATGGCACTCGGAACCTCTCCTTGAATGGAAGCAAGATCGTCTACACTTTTTGTCTTCAGGCCTGGAATTGCGTTAAACAGCGCGACGGTGTACGGATGCTTCGGCTGCTCAAAAATCGTTTCTGCATTCCCAACTTCAACAATTTTCCCCAGATACATCACGATGATTTTATCGGCCATGTAATTGACCACACCGAGATCGTGGGAGATGATTATATAAGTAAGCTGCAGCTTCTGCTTCAGATCTTCCAGGAGATTCAGTACCTGAGTTTGTGATACTACATCGATGGCAGAGGTGGGTTCATCCAAAACCACCAGCTTGGGACTGACGGAAAGAGCTCTTGCAATGGCGATTCGTTGTCTTTCCCCTCCGCTGAATTCATGAGGATATTTATAAACATCCTCTGGATTTAAGCCCACCATACCCATAAGAGCCTGAACGTTCTGGACATAGTCCATGGAGGACAGTTTTTTATGGACAACCAACGGCTCGCCGATAATGTCCTTTACAAGCCAGCGGGGATCCAGGGACCAGAAAGGATCTTGAAAAACGATCTGGACATCCTTTCGTGCAATTCTTAATGCTTTTTTTCCAAGAGAAAAAATATCCTGTCCGTCAAAGATGACTTTTCCTGAAGTTGGAGGATGCAAAAAGAGTATAGTATTGACTAGAGTCGATTTTCCGCAGCCCGACTCTCCGACGATACCGAGTACTTCTCCTTTTTTTATGGTGAAGCTGACATTGTCAACGGCTTTGACAAAGATGCCTTTCTTTGAGCGGAATTCATTTTTAACAGGAAAATATTTCACCAATTCGCTGACGTTCAAAATTTCGTTGGTATTTTCAAGGTGTATTCTGCTTTCGGTGTTCCTTGAGGAAGTAATGGATTCGATCAGTACTTTCGTATATTCGTGCTTCGGATTCTCCATGATCTCCCTAGCATTTCCTCTTTCCACGATGGTACCGGCTTTCAGTACGGCCACTTCATCGCAGATAGACGATACGAGACCCAGATTGTTGGCGATGTAAAGCACGGTAATGTTCAGCTTCTTCTGAAGCTCGCTGATGAGTTTCAAGATTCCGGCCTGAATGGTAACGTCCAGATTCCTTGTTGGTTCATCTGCAATGATAAATTCCGCTCCGCATAACAACGCCATGCCGATGATAATTCTCTGTCTTTGTCCGCCGCTTAATTCGTGGGGATACTTTTTCACGATTTCTTCAGCATCGGGAAGCTTGACGGTTCGTATCATCTCAAGGACTTTTTCTTCCGCCTGATTCTTTTTGAGCTTCTGTTTTTCCAAGACGATCTTCCGCATTTGCATGCCTACCGTAAAAACAGGATTTAATGCGGACATAGGGTCCTGGAATATCATTGAGACCTTTGAACCCCGGATTTTTTCCATTTCTTTATTTGACTTTTTCAATACGTCTTCGCCGTCCAGCAGGATTTCTCCGTGCTCGATTTCACCCGGTGGTATGCTTAGCAATCTTTGTATTGCCAGGGCTAGGACAGTTTTTCCGGATCCGCTTTCTCCTACAAGACCGTAGGTCTTTCCTTTATCGATCCCGAGATAATCGATATCTAAAACGGGTCTGGATCCCTCGTAGGTCTTATAGTTGATTTTTAAGTTTTTAATCTCCAAATATTTACTCATGATCCATCCTCCTCTAATTCTTTCTGGTCTTCGGATCAAGAATTTCCCGAAGACCATCCCCAAGGAGATTGAAGGTCAGCACGGTAATGAAAATTGCCAATCCTGGGAAAATGCCGTACCACCATGCATTCATGAAGTAATTCTTTCCGGTTGCGACCATGAGTCCCCATTCGGGAGTCGGTGCCTGTGCCCCAAGGCCCAAGAAACTCAAAGAAGCTATGGTTAGAATGACAGAGCCCATATCCATAGAAGCCTGTATAATAATCGGTGAAATACAGTTTGGAACAATGTGACGGAACATAAGTCTTATTTTTTTTGTCCCAATTGCTTCCGCCGCCTTCACAAAAGGCTTTTCTTTTACAGAGATAGCTTGCCCTCTCAGAAGTCTTGTATACCATGGCCACCAAGAAATTATAATGGAAAGCTGTGCGTTTTCCAGAGAGGGTCCGAGCATGGCCGAGGTTGCAATTGCAAGCAGCAGAGGCGGAAAACTCAAAAATGCGTCACAGATACGCATGATGACTTCATCGATCCAGCCCCCCAGTGTACCGGCAATGGCGCCAAGAACCGAACCGATGACCACTGCAAAGCCGACAGCGATGATAGCTGTTGAAATTGAGATTTTTATGCCGTATAAAATTCTGCTGAACAAGTCTCTGCCAAGCTCGTCGGTACCGAATATGTATTCCGGAGATGGGGGTTGAAGGCTATTGGCCGGATTTGTATTTTCCCAGATATCCCCGGGATAAGGGATGATGAGAGGTGCGATCACAGCGAGTATCAAGAGAGCCAGCATAATGATGAGAGCTGCTCTTGTCAGAGCATTTCTGTTCAGGAGATAAAGTGACATTCTGGTTTCTCTCAGTTTTGGCCTTGCGACAAATATCAATTGCTGCAATGAAGTTTTCATATCCCCACCTCCTATATTCTTACTCTTGGGTCAAGAGAAATAACGATGTCTGCAATCAAGTTCAATATCAGGTAGACAACTGCTGAAAATATAGTAACACCAATAATGGCAGGATAGTCAAAGGACATTACTGCATTGGAGACATATTTGCCGATTCCCGGCCAGCTGAAAATAGATTCCACCAGGAACGTATTTACGATGGTATAGCCTATGGTCAATGTAACTACGGTTGCCGTAGGACCGAGAGAGTTTTTCAAGGCATAGACCCATAAAATATACCGTTCTTTAATGCCGTAAGATCTTTCTGCGACAATATAGTCTTCATTCAATATTTCCAATAGCGCAGATCGGGTCATTCGGGCAACAACACCTACATTGGTGGAAAGCGTAACGACGGGAAGAACGATATGCCAGAGTGCGTCTTTAAATATGATCCAGTTTCCGGTGAGTAAAGAATCAAGAAGCAGGAATCCGGTAATATGAGGAAGTTCATAGAAAATAGAAATATCTGTACTGACACGTCCTCCTAATGGGAAAATGCCCAGAATGCCGTAAAACACCAGCTGTAAAGCCAGTGCAAGCCAGAAGGAAGGCAAGGATACGGAGCCAATTGCAAAAAATCGAACTCCGTGGTCTAGCCATTTGTCTTTATATTTAGCTGAATATAAACCAAGCGCCACACCAACAATGATCGAGATAATGGTTGAGAGGAAGATTAATTCCATAGTTGCAGGAATTGCTTCCACCAGTTCGTCTGCTACCGCCCGGTGAGTTATATATGAATATCCAAGATTTCCATGCAGAAGATTTCCTGTATAATTAAAAAACTGAACAATATAAGGCTTGTCAAGACCGAGCTCTACCCTCGCAGCCTCAATCTGTTCAACATTTGCCCTTGGTCCTGCCCATTTCACTGCAGGGTCACCCGGAATTGCTCTTGTGATTATGAAAGTAATCAGAATGACAATAAACAAAACGATGATACTAAGTAAAATGCGCTTAATAATATATTTTCTCAACTGCCGGGTCCTCCTCTATTACATGGTTTGAATGGCTGCGCCGTATTCCGGTAAACCATTCAAACCATTTTTTTTATGAAATATGCTGTCGTATTGTCAAGCCCGTATTTTATTCTGCAGCATCCCGATAACAGTCATAGAAGAATACGGTATCGATATATGCAGAATTTGGCACAAAGCCTTTAAAGGATTTGCTTAGGATCATGATCGATTTTTGATCTCCTTCCGGAATGATAATGCAATCCTTGGCAATAATCTCGCCGATCTGATTGAAGATCGGCAAAGAGCTTTCTCTGTCCTTTGCTGCAGCAATACCTGCTTCATCAATAAGCTTATCCACTTCCGGGTTTTTATAATAAGACAGATTCCAGTTGATGGTATCTTCGCTTTTTACCAAGGTGAAGTATTGGTCATATGGACTGATAACATCAGACCAGTATTTTGTTGAAAAGATGTCTTGCCTTTGATTCGGGTCTGTATTGTGAGCCATTGCCCATTGACTATCCCAAGGCATCGCTTGAATGTCAAGAGTTACTCCAATTTTAGCTAATTCTCCCTTGAACAGCTCGGCGGTCTTCTTTCTGTCTTCTCTTCCGGCACCGTAGGTATAGGTCAATGTGAATCCTCCATCAGGATATCCGGCTTCGGCCAGCAGAGCCTTTGCTTTATCAAGGTTGTGGGTATAAGGAGTTTCCTCCATTGCTCCCCACATGTTTTTTGGAATAATTCCCGTTGCGACACTGGCATAACCCTTCTTGATATAGTTTACAACATCCTCATAAGGGAAAGCGTATGATATCGCCTGCCGTACCTTTACATTATTCAGTGGTTCCTTCTCCGTGTTCAGATAAGCGACCATATTGGAAATGCCTTCACTTACAACAATCTGAATGTCAGGGTTGGATTTCAGTGCCTCAATATCCTCCACCATCAGAGAGGTTACCACATCAGCCTCACCGCTTTCCAGCATCTGTCTTCTGGAGGCATCTTCCGGAATCAGTTTAAATACGACCTTGTCAAAGTGGTTTCCTTCCCAGCCTGCCCAATAGTCGTCAAATTTTGTTGCGATAACTTCATCTCCGGGAACCTGACTCTGCAGCATATAGGGGCCGGTTCCACACTCTATGCCCTGATTGAACCATTCGGTTTGGGATTCAAAGGTATCTCCGGCTTCCTTTACTGCAGTTGGAGACATGATGAATGCTGCATTTGCGGCAGATACAATAAAATCAAGAGCAACCGGTGAGTTGAGATAAAACTCGACGGTATAGTCGTCTACCACCTTGAGCTCCTTTACGGGAGCCCATATGTAGGCAGATCCCATTTGGCCGGCAATGGTTCTGTCGATGGAAAATTTCACGGCCTCGGCATTAAAATCCGTTCCGTCATGGAATTTTACGCCCTCTCTCAATTTAAAGGTCCACACCAGTCCGTCAGCGCTCTTCGAGTATTCCGTCGCCAAGGCTGGAATTAAGGTATCGGTATTTGCATCATACTTTAAGAGCATTTCATAGAAATTGTGCATGACCTGATTCCCCGTGTCATATACAATCGAGGGATCCCAGGTGGTTACGGGGGTTTCATAACGAGTGGCAAAAGCAACCTGCAAATCTGCCTGAGCGGCTTCGTCCTGTGCCGATCCGCTGCAGCCTGTAAAAACTGTGGTAACGAACAGCGCAAGCACTAATGTCAAGGTCAAAAGTTTTCTCTTTTTCATGATTTTCCTCCTTCATAAATACTTTAGCATTATTTTCTTCAAACGCATTAACTTTTTTATCTATAAACACATAAAAAGAACTCAGTTCTTTAATGAAAACACAGTTTTACCCAGAAATACGGTCTCTTCTATTTTAATAGTTTGAAGCTCAAGGGGATCGACCTCAAAAGGATCTCTGTCCACAATTATGAAATCGGCGGACTTGCCGATCTCCAGACTTCCAACTGTTGCCTCCTCAAATCTTGCATAAGCGGCATTTACGGTAAAAGCCCTGATCATTTCGTGGACCGGGATGCGTTCGGATGGATTCAAAAGATACTTTGGATCATCCATATCCTTGATCTCCTTCAGATTATAATCTGCTGCATGGTAAAGATTTCTGGTTACGCCAGCCTGGATGGCATAAAACGGATTCGGCACCGGAGTGACGGGGTAATCCGAGGAAGCAACCAGAACGACTCCGGACTGAAGCAGGGATGCCAGGGGATACTGCAGTTCAGCACGGGCTCCCAGTAAAGGATATTCAAGGGACCACCACATGGTAGGAGACTTGAAATGCCAGTATGGCTGGACACCGGCAATTACTTTCAGGCGGGATAACCTCTCGATATCCTTGCGGTCGATCAATTGCAGGTGGGTCAGCGTATGGCGATAGTTTTCTAATTGAGAGCTGTCCATACCCATATTTTTATAGGCAGATTCAAGTGCATCCAGGGCTAAATGGGATGCGCCGTCTCCGATGGTATGACAGTAGATTTGAAATCTCTCTTCCATGCATCGCTGAAAGGTATAGGACAGTTTTTCAAAGCTCCAGAAAGCCTTTCCTCTAAATTCCGGGCCCTTTCCGGCAGCAGCTCCGTACGGCTCAGACAAAAAGGCCGTAGCACTTTCGATTACGCCGTCTATAAAGAATTTGGCGGTGGTGAATTTGATCAGATCCGATTCATAAAGCACTTTCTTTTGCTTCATCTCCTGCAGCTGGCGATCGATGTCCTCGGCGCTGTTCATATCGCGGGCACCTTGAACGCGCAGCGTCAGTTCGCCTCTGTTTTCCAACGCTTTGAATATCCCAAAGTCAGTAGTTCGCGGCTCCACGGTTCCCGGTGGACGGAAGGCCAGAACAGAGGTATATCCAAAGGAATTCATAACCTTCTGAAACCATTTTGCGGCCTTGTAGGTCTGCTCTTCCGTAAAAGTCTGATACGGAACCAGGACTCTTGCACCTTCCCGGAGTATCCCCCATAACTCACCGGTTTCCTCGTCGAGCTCAATGATGCCGTCTTCCGGTGACTCCGTAGTGTTCGTGATATGGTAACACTCAAAAGCCTTGCTGTTCATCCAAAAGGAATTGCCTCCGAAATCGGCAAGGATTATCGGCTTATCGGGACAGATTTCGTCAAGATGTTTCATTCTGGGGCCTTTTATGCTTTCTTTTCCCCCAAAAAGGCCCGCATTATATCCTCTTCCATAAAAAATTTCAAGCTCAGGATGATTATTGACAAAAGTTTTGATTCGATGCAGAGTTTCCTCGGCAGATAGCGCTTCATAAAGGTTCATATTAAAGAGCGTATCATAGGCTAACCCGGGAGCGTGGAGATGGGAATCGGAGAAAGCAGGAAGGACGATTTTTCCGTCCAGATCCACTAATTCTGTATCAAATCCGATCCACTCGACACATTCCTCCGAGGAACCAAGAGAAACGAGGATTCCATCCTTGACAGCCAGAGCCTCATAAGTTATATTCAACTTATCCATAGAGTAGATTTTTCCGTTTAGATAGACTTTGTCTGCTGTCTGACCCATAATTCATCAAGCCCTTTCAATAAAAATCGCTAATTTTGAACAATTCAACCCGTATTGCAGCAATATTCATTATTATTTAAATTCAACTTATTATTTTATATCGCAAGTATTATGCCAAATTGGCTGTGCAGGGAGTGTTTCCGTTGAGTATGGTTAAAAAGAACAAACAGAGAACGCAGGAAGGCAAAGAAATGTTTATCGGAGAACGTATCGTAAAAATAGCAAATAGTATCGCACGCTCCGTAGCGGATAAAATCGACATGGAAAGGCTTTCCAAGGACCGGCAGTATTTAAGCTTTGTTCAGAATGATCTGATCAAGACAGCTCTTATCAAGTATGCAAAGGCAGAAAAACTTATCGTTCAGGCCTATTATCAGGTCACTCCGGAAGCTACGCCCCAATTAAGGCCGGAGGAGCTTCTTGTCGGCACGCTGATCGAGAACAAAGGGAATTGGGAAATCATCCGTGAACACGACCTTTCCTATGTAAAAGACTGCCATGACGACAATGAATTTCTGAAATGGTGGTATACCGAATGCATCAGAAAGGGAGTCGGCGGTTGGACAAGGCCGTATTTTGACCCCTATCTCAATCTTGAAGTAGTTACATACAGTTTGCCGGTGTTTATTGGCGGACATATCTTCGGCGTTGTGGGGATCGATATGGATTATAACGATTTCAGGAGGGTTATGAATCAGCGACTTCTGGACAGTATCGGAGACAATATCGAAACCATTCGGCAAGAACATAAGGAAATCGGAGAAGAGCAGTCCTTTTCAGAGCAATATATCAGCATGGATACGCTGAAAATCATCAGTAAAGATGACGTCACAAACGGAGTCGTTACCAGAAGTGAAGAAATGGAGCCCGTCATGGAGCTTGCCATCAGGGCAGCCATGAGTGATGCGAATGTATTGATTCTGGGTGAAACCGGAGTCGGCAAGGACTATTTGGCCCGTTATATCCACTCGAAAAGCATTCTTCAGGAAGGTCCCTTTGTCGATGTGAATTGTACTGCGATACCTGAGAGCCTTATGGAATCAGAATTCTTCGGATATGCGAAGGGCGCTTTTACCGGTGCGAAAAATGAAGGGAAAATCGGATTCTTTGAGGCAGCCAACGGCGGAACGATATTTTTAAATGAGATTGGAGAGCTGCCCCTTCATCTGCAGGGAAAATTTTTAAGCGTGATCCAGCAAAAAGCAATCACCAGAATCGGAGAGACTGAACCAAGGAAAACAAGCTTCCGCCTGATTGCTGCGACGAACAGAAATCTTCTTGACCAGGTAGCGCAGGGGACGTTTCGAGAGGACCTTTATTACAGATTATATGTAATACCGATTTATATACCGCCGCTCAGAGAACGGAAAGCAGACGTTATAACGCTTCTTAATTATTATCTCAGCAAAAATATGGAAAAATACCGCCTGAGAAGAAGATTCTCACCGGAGGCATTTAATATTTTGACCAACTACCGCTGGCCGGGCAACATCAGGGAGCTTGAAAATCTCGTTGAACGCCTGGTTGTAAGCTCAAATCAAACGGTTATCGATGTGGACGCAATACCGACGGATCTTTTTAAAAAAGTGGAAAGTATAAAGGCTGCCAGCGGCGGATCGCTGAAGGACCAGCTGCTGGAATTTGAATCTAATTTGATTTTAAATAAATATATGGAATTGGGAAGTTCATATAAAGTCGCGGAAGCTTTTGGAATCAGCCAATCCCAAGCCTACAACAAAATTAGGAAATATGTATCGGAATCAAAAAAATAAGTTAATTTATGATTGTGGCAAGTTGAAAACAACTTAACTTGGGAGCCAAACAGACATAAATATTGGCCGAACAGCATCTTGTGCATTTTCATCTCGTCTGCAGGAAACCTCGATAAAAAACGCATTCAAGGCTGCGGAAAAGGTAAGAAAAACGATTGAAGCCTATGAATTCGAGATCGAAAACAACAATCTCACCATCAGTCTGGGCGTGGGCGAATACATTCAGGGGGACAGCATCGATCAATTTCTGTCCTATGTGGACAACGCATTATTAAAAGCGAAGGCCAACGGCAAAAACAGAGTCGAGTTCCGGTCGTGAAGACGGGAAAGCCTTGTAAAGAAAATGTAATATTTTATTTCCGCAACAACTTGTCACAAATCACCTCCGAAACTGGTTATTAATAACAGGAGGTGATTTTTTATGGAAAGGAACTATAAAAAAAGTATCGTATTCATGTTCGCTGTGATCATGATTCTCGTTTCGACCGGATTCTCCTACGCTTCCGATCGGCCAAGTCAGCCTGATTCCGAAAAAAATGCGGCCACATACCGCTGGGTCGGGCTCAACACGGTCACCGGCACCTTAGAAATCTTGAGCGGAGGCAAAGCGAATCCGATCGTCAGGGGAACCACCCATGCCGGCGAGGTAGACTATGTTAACGTCGCAGTATCGTTAAAAAGAAACAACGGCAGCAGCTGGTCAACGATCAAAAGCTGGAACCAGAACATCACAATCTCATTGAATAAGTTTACCTTCAATGAGACTTACAAGGTGGGCACGAATTATTCTTACAAGTATACGGCCACGGTAAAGAGCTATAAGGATGGCGTGCTTTTGGATTCGGTAACCTTTGATTCCAAAATCGTGCCATATTAACGAAATTTTCAAAAGGGGTTAATCGTAAAGAGGAGGAAAGATCAATGAGGGGAAAGATTTATTTGCTGTTCATGATTGCGATCGGTGCAAGTATCGGAGGAGGAATGATGACTTCCGCTTCCGGATTCGACAGGGGAGGTCCTGAGATAACCGACGATGCGTTTTTGTGACTGAGGATGAAGGGGGACCGGGGAAAACCACGTCAACCAGATATTATACATACCACGGTTATCCCATGAAGGAAGAGCTGATTTGTTATTACAATCTGAGTACCGGTTATGAAACCATCTGCAAAGGTACTGCTGCAAGTGCTGCGGCAAACAGTATGTCCGTCGTGATTCTTGATCTGGCAGGTTACGGTTCTGTCACCGTTGCATTATTCAATTCTGCTATGAATGCATATCAGGCGTTTGCCGATATTACGGGAACCGCTCCCGTAAGCGGCAGCTACGAGGATTTTGTCCAGATAAAACTAACCTATGACGTCAGCACGAAATATACATACGCCGATCTGGGATATGGTGACGGCGATCGACTGGGCGCTGTGACGCAGAAAGTACGGCTTATTGACATCGACATACTGCAGTATTATGCTGATTGTAATGGAGGCAGAGAACTTTCAGTACATCAGGTTCTGGACAGAACATACACCAGCGTGAATTACAGTAATCCTGCCCCCAAAGCAATTGCAAACATTCATACACTGTGGGTCGAGCGGATCAGCGCGGAGATCGATCATCATCCGATTATTTTTTAGCACAATAAATTGAAACGATTATGTTTCTCACTTAAACTTTGTGGTTATAAAATACTGCAGAGTTTAAGTGCGTTTTAACAAGAAGAGGAGATTGTCATGAAAAAGAATATCGGGCCGGTAGTAGGGCTATATCCTACGCCGGTGACAATTGTCGGAACAGTGGTGCATGGCAGGGTAAACTGGGTGAACATTGCACATATCGGAATCGTTGCCTTGGATTGCATCATGGTCAGCATCAATAAATCTCATTTCAGCAGTGAGGGCGTCAAAGGAAACAAGACCGCATCGGTGAATCTTGTAACCGAGGAGATGATGGTCAAGGCCGATTATGTGGGACTCGTATCCGGAAGGGACACGGATAAATCGAAGGTCTTCGAGTATTTCAACGGCACGCTGGAGAACGCACCTCTGATCAAAGAATCCCCGGTAAGTATGGAGTGCGAGGTAATTCATAATTATGAAACTGAGCAGCATAACCACTTTGTTCTGAAGGTGGTCAATACCTACGCGGAGGAGAGCGTGCTGGATCAAAATGAAAAGATTGACTTCGAAAAGGTGAAGCCGATTCTGTTTGAGATGTCGACTCGCAGCTACCTCGGCACAGGGAAAAAGCTTGCCAAGTGCTGGAACATTGGTAAGAGCATGAAATAAATCCTGCGGATCATATAATAATAGAGGGAGTCAATATTTCTTCATCTCCTATATTGGTTTGATCCGGGTTGCCTTGTTCCCTTTTCGCAAGCAGAGCCCTCTGTGCGGTTATTGTATCCAGCGTAGTTGCAAGCTGGATAAACGCAAGGGACCAGATCTCCAGTTCGTCATTATCCGGTACGGATTTTGCTATGGCAACCGCAACAGCAGATATTACGGTTGTCAATTCACAGGGATCCGTTATAAGCACCTCAATCACCTCAATAAGATTTATTTACTTAATCAGGTTATTACAAATGCGGGCGATTTGTTCCTCACGGGACAGAATGCCCATTTTTATATGCAAAACAATAACAAGCAGGTCAAAAAATATGCGCAAATGAATCCGTATACAAATAGATACGATTGTAGTAAACTTGTGTAGAATAATTTCGATATCCAGTTGAAAATTATTTTTGAAAGGGGTAAAAATATGAAACAGTTTATGAAAAAATTTCTAGCAGTGACTTTAGCAGTTACGCTGATCCTATCGGGAACCATGACCGCTTTTGGAGCTGATTCCAAGGGCATTCAGGTACAATACAACGGAGAAGATATCACGTTTGCCGGCGCCGCAAAGATCGTTGACGGAAGGGTCATGGTACCGTTTCGCCAGACCCTTGAATCAATGGGAGCAGAGGATAAAGAGATTCTGTTCACGGCAGGCGAGAAAGATATGGTTTCGGTTCGTTTTATTGCGGAAAGCATGGGATATGGCGTTGGCTGGGATGCAGTTAACAAAACAGTTGTTATTATCGATCCGGCCACTTTGTTTACAAATGCAGATGCGGATTTTTCCATAATCAGCAAGTTGATGAAATCCGATCTTGATCTTGAGAAGGCCTATGCAACGACCGGACAGTTTGATATGGACATCACGACCTATGCAGATCCTCAATCCATAATTCCGGGCATGGATTTTTCGGTTTCCGGTAAGATGACAGGGGTACAGCAGAAATCCAATGCAGATCTTGTAATGAGTCTGGCGTTTCAGTTTGATAAAATGCTGTCGAAACTGACTGCGGAAGAAAAAGTCCAGATGGAACCGCTGCTTAGCATGTTTAAAGATGCCAATATGAAAATTAAGATGGATGGAGAATCGGGCATTACCTATATGAATTCCAGTCTCTTTTCGGCAGTGGATCCGACCGTTGGGGCAAATACATGGTATAAAATGAACGTTTATGATACCTATGAAGAGATGGGGATCGATTTGAAATCAATAAGCAATATGAGCTATTCGGATGTTAAATTGTCTGAAATGCTGGCCGCGTCATTCGCCTCTATGGAATATGCGGACACCTCTGCCTACCAGGACATCAAAACCACATATGCATTCCTGAAGAACCTGATCGGCGATGAAGCATTTTCAAAGAAAACCGCAGGGAGCTACATCACCTACACCTTGAATATAAATCAGGTTTCCGTTCTGGCAGCGTTAACAAAAACAGCATTAGCAGAGGGGATCTCAAAGGATTCACTGGACATGACAGAGCTTGGGGATTTGCTGAACACCAGCAAAATCGGAGCAAATATCATGATCAAGGATAAAGCGGGATCTCTTTACGAATACGGGCTCAAGGGCAGCTGCTCCTTGGAGGATGTGAACTGCTCCTTTGATATGACCGGTGACCAAAAGAATGCCGAAGGGCAAATGACGATTGATCAAAAGGACGTCATGAAGATGATGATCGAAGTAGAATCCCATATTACCGAAACCTCCGGCGCACCGGACCTGAGTCTGCCAGCGGATGCAGTCGTAGTGGATTATCCGATGTAATAAAACGTTTCAAGGGAAAAGCCTGCACTCGCTCTTCGAGGCAGGCTTTTGCTATGCGATTCGTCGATATTATCTTGGTATTCGAACCGGCTGCCAGGTTGATTGAAATATCCCGCTGGCCATATACCCGCCAATCTCGGCTGCATTCAGCAGGAGTCTTTCGAAAATGCTGATCTCTAATTCGTACTCGCCGGTTAAGGATGCCCTAAATCCTGCAATACTGTTACTGACATCCTGGTACAGCAAGGCCTTCCAAACTTCGAAACTCCAATAGGGAGCCTGTGAAAGAAAGGTTGCGATTTCATCGGCGCTTGCATACAACTGCTGCCCGAAAGCATTCACTTTCTCCTGATCGTTGGCAATCATGGCATCCATCAGATTTGATTGAATCAAGATATAGCGCTGGAAGGAATTTAAAAACTGCTCTGCCAGTCTCTCTCCGTAAAACACCCTTAATGTGTTGTAGAACTCCATAGGAATCTGGTAGACCCGATTCCGAACCGCAAGAAGATTGGGGGAGTTTTCCAACTTGGAGAGAAAAAGCGACCTGGTCCACATGGCATAACGCTGCCACAGGGATATCAAATTATTTAAAATATTAAACTGCTCTAATGTAAAGCATTGCCGCTCGTATTCCTGAAATTTATGAATCATGGGATAACCTCTTTCCTATTTTGATACCATATAATATGCGCTTTCCTTTTTCATTGTCAATTCATCGCGATACCAGTATAATGATACTAGACGCGGATCGAAAGGAGTTCGATTGTGAGGAAAAAGAATTATATCGTACTGCTGACGTTAATCATTCTGCCTATTCTAATCATAACGCTTATCATATATTTCAATATCAACAATGCACTTCATTCCTTGGACAACAGTGCAGGTATTGTCGTACCGAATACTGACCCGAACTATCATTTTGCCATGATCTGTGAAAATATGGATGATCCCTTCTGGCTTTCCGTTAAAAAAGGTGTTGAGAAGGCATCCGAGGAGTTCAACGTAGCGGTGGAATTCAACTGGCCCAGCGGCGCTAACGCCGATGAACAGTCGAAGTGCCTGGATATGGCGATTGTCTCCAATGTGGACGGCATCGTGACCTATGCCTGGGATGAAGAGGAAACAGGGCAGCTCATAAACAAAGGCGTGGATAGAGGGATCCCCATTGTTACCATCCGGACCGATGCGAAGAACAGCAGGCGTGCTGCTTTTGTCGGCGTCAACACCTACAGTGCCGGCACGGAAATGGGTCGAATGCTCATTACGGCGACAGACGGAAGAGGTGACGCGGTGGTTCTTGTAAGCAATGATGAAACCGGTGGAACGGTCGTCCAAAATCTGATGATCTCGGGAATCACGGACGCACTGAAAAATTCGCCTGATCTGAATCTCGAAACCGTGGAATACAATTATGCCAATTTTCTCAGTCTGGAAGATACCATTCAGGACCTGCTGATCAACCAGCCCGGCCTGGATGCAATTATAAGCACCAATGAAAAGGATACCACGCTTGTTGCGCAGCGGCTGATCGATTTAAACAAAGTATACTATAGCTTAATCGGCTATGGTGACACTCCGGAAATCCTGCGGTATATCGATAACGGAGTGGTCTTCGGAACGGTCTCGGCGAACCATGAACAGATGGGCTATGATGCGATCAAAGCCCTGGTGGATCTAAAAGAGGGAGGACGAACCTCCGCATATTTCACAGTGGACACCCATTTGATCACAAAGAATAATGTGGCGAAATATCTGGAATTGGATGATGGATCAGATGATGAATAAAATGCATTTATGGCATAGAGGCAGCTTAAAAAAGAGATTGATTATTTATTTCATGGTCATCATCGTGATCATGAGCGCTTTGAATGTTTACCCTTACTATAGCATTTCGGTGCTGATGAACCGAATGAGCTCTACCTTTGAGCTGAACGTTGAACTCAACCAATTGAACAATACGCTGGAGCAGCTGAATTATTCCTACGAGAACTACCTGGAAACCAAACACTCCAAAAGCCTGGATGATTATTACCGCTATTCCCACGATATATGGGAGCAGGCGAATGCCATCCAGATCGACAATTCAAGCATGGACAATATCCTTGTTATGAATGATATCAGGAATATGATCGCCAACTATCTCAAAGAAATGGATGCGGCGGTTTCGGCACGAAGAGCACGAATGGTGGATTCCTATCTGAATCATTACGAAGAAAGCATCAAGATCCGCCAGTATATCGTTGAATATATACAAAAACTCAACAATACCATGTTATATCAGAACACCGACCGCTATACCTCGGTCAGAACAAGCATCCAGCTTGTACAAACGTTGAATATCGGAGTCATTACGTCCATATTTTTATTGACCATTGTGCTGATATTCTGGTTTACCTATCGTATCACCAAGCCGATTTTCGAGCTTTCGAAGGCTGCGGACGAAATCACCCATGGTAATTTCAATGTGCCGAGCGTGCTGGTAACCTCCAACGATGAGATCGGCATCATGGCGGATGCCTTCAACCGAATGACGGCGAGTATCCGGGAACATATCAATGAAATCAATGAGAAGGCAGTTCTTGAGAGAAGGCTGCAGGAAAAGGAAATGGAGAATCTGATCATCCGAACCAATCTGCGGGAAGCGGAGCTCCATGCACTGCAGGCACAGATCAACCCTCATTTTCTGTTCAATACACTGAACGCAGGCGCCCAGCTTGCTATGATGGAAGGTGCGGACCGGGCGTGCTCCTTTATCGAAAATGCAGCCGAGCTGTTCCGGTACAATATGAGAAATCTGGATAAGCCGGTCACCATTGGGGACGAGCTAAGAAATGTTGAAAACTATATGCATTTATTGAATGGCCGATTTGCAGACAAGATCGAATTCAGCCTGGAAAAGGATGAGAGCATAGTGGATCGCAAGATACCGTGTATGATCCTGCAGCCTATCGTTGAAAACGCTTATATCCATGGCGTCAGTGATGTGGAATATCAGGGAAAGATCAGCCTGAGTGCCAGGAGCCAGGACGGATATGCAATCATTTCTGTCATGGATAACGGGAAAGGAATGAGTGCGGAGAGAGTGCGGGAGATCCTGAGCGGAGGCACGGTCGAGGAGCCTGATGCGGGAAGCCCTCATGAGGGGCACACCAATGGAATCGGGCTGAACAACATCCACAGCAGGTTAAAAATATTTTATTCCAAGGAAGATATTCTTGAGATATACAGCGAGCCGGGACAGGGAACAAGGGTCGTGCTGCACATTCCTATGGAAGCCTGACAGAGCAGAAATTTTTTTGGAGGAGACCGCTATGTTTAAAGTGATGATTGCCGATGATGAAAAGGTAGCCATTGATTCTTTAAAGTTTATCATTGAGAAAAGCTTCACCAACGTGGAGATCATTTCGACAGCCCGGTCAGGCCGGGAAGCCATCGAAAAGGTGGAGGAGAACGTTCCGGATATTCTGTTTATGGACATCCGTATGCCCGGCATCAACGGCATAGAAGCGATCCGGGAAATCAGGATACGCCATAAGCAGATCGTTATCATCGTGCTTACGGCCTTTGACCAGTTTGAGTTTGCCAAGGAAGCGGTAAACCTGGGCGTGATGGAGTATCTGCTGAAGCCAGTGAACCGGGCTAAGGTGGTGGAAGTGGTCAACAAGGCCATGAGCCTGATTCGCGCAGAAAAGGAAAAGAGACAGATCGAGCTGGAAATGAAGGAAAAGCTGGAATATGCAGGACCGATCATGGAGAACGGATTTGTCTATTCCCTGCTTTTGTTTGACGACAACAGCAAAGAGATTTTCGACTATAAACGTCTTTTTGATATCAAGGAAGACGGAGGCTATATTATCACCGTAGAACTCGTGAATGAGCGGACCGGTGGGTCTGCAGACAACAAGATCGGCTATAGCATGCAAAGCCAGCAGTTTTACCCTTACTTCACCGATACGGTGAAATCCCTTTGCAAATGCATTATCGGGCCGGTCATGCTCAACCGGATCGTGGTCGTTGTTGCGTCCAATCCGAAAACGGACGAATTCGCCTGTCGTCTGGAAGCAGTTTCCCTTGCAGAAAATATGATGCAGCGGTTATCGGAAAAACTGAACGGCGGTCTCCGGATCGGAATCGGAAAAATCTATCGAAGATTCGATATGCTTGCGGCGTCTTACGAAGAATCCCTCAAAGCGCTTCGTTATCTTCAGGGCACCGGCATCATGCATTTTATGGACATCACGGCTCGTACCACCGAAGTGGGCTCCGAATATCCCGAGTATAAGGAAAAACTGCTGCTGCAGAAAGTGTCCGCAGGGGATGCGGTTGAGAGCATCAACGCATTCAGCTGCATCTTCGACTGGCTCGTACAGGAATACGAAGAACAACCTTTGAAAATAAAGAATAAACTCCTTGAGATCGTATTTCTTGTCAATCACATGTCCTGGGAATATGAACCCGGTGGCGGGACGGCCGGGGTCGATTTCCTTGAAGAAATGCTATCCATAAACGACCTTGGTGAGCTGCGGCTCTGGTGCAAAAAAAGAGTGGAGAATGTGATCAATCAGATAAATTCCTACCGGGATTATAAGGTTGGCGGTCTTACCAAGCGCGCCAAGGAATATATTAAAACGAACTACTCAAAATCCATAACACTTGAGGATGTTGCGAGAGAAATCAATGTCAGCCCTCAATATCTCAGTAAGCTTTTCAAAGAGGAAACAGGAGAGAACTTTATCGACTACCTTACCGGAATCCGGATACGAATTGCGAAGAGCCTGCTGGAAGGCGAAGAACTGAGTATCAAGGAGATCTGTTACAGCATCGGCTACAGTGATCCAAATTATTTCAGCAGGATCTTTAAAAAAATTGTTGGGTCAACCCCTACCGAATATAAGGATGAGTTTCTGAACCGAACATCC
Organism: uncultured Oscillospiraceae bacterium; assembly: GCA_964612345.1. Lineage (GTDB taxonomy): Bacteria > Bacillota > Clostridia > Peptostreptococcales > Anaerovoracaceae > Anoxybacterium. Next base: position 7,308 of record CAZTEH010000008.1, on the reverse strand, counting down.
CAATGAGAGTGAGGAGGTAATGGAAATGTGCAGAAAGAGCAGGCTTTTTCAAATCATATTGGTACTGATCTTATCTGTTTCTCTGCTGGCAGGCTGTGGTGAATCTGCGGAGGACAACAACACCGAGCCCAGTCAGCAGGAAGAGGATAAAATAGTAATCGGATTTTCCATGGATACTCTGGTACATGAGCGCTGGCTGCGCGATCGGGACATCTTTGTAGCAAAGGCCAATGAATTGGGCGCAGAAGTGATTTTGCAGATTGCATACAGCGACAGCCAGGAACAGGAAAAACAGGTCCAGTATCTTCTGGATCAGGGCATCGACGTACTTGTGCTCGTACCCCATGACGCGGTGACTGCCGCAAGCATGGTAAAAAAGGCCAAGGATCGCGGTGTCAAGGTGATTTCCTACGACCGTCTGGTGAAAAACGCAAATGTGGATCTCTATATTTCCTTTGATAATATTAAAGTCGGTGAGCTGATGGGACAGGCGGCGCTCAGTCAGACCCCCGCGGGAAATTATCTGCTGCTGAACGGTTCCGAATCCGACAATAATTCGTCCATGTTCCGGGAAGGATATATGAGCATGCTGGAAAAAGGGATCAAGGACGAAACCATCAGTCTTGTCGGTGAAACATGGGTCAAGGATTGGCTTTATGAAAATGCCTTGGCCAGTATGCAGGAAGCCGTGGACTCCGATACGAAAATCGATGCGATCATCGCAGGCAATGATACCCTGGCCAGTGCCGCGATCCACGCACTCACCGAAAAGCGTCTTGCCGGCTCGGTAACAGTGGTGGGACATGATGCGGACCTGGACGGCTGTCAGCGCGTCGTGGAAGGAACCCAGTATGCAACGATCTACAAACCGATCGATATGGAGGCAACCAAAGGGGCCGAATTTGCCGTAACCCTGGCAAAAGGCGGTTTGGTTCAAGCCAATTCCACCATCAATGACGGAAAATACAACGTGCCGTTTTATAAGATCGAGCCGATTTTAGTAACGAAAGATAATATGATGGAAACCATCATAAAGGATCAGTTCCATCGCATGGAAGACGTTTATATGAATATACCCAAATCAGAATGGCCCTCACAATGAGGGCTTTTTAATTTTCATCGTCCTTAAGCACTTTATTAACCTTAGTAACCTTAATAATTTGTACTTGACAGGTCGGGAGAATTCCAATTGCAAATTATATGCAGATGACCGTTAAATATGTCCAGATTGACCTGTGCTATAATGACCTCGAGGTGAAGGCGGATACGTCTTCGAAATGAAGGAGGAGAATAAATGAAAAGATTTTCAAAGTTATTAGTTCTAGCTCTCGTGTTGACACTTGTTGTATCTATGTTTGCAGCCTGCGGCGGCGGAGACACCGGTGAAAGTGAAGAACCGGCTGGTGTTGATATCGGTATTGTACTCCCTACAAAGGATGAACCTAGATGGGTTCAAGACGAAACAAGATTCCAGGATGCCCTGGCATCTACCGACTATTCCGTAGAAATCCTGTTCAGCCAGGGTTCCTCTGCTAAGGAAAAAGAAAATGTAGATGCTTTGATTGCAAAAGGAATCAAAACATTGATCATCTGCCCGCAGGACGGAGCAGCCGCAGCCGCAGCAGTTGAAGCCGCAAAAGCGGAAGGAATCAACGTAATCTCCTATGATAGATTAATCACTGACACAGACGCAGTTGATTACTATGTAACCTTTGACAGTGTAGCTGTTGGCGCAGCTCAGGGTCAGTACCTGATCGACAATGCAAAAGGCACCGGCGAACCATTATATCTCTATGCCGGAGCAGCTTCCGACAACAATGCTTTCTTATTCTTTGAAGGCGCATGGAACGTATTACAGCCTAAGATCGCTGACGGAACATTTGTAATCGCCAACTCCAGCGAAGCAGTTGCTTTAAAAGACAAGGCTACTTTAACCCGTGATGAAATGAGTAAGATCATTGGCCAGGTAACTACGAACTGGGATTTCAATGAAGCCAAGAACAAGGCAGAATCTCATTTGACAGCAGCAGACGCAGCCATGAAGGGCGACGTTGCGATCCTTGCTCCAAACGATGGAACCGCTAGAGCGATCGCAGATGCATTCGCAGCCGACTCAGATGTAACAAGCTTTGTAGTTACAGGACAGGATGCTGAAATCGCTTCCGTTCAGTACATAATCGACGGCAAACAGTCCATGACTGTATTCAAAGATGTTCGTACTCTTGTAAAAGACTCCATCGATATGGCGATTACTCTCTTAGAGGGATCCACACCTGCAACAACCGGTTCCTACAACAATGGAAAAGTTGATGTAAAAGCGAAGCAGACGGAAGTTATCGTAGTAGATAAGTCCAATGTAAAAGCTGCTATGGTCGATTCCGGTTACTACTCAGCAGATGAATTTACAGGTTTAGAATAATCGCACAATGATATGATTGGTCGGAATAGTGATGGAGCGATCCGTCACTATTCCACTTATTGTTATGTGAGGTATTGAAAAAAGGAGCGTTAGCTGCCATGGCCAAATACATACTGGAAATGAATAATATAACAAAAGAATTCCCCGGCGTGAAAGCTTTAAACGATGTTAATTTTAAAGTGGAAGAAGGGGAAATTCACTGTCTTGTCGGAGAAAACGGCGCAGGGAAGTCCACACTGATGAAGGTGCTGAGCGGCGTTTACCCTCATGGGACATATAAAGGAGACATCGTTTTAAACGGAGCGGTACAAAATTATGCTACTGTTCGTGACAGTGAAAAAGCCGGCATCGCCATCATCTATCAGGAATTGGCACTGATTCCCGACATGACGGTGTACGAAAATATATTTTTAGGACATGAAATCAAAAAAGGTGCCATCATCGATTGGAATGAAACCATCGTAAAATCTTCAGAAATGTTAAAAAAGGTAAAACTGAGTGTCAACCCTGCAGAGCTGATTCGGAATCTGGGTGTTGGGAAACAGCAGTTGATTGAGATTGCCAAAGCATTGAGCAAAAATGTGAAACTCTTGATTTTAGATGAGCCTACCTCTGCGCTGAACGAAAATGACAGCGAAAATCTGCTGTTGTTATTGAAAGAATTAAAAGGGCAGGGAATCACATCCATCATGATTTCCCATAAATTAAAGGAAGTCATTTCCATTGCCGATACGGTTACGATTCTGCGTGACGGAAAGACAATCTGCTCTTTAGATGCAAAAAAAGGAGAAATTGCAGAAAATACGATCATAAAGTGTATGGTAGGGCGTGAAATCGACAACATCTATCCAAGCAGAGATTTCCAGCCCGAGGAAGAGACTGTACTGGAGCTTAGAAACTGGAGCGGCTATGATCCTGCCCAGGGAAGAGAAATTATAAAAGACATCAGTATGAACGTGAAAAAGGGAGAAATCGTTGGCATTGCCGGACTAATGGGCGCGGGCCGTACGGAACTGGCGCAGAGTATCTTTGGTAACCCGGCCGAATATCGGCTGAAAGGCGAATTATTCATACATGGACAAAAGAAGCACTTCAAAAATACCAGTGAGGCAATCAAGGCTGGTATCGCGTACGTAACAGAAGATAGAAAAGGAAATGGTCTGATCCTGATTCAGGATGTGAAGCAGAATATATCAATATCAAATTTGAAAGAGATCGCATTAAATGGTGTAATCAATCAAAATGAAGAAATCAACGTCGGGAACGAATACCGAAAAAATCTCAATATCAAAACACCGAGCATTGCACAGACCGTGGGGAATTTAAGCGGCGGGAATCAACAGAAGGTGTCTGTGGGGAAATGGCTGTTTGCAAAGCCTAAAATATTGATTCTTGATGAACCTACCCGAGGGATCGACGTAGGCGCGAAATATGAGATCTACACCATCATGAATGAACTCATTAAGCAAGGCATGAGTATCATAATGATTTCATCCGAGTTACCTGAGATCCTGGGAATGAGCGATCGCGTTTATGTGGTATCGGAAGGCAGGATTGCCGGGGAATTACCGATCGTAGAAGCCACCCAGGAAAAGATTATGGCAATGGCAACGAATTAGGAGGAGAAACCATGAGTTTTATTAAAGAAGCAAAAACGCTGATGAGACAGAACATACGAGAATACGGTATGTACATAGCCTTGGCGGTAATTATGATTATCTTCACAATTGCCACGGACGGACTGTTTCTTTCGTCAAGAAACATCAGCAATTTAATTAACATGACGGGATATATCGCAGTTCTGGCCGTCGGCATGACACTGGTCATCGTTATCCGTCATATTGACTTGTCCGTAGGCTTTCTATCCGGGTTTCTGGGTGCGATCTGCGCGATCATGATGATGCATTGGGGATGGTCGGTATGGATCGCGATCCCTGCGGTCATGATCTTTGGCATCCTCATTGGATGCATCAACGGTCTGCTTGTTGCAAGACTGGATATTCCGGCCTTTGTGGTAACGCTTGCCGGATGGTTGATTTTCAGGGGCTTGCTGCTTTGGGTAACGGAAAGCACGGGAACCATCGTCATTGACAACCCGACCTTTAACGCCATCGGCAACGGATTTATACCGGACATCGCGAACCTTGGGTTCCATTTACTCACAGTCATCTTGGGAGTGGTCGGTATCGTGCTGTTTGTCTGGAGCGAATTCCGCAGTCGAGCAGTGAAACAGAAATACAATTTTGAAGTAATCTCCATGAATATATTTATCGTAAAAATGGTATTAATTTCCGTAATTATGGGCTATATTACATGGATACTTGCAGGATACAACGGACTTTCCTGGACCATTGTCATTGTGGCCATCACTGCCTTCATCTATCATTTCATAACGAACAAGACCATCCTGGGGAGACACATCTATGCATTGGGAGGGAACCCGGAAGCAGCCAAGTTGAGCGGTGTCAATGTTACAAAAATCACCGTTTGGGTTTTCTGTTCCATGGGAATGCTGTCGGCACTTTCCGGCGTCCTGTTCGCTTCTCGTCTGCAGTCCGCCACAACAACTGCAGGAACACTGTTTGAACTGGATGCAATTGCTGCGGCTTATGTCGGCGGTGTATCCGCTGCAGGCGGTGTCGGAAAGGTAACCGGATCTCTGATCGGTGCACTGGTTATGTCTTCACTGGTCAGCGGTATGAACCTGATGGGTACCGGCATCTATTATCAATACATTATAAGAGGCGCCGTACTCGTAATTGCTGTAATCTTCGACGTAGCAACGCGTAGATCGGCAAAAACAGCGTAATCATCTCCTCATATATAAACGGATCAGTTATAAAACATCCCCGATGCGGAATTCCTTCCCGCGGGGATGTTTTGCTAGTGTGCCCGGTGGGCACACGTTCTAATGGGTGAAAGTCCCCAATCCGCCCGGCAGTGGGAAGGATACAGCCGAAGCCAA
>CAZTEH010000008.1:0-1824 GCA_964612345.1 uncultured Oscillospiraceae bacterium | reverse complement strand
CAAGGGTGTCCATCGTGAGGTGGAATCTGAAGAAAGGATTAGGCAAAACTCTGGCTTGTTACATCGGAGGCTAAATGCAAGGATAAGGTTGCTAGACAAACCAAAGTCCAATAACTGCACGGAATTGTATTTAGTAATTATGGGATGAGTATAAGAGGGAAAGAACGTGTGAGTACCCGGGGAGGTCTCACGGACGTGGGGAGTTACATTTACGAACCACGGTTGAAATAAGATTTGCCGTGAGAAGTCAGCAGACGCCATAGTACCACGCCAGCCAGGCGGGCGTGGGAAGGGCTGAACCTTAGGAGGTGAGAGTAAATGAATGTTACCGAAGCCGAGAGAAAAGAAAGCACAAAACATTGCTGTGGCAATGGCTGCCGCCGGAGGGACAGTGCAGAACACGAAGAGGAAGGCGGAGCGCTTATCGGCAGGAGGATAACTGAAAACAACGTCACCAACGCCGACAGAGGAGTAGATGGATTACTGGAGCAAATCGTCAATACGGAAAACCTGAACCGGGCATACAAACGTGTGAAACGGAATAAAGGAACCGGAGGAGTCGATGGGATGGGAGTGGATGAACTTCTGCAATATCTCAAAGACAACGGCGAGGAAATCCGGGAATCCATACTGGCAGGAAAATACCGGCCAGCCCCGGTACGGAGGGTAGAAATACCCAAAGATAACGGGAAGACGAGAAAACTGGGAATACCAACGGCAGTAGACCGAGTCATCCAGCAGGCAATCGCGCAGGTACTAACACCCATATATGAGCCGAAGTTCGTAGAAACGAGCTATGGTTTCAGACCGGGGAAAAGCGCCCATGATGCTCTTAGGAAATGCCAGACCTATCTGGAAGAAGGCTATGTGTGGACAGTGGATATGGACTTGGAGAAGTTCTTTGATACCGTCAACCAGAGCAAACTGATGGAAATCCTGTCCAGGGATATTAAAGATGGGAGAGTGTTATCGCTCATCCATAAATATCTCAGAGCAGGGGTGGTATGGTGCGGAAAGTTCGAAGAAACAGAAATCGGCGTGCCACAGGGAGGGCCTCTTAGCCCGATATGTGCGAATATCATGCTAAACGAACTGGATCACGAGCTGGAAAAGAGAGGGCATCGTTTCGTCCGCTATGCAGATGATATAGTGATTCTCTGCAAGAGCAAGGCAAGCGCCAGACAAACGCTGGAACACATCCTCCCATACATTGAAAGGAAACTGTTCCTTAAGGTGAACCTAGAGAAAACCGTAGTGTCCTATGCAGGAAGAATAAAATTTCTTGGATATGGATTCTACAAGGGGCAGAAAGGATTTCGGATGCACGTGCATAGGAAAACCAAAGGGAAGATGAGGGCGAAAGTCAAGGAACTTACCAGCAGGAGAAACATCCAAAGCTATGAAGAGTGGAAAAAGAAAATAAAGCAATTCATAGTGGGGTGGATCAACTACTACAAGCTAGCGGACATGGGAAATCTGTTAAAGGACACGGATGAATGGATGAGGAGACGAATCCGCATGGTGTTCTGGAAACGTTGGAAAAGAGTAAGAACGAGATACCGGAATCTGGAGAAGCTGAGAATCAGCCACTCCAATGCAGGTATTCTCGCGAACTCAAGAAAAGGCTACTGGCGGATAGCCGGCAGCCCGATTCTACAAACCGCCCTGTCAAACCAAAGGTTAGAAAAGGATGGTTTTCAGTTTTTCAGCTCTCATTACAAATCTGTTATAGCGTAAACTAAGGAACCGCCGTATACCGAACGGTACGTACGCGCGGTGTGGGAGGTCGGCTAATCAAATAATGATTAGCCTCCTACCCGATTG
>CAZTEH010000007.1:29306-75312 GCA_964612345.1 uncultured Oscillospiraceae bacterium | reverse complement strand
CCTCTGGTGGGAGAACCGCACCCCAGAGCCGATCCTGCCGCTTCGGCTGTTCCGACTTGGGTTCTTCCCATTTCAGGGCTTTCTTTGGTGTTAAAAGAATTAAGTGCCATATTCTGTGACTTAAAGGGTGCGACCCGATATCCGTCCTGCTTGAAAATGCGGCATAAGCCTGCAGTGATCAAGCTTTTCCCCGCGTTGGACATGGTACCCTGTATCATAATTGCTTTCGCCATCGGTAAATCCTCCCTGCTGATGATCAGCCTTTCATCTCCCGTAGAGCTTCGATCAATTTTATATTTTCCTCATGCTTCCTGATGCAGATTCTATAGTAACCCGGACCCAGTCCGTTATAATTGTCGCAGTTTCGTATCAAAATCCCCTTTTCGAACAGCATTTCATGCAGGGGCTTTTCGGTGGAACAGGAATCCTTGACAAAGATATAATTGGCATTGGAAGCGATCACAGTGATTTGAAATTCTTTCAGATGTGGGATGATGTAGTCCCTTTCTTGAAGAATCAGCTTCTTTGTTTGGATCAGGTAGTCCTTTTCCTCCATTGCCCGAATTCCCGCAATCTGCGCCGGAGCGGATACGCTCCAGGGCTGTCCTGCTTCGCGGATCTTTTTTAAAAGCCCGGCGTTGGCTGAGATGCAATGTCCAAGCCGGATGCCGGCCATGGCATATATTTTTGTAAATGCCTTTAAGATAATAAGATTATCAAAAGCCTTTAAAAATTCCTTCGTTGTATATTCCTGAGGTTCGTCCAGAAATTCATTGAAGCACTCATCCACAAAAAGAAGGATGCCCAAGGTCTTGCATCGACGAACTAATTTAAGCAGAAACTCCTTCGTCACCAGTTGTCCGGTAGGGTTATTGGGATTGCATAAAAACAGCATGTCCAGTCCCTTGTACAATGCCTCCAGGAGTCCTTCCCCGACTTGAAATCCGTCCTTTTCCTGCAGTTCATAGTGAACCACCCGGCAGGATACCGCATTTAATGCTTCTTCATATTCCGCAAAAGTGGGCGCAAGCACCATGGCTTTTTTTGGCCTTACCGCATACACCGCCCGATAGATCAGATCAGCCGCGCCGTTTCCGCATTGGATCCATTCCGCAGATACTCCTTCGTGTTTTGAAAGGCGGGAAACAAACTCCCTGCAGCGCGGATCAGGATAAACATCAAAGGAATCGACGGAAACTCTGATTGCCTGTTTCACTCCCTCAGGTAAGCCAAAAGGATTGATATTGGCCGAAAAGTCCAGAATTACCGGAGGGTTCTTCATTTTACTCAGCTTCTCTTTTGCAGAATAAATATCTCCTCCATGAATTTGAGCCCTGTCATTTTCTTTTATATGATCCATTCTGCAACCCCCATACCGATAATGCACAAAGTAAATGTCAAGTACGCTGTTCCATAGAGCAAACGATTTGCCAAGCTGATATCCGCATATGCGATGGGGCGTAAGGGATCCCCTATGGTTTTCTTCGGATAAAGCTTGCCGAAATAATAGGCATCACCTGCGAGCTGGATATCTAAGGCTCCCGCACAAACCGATTCGGTCTGTGCACTGTTTGGACTGGCGTGGTTATACCGGTCCCTTTTAAAAATCCGCCAGGCATTCCGGTAATCCAGCTTCAAAAAGCAGGAGGCAAGTATCATAAGATAAGCAGAGATCCTTGCCGGTATATAATTTACAATATCGTCAAGCTTTGCAGCAAATTTTCCAAAATAGAAGTACGGATCATTTTTATATCCGATCATAGAGTCCATGGTATTGATCGCTTTATAGAAAAATCCCAGAGGTGCGCCTCCAAGAGCCATAAACAGCAGTGGTGCCACCGTACCGTCGGAGGTATTTTCCGCTACTGTCTCTATTGTAGCTTTGGTGATCTGCTCCATGTCCAGGTTTTGTACATCGCGGCCAACGATCATCGCAACCATCTTCCGTGCACCGGCCAGATCCTCAAGGATCAATTTGTGATAAACCTTCATGCTCTCGGTTTTCAGTGATTTCACCGACAGGATCTGATAACACATGACCGCTTCCACACCGATCCGCAGTATAATATGTATTTCCCCCGCAGCCCAAAGGATCGCAAAGGGAACAACAGTAGAAACTGCAACAACAAGAATAACAAGCAGGATCCCGCCGGCCAATTCTCCCTGCGATGTTTTCGGCAGTGCTTTCCGGATGAACTTTTCCCCGGTCGAGATCATATTTCCGATCAGGCAAATGGGATGCGGCATCCAGTGAGGATCCCCGAAGATCAGATCCAGGACGAAGCCGATTGTCAGGGCAATCATGGACGGCAGAACCGCAGTGTCCCATAATTCAAATGTCATTTTGTACCGTCCTTTCTGTTGGGAACTATCTGCTGCCCAGCTCCAGAAAACAATCGATCATGCTGTCGATGGAAGCCTTTTCAGCCACGAAGGTCTTCATCCCGTATTTGTCGGCTTCCTGCGCAGTCTGTTCACCGATGCAGACAGCCTTCACCTTCGTATAGTCAATCTCTGCCGTATCCGCCAACTCTTTCGTCATCCTGACAAAGCCCCTTACCGTTGAGGCGCTTGTAAAGGCCACATAATCAAAGGTATCATCATACCTGGCAAACTCAGTTCCCGATGCATCCACCGTATCATAGACGGGCAGATCTTCATAAAGCAGTCCCGCTTCCTCCAATGGTTTTAACACTTCCTCAGAGCCTATTTTCGCTCTGGGGATCAAAACGACCTGTCGTCCCTCGGTGTTCTTTTCCTCTTCCAGCAACCTGCGCGCAAGGGCTTCTCCCAGTGCTTTCCCGTCGTAGGTTTCCGGCACAAGATCAACCAGAATGCCCTTTTCTTCGATGGACTTCTGCGTTGCAGAACCAATCGCCGCAAACTTAAGGCCTGCCAGCTTCCTGATATCCATTTTCAGCTCCAGCAGCTTCTGAAAAAATACTTTTACGCCAAAGGGGCTGGTAAATGCGATCCATTGGTACGCTTCCATATTTTTCAGCGCTTCCTTTAAGGAGTCATTCTCCAGGACCATATCTGTTTCAATGGTGGGCACTTCAACAACCTCCGCTCCATATTCCTGCAGCTTCGCAGTCAGGCCGGAGCTTCTGTCCTTTGGCCTCGTAACCATAATTTTAAGTTTTCCCAGGGGTCTGTCTTCCGCCCAGTGGAACTGCTCTGCAAGACTGCAAACCTTTCCGACTACGATAATGGCAGGAGTTTTGATCTCGGCTCTGGCAGCCGCTTCCGGCAAGTTCAGCAGATCGGAAACAACCCGTCTCTGATGGGCCGTCGTTCCGTTCTCCAGAATCGCCGCCGGCATTGCAGGATCCATTCCCGCATCGATCAGTTCTTTGCAGATCACGGGCATGGAAGCAACTCCCATTAAAAATACAAGCGTCCCGCCGAATTTCACCAAGGCCGGGAAATCGATATCTGCACGTTCCAAATTTTTGGTATGTCCCGTAATGATGTGTACGGAGGAGCAGAAGTCCCGATGGGTCACCGGAATTCCATTGTATGCTGGTACGGAAATAGCCGAAGTTACGCCGGGAACGATTTCAAAAGAAATCCCGTTTTTACAGAGCTCTTCCAGTTCCTCTCCCCCGCGGCCAAAGAGGAAAGGGTCTCCGCCCTTTAATCTGACGACGCGTTTTCCGCTGAAAGCCTCTTCCACCAATATTTGATTGATCTCCTTTTGGGGTACCGGATGGTCCCCCGAGATTTTTCCCACATTGATCCGTTTGGCTTCCTTCGAGATCATGGCGAGGATACCCTGTCCTACAAGGTGGTCATAGACCACGACCTCCGCCTGTTCCAGAACGGCTTTCCCTTTCAGGGTAAACAACCCCGCATCGTGGGGTCCGGCTCCAACCAGCCATACTTTTCCCAATTTATTTTTCTCCATCTTTTAAACCTCAGCTTTCAGTTGCAGCGCCAATTTTTTACCCAGAGCTTCTCCATCCGTACGGCGTCCCGATATTTCTCCGGTGATATAATCATCCTCTGCTTCCATATAATAAAGGCCGACCAATCGGATTTCATCATCGTCCGCCTGTGCAAACGCAGCGATGGGTGAACTGCAGCCTCCATCCAAAGCTCTTACAAAAGCCCGTTCCGTCAGCGCTTCTGCTTCTGCATATTTGTCGTTCACACAATCCAGATAATCGTAATTTTCTCCTGCTCTTCCCTGAACAACCACGATGCCCTGTCCTGCCGCCGGTATCATTTCCGATGGCTCGAATATCCTGCTGATCCGGTCTTCCAAACCGAGACGTTTCAGTCCGGCAGAGGCCAGCACCAATGCGCTGTAATCCCCACGGTCCAGCTTGGATAATCTGGTAAGCACATTCCCTCTCACGCTCGCGGTGGTCCTATCGCAGCACAGCCTCCTGAGCTGCAGATTTCTCCTGGCGCTTGAGCTTCCGATGGGCTTTTCCGGATCAAGAACGATACCGATCACGCCTTCCGGATCCGCGACATCTATTCGTTTGGGAAGCACCAGAACATCCCTGGGATCCTCTCTTTTAGAGAACGCCAGTAAGGGCAGATCCTCCGAAGCATCCATGGGCATATCCTTCAGGCTATGAACCGCGATATCGATCCTGCCGTCGCGAAGAGCCTGATCCAGTTCCTTTACAAAAAGACCCTTTCCCCCGACTTTATCCAGGGTCCGGTCAAGAATAATATCCCCTGTGGTTTTCATGGTGATCAGCTCCAATTCGATCTCAGGATGTGCCTGACGAATCAGATCCATGACCAGTTCCGATTGAACCACAGCCAATTTACTTTCTCTGCTTCCAATTCTAATTTTTCTCGGTTCCAATTTTCATGTCCTCCTGCAGACTTCTATCCAAACAATTGGCGATCGCCCTAGTGGCTTTTTTGGCAAGCGCGTGGTCTTTGCCTTCCGCTGTGACACCAACGGTAATTCCTTTCTTCCGGACGATACCCGGAAAGTAGAAATCACTTTTTTCCTTGTCATCCGCCACGTTCACAGGGAGATTGCCTTCCTTGCATTTTTCATAGATCTCGTGATTTATTTGCTTATTATTCGTAGCCGCCAATACATAATCGGCACCCTCCAGGTCGATCGCTTCATAGGGTTTTATCCGAAGCTCCAGCTTCTTTTCCCCCGCATATGCAGTGATTTCCGGCTTTGCCTCCGATGCCACGACCCTGATGCTGCAATCGAATTTCAAGAGCGTTTCAATGCGTCTTTTCGCTATTTTTCCTGCTCCGATCACAACGATAGTTTTTCCGGAAATATTGGTGAATACCGGGAACCAATGACCCAAATCCATCTTGGCCTGTGGACGCAAGGCGATATGGCAGGTGTTTTCGAGAAACTCCCGAAGGGCTTCCGGAGAAATTCCTTCCTCCTCTTTCTCTCTGCCTATGACCAGCAGTGTTGCGCCGGTTTCAAGGGCGGCCTGATTTTTCTCTAGAAATCCGCCGGTTTCACCGGAATCCTTGGTGACGATATATTGGGCATTGATCTGATCGATCAATGCGACATTTAATTCGGTTGTAAAAGGCCCCTGCATACAGATCAGCTGTTTTCCCGAAAATCCCAGAACATAGCAGCTTTCCACTACTTCAAGCATGGGCAGCACCCTTGGGAATATCCTTTTTTGATAATCCCGGACTCTCGTATATTTTGAAAGCTCCTTGCTTCCAATTGTGAGCAGCACGTTTCCGGCGGTTTGGTTCAGATACTCAACCACCTCTTCATGACTGCTGAAAAACAGACATTCCATCTGCTTTTTCACTCCGCTCGACCGGAGAACTCTAATATATTCACAGCCTGACCGTTTGCAGGCGGCTTTGATATTTTCACTTGCCAATCTTGCGTAGGGATGGGTCGTATCGATGACATAATCGAACTGCTTTTCCTGCATGAAAAGCGTCATCTCATCCTCAGTCAATCTGCCCGAGCGTACTTGAATATGCTCCAAGCCCTCCGGCAGCAATTCTTTTCCGTAGTCCGTCGCCACACAGGCATAAACGTTGATCCCTCTTCCAACGATGTTGCGGGACAGCGCTTCCAATAGTTCTCTTCCTTCTGTTGTGCCTGCAAAAACTAATAGGTTTGGCATTTCCTTATCCTCTTCTTAACATTCTGTCCGGCGCTTCAGCGCCGCTGACAGAATTTAGGCTAAAAAATCGCAAATTTTAATTTGCAGATTTTTATCGTCATACATCCTGTCCGGCTCTTAGCCCTTTTGCCTCAATCGATCCGATAACCTCTTGGGGTAACCAATTTTCCAGCAATCTCTTTTGTCTGCGAATTTCCGATGAATACGGTGGTAAACATGTCGACCTTAGCATCCTTGAGTTCTCCAAGGGTCAGCACGGTACCGGTTTCCCCTTCGCGGCCGATATTCTTGACAAATCCACACATAGTTTCTTCTCCCTGATGCTTTAAAACGATATCGCAAGCCTTCTTTAAGTAATCCTGCCTTTTCATGCTGGAAGGATTATAGAAGCAGATCACGAAGTCCGCCATTGCAGCACAGTCGATCCGCTTTTCGATAAGTTCCCATGGGGTGAGCAGGTCGCTCAAGCTGATCACAGCGAAGTCATGGATCAACGGAGCCCCTAAAACAGCAGCGCCGCTGCATGCAGCCGTGATTCCCGAGACCACTTCGATTTCAATGGGATCATACTGCTGTGCCACTTCATACATCAGACCTGCCATACCATAAACGCCTGCATCCCCACTGCAGACCATAGCCACCGTCTGTCCCTTTAAAGCTTCCGCGATTGCGATATGACATCGCTCCGCTTCTTTTTTCATTGGGGTCGAGATCAAATTTTTATGCTGAAATCTTTCCCTGATCAAATCAACATACACATCGTAGCCTGTAATAACATCGCATTCCTCGAGCACATCCATGGCTCTCTGTGTCATTTGATTCCATTCGCCGGGGCCAAGACCCACCACATAAATTTTCATCCTTATTGCCTCCGCATCATCTATTTTGCAATGAATTTAATAACTGACATCTATGACTTTAACGTATCTTTATTTGCTGCCTCGTATGCTGCGTCCAGGCATTCCTTCCACAGAGAACGACTGAGGGTATCCTTTAAGCCGAAGAGAAGTTTTCCGACGGATTTTTCAACAGCCCTTTCGATTTCAAGCTGGATCAGTTTTTTCTCTTCCTCCGGCAGATCTATGGTTTCGATTGGATGATCAAGGCGCTTGGATACATCTTCCACCGACAGCCTTACAATATCCTGAATCTCTGGAACCCTCTCACGGAAGGCAAACCAGTTTTTCAGTTCATTCATATATTCCTGCAGGATATTCATCGCTTCCGCTCTGTTGTTTCCATTCCTCGTCTGGCTCTCATCCTTCGCCAGATGATCGATATCAAAAAGTGTGATTCCTTCCAGATCGCCCAACTCCGGTTCGATGTCCCGCGGTACCGCCAGGTCGATCCAGATGCTTGGTTCTTTATTTAAACAACCTTCCACCTCACTTTTCTTTAGGGTATAGTGAGGGCTTCGGGTTGCACTGATCACAACCTTTGAGGCAGCCAATTCCCGGAATCTCTCCTCATAGGGAACCATGATGCAGCCTTCCGGAATGGCCGATTCCGTCGGGTGTGTTCCATGCATCGACTTCCGCAGCGTCATTTTCACCACAGCTCCCTGTAACAGCAGCGTGCTGCAGATCAATTGTCCCATTTTCCCGTTTCCGATCATGAAGCAGGTGACACCTCTGATATCACCGAGCTTTTCTTTCAATAAGGAAGCGACCTGCAGCGCGGTAGAACCGTCAGCTGCAGCAAGCGGAACCTGTGATTTTACTTTTTTAGCGGCACCGATAGCCGTCTGAAATACCTTTTCCAAAACCATGTCCGTGCAGTGATGCTTTCGGGCGAGAACAATGGCTTCCCTTACCTGCGTAATGATCTGATCCTCCCCGAAAATTTTGGAATCCAAACCGCAGGCAAGCTCCAGTAGGTGCAGGGCGGCTTTCTCCCCTTCTCTTTCGATAAAAAGATCCCTGTACCGGCCGGCGTCGAGCTCCTTCAAGGTGCACAGCATCCTGTAAGGGGACAGGTTGGACTCGGAACTGATCCACAACTCCGTTCGGTTGCAGGTCGAGAGGATCACGCAGCCGTTGATCGGATACCGCTCCTTCAGAATTCTCATGGCATCTACAGCGCCTGCCTTTGTAAAGGAAAAGAGCTCTCTATATTCAATTGAAGCTTTATTATGGTCTATGCCAACCATTTTGATGTGTAAATTTGCATCCATTTCGATCACTTCATTTCCTGTTATTCATCAATCATAAAATAAATCATTTATTTGCTCGCTTCCCGGAATTCATGGGTGAAGGCCGGATCGTAAAGCTTGGAACGGTCATAATGATCACCCAGAAAATCTCCCACCAGGATCAATGCTGTTTTCGTGATTCCGTTTTCCTTTGCAATTTGAGGAAGGGTCTCCACCGTTCCCCGAAAAACCTTTTCATCGGGCCAGGTTGCTTTGTAAACGATGGCTGCAGGTGTATCCTTGCGATAACCTCCGGCCAGCAGCCGCTCCTTCAATGGTTCCAGAAGCCCGGTGCTCAGAAAGATCACCATCGTCGCCTGATGAGCTGCCAGCAGGGATATCTCTTCCTTTTCCGGTACCGGCGTTCTTCCTGCCATCCTTGTAATGATTACTGTCTGGGATACGTCCGGCAATGTGAATTCAGCTTTCAGTGCCGCTGCTGCTCCGAAACAGGAGCTCACGCCGGGAACCACATCATAGGAAAATCCGCACTCATCCAGCAGATCCATCTGCTCCCGGATTGCTCCGTAAATGCTTGGATCACCGGTATGAAGCCGAACCGTCATTTTCCCCTCAGCCTCAGCCTCCTTCATAACAGCAATCACTTCCTCCAATGTCATGGATGCGCTGTCATAAATCCGACAATCCTTTTTTGCGATTTCCAAATGCGACCGATTGACCAGCGAACCAGCATAAATAATGACATCGGCCTCTATCAGAAGTTTCTGCCCCCTGACGGTGATCAAATCCGCCGCTCCTGAACCTGCTCCCACAAAATGTACCATGGTTTCTCCTTTTCGTTAATCCTTTACTACCAATATAGAAAAATAACTCGCTTCCTCATCCAGATCTTCCAAACGGTTGAAGACCCGCTCGCCCTTCATTCCGCAGCGCTCCACCATTTTTACCGAAGGCGGATTCTCCATTTTCTCCAGGATCGCCTTCACTTTTCCGATGGATTTCCCCGATTTCATCAGAACCCGCGTCCCTTTCAATGCAAGGGCTTCTTCGATTCCTTCATAGGAGGCCGGTATGACATGCAACGCTTCCGAAGCCTCTGTAAGGCCTTCGTTAAGCCGGGCTGCGACAGCACAGAAGGACGGGATCCCCGGTACGATCTCCGTTCTATAACCCAACGCTGTAACTCTGTTGTGGATATAAATATAAGTCGAATAAATCGACGGATCTCCCAATGTCAAAAATGCAATGTCCTTTCCCTTTTCCAGCTCTGCGATCACCGTTGCGGCTGCCTTGTCATGGCTTTCCTTCAGCATGCTTTCATCCCGGATCATCGGCATGGAGATTTCCAGAAGCTCTTTTGCTTCGATCTCCGGGACAACTCCTTTTGCAATTTCAAAGGCTACGTTGGTTTCCTTGCCTGATGCCGGAATCGCAATTGCATGACATTCTTTGATCAGTCTGACCGCCTTCAGGGTCATCAGTTCCGGATCTCCGGGTCCGACACCCAATCCATACAGCTTTCCGATTTTTTTGTTTGTATCTTTTGGATCCATGCTCTATTTCACCTTTATCCCTTTAACATTCTGTCCGGTTCTGCCTGTTCCAGCAGTTTCCTTCTTAATAACGGCGCATCCGCTGTCTCTCCCAAGTACCCATATTGATTGGAAAAGATGATTGCTCCGATTTCCAGGCTGTGATGCACTCGTTCTTTGATGCGCAAGTCAAGCTTTTTCAAAATGGATTGAAGCGTTTGTTCTCTGATTCCGGCCTGATCCAAAACAGAGATCGCGTCCTCTGTCGTTACACAGGTCAAAAGCGTTTCAACGACTTCCTTTGGGGCTCCTGCCAACGCTGCGTGAGCACCCATGATTTCCATACGGGCATCTCCATACTTGGAGTGGGTATTCATGACTCCGGCAGCTACTTTTATGAATTTCCCGATATGGCCTACCAGCAGCACGCCCTTGAATTTGGAAAGCTCGGCATAGTCCAATGCTTCGCCGATAAAATTGCTGCACTTGACCGAATCGATTTCAGGTATTGTAATATGCGATTTTAAAAATGTTTCTCCGTAATTTCCTGGAGTGATCACCAGATACTCGGCACCGTCAGCCTTCCTAACATTCATTTTAACCTTGATGGTGTCGATCAAAGCCTGCTCGCTCATGGGCTCCACGATTCCGCTCGTTCCCAAAATAGAAATTCCGCCCAACACTCCCAATTGCGCATTGAAAGTTCGTTTCGCGATTTCCTCGCCTTCCGGAACGGATATTTCCACACGGAGACCTCCCGTATAATCAAATTCCTCGCTTACTTTCCTGACCTGTTCTAAAATCATCTGTTTTGGAACGGGATTGATGGCCGCTTCACCCACGGGACATGCAAGTCCGCGTTTGGTCACTCTGCCGACTCCGATCCCTCCGTCAAGGACAATTTCCGACTTCGGAGCCTTTGATACCCTTGCATAAATCAGAATTCCGTTTGTTACATCCGGATCGTCTCCGCCGTCCTTTTTTATCGCACAGCTTGCCCAACCGTCTCCGCTCTCCGGATTTACCATGCCAAGCTCCAGCCGAATGCCTTTTGGCGTATACAGAACGATTTTTTCGTCGGGAGAAAATACAGCACCCAAAACCATAGCCGCCGCTCTCTGAGCTGCCGCTGCTGCACAACTGCCGGTGGTGTAACCACACCGCAGTCTCTGATTGTCTTTTAGAACATATTGTTCCATCTCTCTACCTCAAAGAAAATTATTCCTGCATTGCTTTTGAAATATGCTCCAGATAGATCTCCCGGATCGATTGAAATTCCCCTAATCCTTTTAGGATGCAGTTTACCTCGTAACCCGCT
Organism: uncultured Oscillospiraceae bacterium; assembly: GCA_964612345.1. Lineage (GTDB taxonomy): Bacteria > Bacillota > Clostridia > Peptostreptococcales > Anaerovoracaceae > Anoxybacterium. Next base: position 64,212 of record CAZTEH010000007.1, on the reverse strand, counting down.
TTTTCAAAGATGTTCTTCCAGGAGTCCTCTTCTTCACCGGCCATGTCATTTACCGCATGGTCTCCCGCTACCACCATCAGAGGCAGTAATACGATCTTGTCAGGTTGATACGCCTCGACCCGTTTCAGTACAGTATCCACGTCGGGATAAGCCTCGACGGTTCCCACGAAAACATTGTCATAACCCATATCCTTGAATTGATAATCCAAAGCAGCGTAAGCCGGGTTAATCGGATGCTCCGTTCCGTGACCCATCAATACCAGAGCGTACCGCTCCGAAAGATCCGGGAACTGTTCCATGACTGCATGGATCACGCTGCGGTAATCTTCTGTATGATACAACAGGGGCGTTCCAATCGTTATTTTTTCAAATTTGTCTGCAAACATCTGTACGTCAGTAACCATGTTGTCATACTCTTCGCCTGAAATGACATGAGTGGGCTGAACCATAACCTCATGGAAGCCATCGCTTACAAGGCGGTTCATCGCTTCCGCCACGTTATCAATGACGATACCATCCCTTTTTTCCAATACTTTTAAAATCATTCCGCTTGTAAAAGCTCTTCTCACTTCATATTCCGGGTATGCCATCGCAATGCTCTCTTCGATGGCTCCTATGGTCTTTTCCCTTGTTTTGGCATGGCTTGTGCCAAAGCTTACTACAAGCAATGCCTTTTTATCATTTGTCATTTGGTTACCTCTCTGATGTATTGTTCCAGCTCCAGGGATGTATGGGGAACCAGTAAGTCTTTCTTCAGTATGCCTGATTCACATAAAGCTTCAAATATCTTAAGCACGGTCGGCTTTTCCAGATTGGTCTGCATCAGCACTTCATCATTGGCAAAAATCTCATCCGGCGTTCCTTCCGAAACGATCAGGCCCTCGTCCATTAAGATTACCCTGTTCGCCCATATGAAGGCCCTGTTCACATCATGTGTTGATAAAATCACGGTGATCCCTTTCTCACTGAGTCGATCAATAATTTCATCGATCATCCTTGCGTGCTTTGGATCCAATGCAGCCGCAGGCTCGTCGAATATGATGATTTCCGGATCCATCACCAAAATATCAGCGATTGACACCCTTTTCTTCTGGCCGCCGCTTAAAAAGTGGGTCGGTTTGTCCCGGAAAGAAGTGATGTTCAGCTCCTCAATGATTTTTTCCACGCGCTCACGTGCTTCTTTTTCAGATAAGCCCAGATTGAAAGCACCAAATGAGATTTCCTGAGTAACGCTGGCAGAAAAAAGCTGGTTGTCCGGATCCTGAAATACGATCCCGATCTTCTTGCGCAGTGCCAGCAAGCCTTTTCGGGAATAGTCAACAGGAACGTCATTATATAGAACTCTTCCCAAGGTTGGCTTGTGTATGCCGTTCAGTGTAAGAAAAAGAGTGGATTTCCCGGAGCCGTTGGCCCCCATTATGGCCAGCTTTTCTCCGCGTCGGACCTGCAAATCAATCCCTTTCAGCGCCTCCGTGCCATCGTCGTACGTATAGCATACATTAACTAATCTTAAAATTATGTCATGGTTATCTGTCATATATTCATTAATCACAAACCTGATTCCTTTCCGCTATGATAGGACTGCGATGACCAACATCGATGTGAGAAAGCCGGCTACCCCTATGGTCTCCAGCTTCTTAGCCGGATAGTGTTCACTAAGAACGTTAATTTCTCCGTCGTAGCAGCGTGACTCCATGGAATCAAAAAGCAGCGAGGATTTTTTCAGGGATCTGATTAAAAGCACCGCCAGCATTTGTCCGATGGACCGCAGCTCTGTCATAAAATCCTTATTGCCCAAACGGCAATTTTGAGAGGTTGTTATTGCTGCGGCTAAATCAAGAATAACGAAGATATACCGATAGATCAGCATCATCAATTCAATCATGATCTTCGGGCAGCGGAGCTTCTTCAATACGGACAGGATATCCAGCATCGATGTGGTCAAGGTCAAGAAATACAGACAGGAAACCGATGCTAATGCAACCACGACAAGACGCGCTCCCTCTGTCAGCGAATAGCTGCTGATTGCTAGGAATCTACTTCCGATGGGAATAGACACAAGGTCCATTGGCTTATCCGTAATATTAACCACTATCGCTATCGTGCTGAGCACCATGAATCCAAATGGTATAAGCATGAGCTTCAAGTATCGCAGAATGGAGATCTTACTTGACAACACAGTAAGACCCGCCATCACTGCCAGGGTGATAACCGATACAATAAACGAACGCGCACCCACGCAAATAAGCAGCGTACCCACGGCAAAAGCTGATTTTAAAATTGGACTTTTGTAACGCAGACTGGACGAATATGCGAGTTTGTCTATTATGATCATTTTATTTATTCACCCTTCTGATATTTTTTTCTTGCGACAAGGTATCCAAACCCAAAGCCGAAAATTCCCGCACCGATCCCTGCCTGCAAACAGAACAGCAGCGATTCGGTTTCTCCTCCGGGTGGCTCGATAATCGATTCAAACCAAGGTTCATAATCGGGATTGATTGACGCGATCGCGCCTTCCGCTTTTCCATCGGCTCCGCCAAACTCGGAATCCTTGATGAGCAGCAGCGGAGTGACGGCTATTGCTATTGCAACAATTAGCAACAATAAAATGATCGTTATCTTAATATTTTTCGTCATCATATTGCCCCTCCTTCAAAATATCTGAGCTCTGTAAGTTCAGGCTTTGCATATGCCTCCAGACCCTTTATGACAACCACCGCCAGTAGTCCTTCGATAATTGCCAGCGGAATCTGGGTTACTGCAAAGATCCCTAAAAATTCAACAAAGGATGCCCGGAAGCCCCCTACCTCTGCGGGGTGGGCCAAGGCCAACTGGAATGCGGTCACGCAATAAGTAAACAGATCACTGATACTGGCTGCCAGAAAAACGGTAATCGCTTTGGGAGCATTCAGTTTATTGCATACTACATAGATTCCATAAGCAACAAACGGACCGGCGATTGCCATGGAAAAGGTATTCGCTCCTAAAGTGGTCAATCCGCCATGGGCAAGGAGAATTGCCTGAAACAACAAAACGATAATCCCAATGACACACATTGCTGTCGGTCCGAATAACATCGCTCCAAGTCCCGTCCCCGTTGGATGAGAACTGCTGCCTGTAACCGATGGGATCTTTAACGCTGAGAGTACAAATGCGTACGCGCCTACCATGACCAGAATCAGCAGTGTTTTACGGTTTCGTTCCACAATCTTCCGAATGGATGAAACTCCTAAAATAAGAAACGGAATACAAACCGCGCCCCAAATCAGACAATAGTTCAATGGCAAAAAGCCTTCCATGATATGCATTGCGCTTGCTGTTTCAGCAGAACCGAAAAACAAGGCAAACGCTAACGATAATGTAAAAATAATCCTTTTATTTTTTTTCATACATAACCTCCAAAAAATAAAACTGCCTGCTCCCGACCCTTGTCGGAAGAGGCATAATAAAAGAAACGAAAATCGTTTCCATTTACTACACCTTCCCTTCGTCCGTAGGATTGTGTAATAGCCCAGACTGCTTCAATTAAGCGTCCGGTATAAGGTAAATCATTAGGCAGGTTTTCTGGCTCAAGCGTCATCGTCGGTATCTACCTTCCCGTTTTCACAGTGGTGTTTCAGATACGACTCTTCTTTTACAGCGGCGGTCCCGCGTGGGTTTTTCACCCAGCTTCCCTATTATCCCACTTGCAAAAAGTGGGCACCTATTGATTATTTAGTTGTCGATGTTAGTCTATCACTTTAACCCCTTTTCGTCAATGGTGTGTTTCCTTATATGGTATGTTTCCTTATATCATTGACAAATATGGGCCTCAGATATCATAATATATAATGGCAGTCGAAATCTACAACTTCATAAGTAAGCAGAAGGAGGCATATAATGAAATCACCGAACAGTAAGATAAAAAGAATCAATAATAACGGATCTGCAAAAGCTATTCTGCTGGCCATTCTTGCTGCCGTTTTATTCGGTATTTGCTCTCCTGTTTCAAAATTATTGCTCGATGGTATTTCTCCAACCTTTATGGCGGCACTTTTATATCTCGGTGCAGGTTTTGGCATGCTCCTTGTTCAAATAACCGGAGTCCTTCGCAAGAGATCTCAAGCGGAAGCAAAAATGACGAAGAAAGAACTTCCGTACATTGTGGCAATGATCCTGCTCGATATTGCTGCACCGATCTTTCTCATGATTGGACTGACCATGACCACGGCTTCGACTGCATCTCTACTGAACAATTTTGAAATTGTTGCCACAGCATCCATCGCCATGATATTTTTCAAGGAGCCCCTGGATAAACGCATGTGGCTGGCAATTCTTTTGATAACAATATCCAGCATTATTCTGTCGGTGGAAGATCTCAAGAGTCTCTCTCTCTCCGTCGGATCGATCTTCGTGATCGCGGCTTGCCTGTGCTGGGGAATTGAAAACAACTGTACCAGAATGCTATCGATGAAGGATCCTCTTCAGATTGTTATTTTGAAGGGCTTTGGCTCCGGAACCGGCTCTCTCTTGATCTCCATAGGAGTGAATGGGTGCTACGGCAGCCTGCCATACATATTGCTGGCTCTGCTTTTGGGCTTTGTCTCCTACGGTCTCAGTATCTTCTTTTATATCGCCGCCCAAAGAGAGCTTGGAGCAGCAAGAACGAGCATCTATTACTCAGCTGCGCCGTTCATTGGTGTTTTGATTTCCTGGATCGCGCTTCGGGATACGATAACCGGTTCCTTCCTCACCTCTTTGGCAATCATGCTCATCGGAACTTATTTCGCAATCTCGGAGAAACATGAGCATCCGCATATCCACGTGGAGGAAACCCACGAACACCGTCACCGTCATGACGACGAACATCACAATCATCATCGAGACGGCGAAATCACAGAAGATCATAGTCACACGCACACCCACGAAACACAGGCGCATACACATACCCATATGCCCGAGCTTCATCACCAGCACAAGCATGAACATTAATAATGAATCTATAAAAGATAAGCCAAAGAAAAAGTATACCAACGGTATACTTTTTTATTGTTTCTTATCTTTTATTCTTTTCCTTTACAAAGCGCATGGCTTGCTTCATTTCGCCCTTGCTGCCAAACATGGACTCTATCTTTTTCTGTTCCAGCTGACGGGAATTGAGCCCTTCATAGCCTATTTCCTTCTGCAGCTTTTTATAGCTTTCCAGACGTTCCTCCGGCAATTCTCCGTTTTCTATGGCCTTCCTTACTGCACATCCCGGTTCCGAGTTGTGGGTGCAGTCCCCATATCTGCATTGCTCTGCCAGTATCTCCAAATCCTCGAAGGCTCTGGACAGATTTGCCGAATCAAGCTGCAGCTCACGCATGCCGGGAGTGTCAATGACAATACCGCCGCTGGGCAGTAAGATAAGCTGTCGATGTGTTGTGGCATGACGCCCTTTCGCATCATCCTCACGGATTTCCTTCGTCGTCATAACCTCACTTCCGATGAGCCGGTTGATCAGCGTCGATTTGCCGACGCCGGAGGATCCGATAAAAGCGATGGTTTTCCCTTCCTCGATATAGGAAAGTATCTCTTCATACCCTGTCCCCTCCATGCTGGAGCAGACTACTACATCGGTCCCCACGCTGACCTTTCCCAATTCTGCTAAGCGTTGACTAAGATCATCGCACAAATCGGCCTTGGTGAGCACGATGACCGGTGTCGCCATGCTGTTCCACGCGATGGACAGATATCTCTCAATACGGCGGAGATTAAAGTCGGCATTCAGGGACATACAGATGAAGATGGTATCAATATTTGTAGCAATGATCTGTATGTTATTTGCCGTTCCGGCAGCTTTTCGTTCAAAGATGCTTTTGCGTCTTAAAATAGTGTGGATCACTGCATTCCCTGCGCTGTCATCCATTCTGTCGATCATCACCCAGTCACCTACTGCGGGAAAGTCGGAATTATCGTTTGCACGATAAATAAAATTACCGGAAACGCCTGCCTGAAGCTCCCCTGTTTCACTGACTACCTTATACAGATCGCGATGCTGTTCGGTTACTCTTGCCAGGAAAAGACCTTCATAAAGCGTTGCTTCCTGTATAAACCGGTCGGTAAGTCCATATTTGATTAAATTGTTATATTTCATTGTTATCCTCCATACTCGCTCACCCAATTTGCTATGCAAATTGTCGGTGAACTTATGCGAGGAAATCACAAATCTTCGATTTGTAGATTTCTACCGCTAATTGTATTACTAACGAATTTGGAGGGACAAAAAATTACAGTTCTTTTCCCTCCATGTTAAATACAATTACCGTATCCATTTTGTTAAGCATAAATCGTTTCCCCTTTCTTTTCCTTGATATTATATAAATACAGGAAATATTATACCACACTATTCAACCAATATAAAATATCACTTCGAGTTTTTTGAAACTTTGTGTTATAATAAATGCAGCCATTTAATCCAGCGTTGCCTTTTTGCCCCAAGCTTGCCTTTTTGCTGCGGCTTTAGCCGCAATGGCAAAACGGACAGCAGCGAACGCAGTGAGTCGGAGGCCGCAGTCCGATGCTTGGTTCTATAAAACGGACAGCAGTGAGCGCAGCGAGTCGGAGGCGAAGCCGTTGCTATTTGGAAGGGTAAATCGTTATGAATAAGCATTTAAATCGCAAACGAAAATTCGCATTTTTTATATGCTTATTGCTCCTTGCCTCAATCCTTCTTTCAATGACCTATATTGCCAAGGAAGCAAACCATATTTGTATTGGTGATAACTGCCCGATTTGCGCTAACATTCAGATGGCAGAAAAGACAATCGGCCAATTGGGAACTACTTTGGCTATCGCTCTGCACCTTGGATTCGCGTTCGCTATTTTCTGCTTATTTTTGTTTTATTTTATTACAGATAAAGTTCTACCTACTCCCGTAACGCAAAACGTCAGAATGAATAATTAAAACAACCTTCGTCAAAGGAATTTTATAGCTTTTTTTGTGCTATGATGAATTCCTTGTTTTTTTGTACCTTAATTCAAAAACATGGAGGTTTATTAATTATGAAACGTATGATTTCTATTATTTTTATTGTTCTTATCGTCCTTGCGGCACTCGCCGGATGCCAATCCAAAAGCAAAGCAAAATCAGGGGAAGAAGCCGACAGCGGTGCGAAAATCAGCGTTGTGACAACGATTTTTCCTCCGTATGATTTCACCCGTCAAATAGCAGGAGATAAGGCAGATATAACAATGCTGCTCCCGCCCGGAGCCGAGAGCCATTCCTTCGAACCAACGCCGCAGGACATCATCAGAATTCAAAACTGCGACGTATTTATCTATTGTCGGAGGAGAAAACGACGAATGGGTCGCCAGCATTTTGGGTTCTATTGATCAAAGCAATATAAAAGTCATAAAGCTTCTTGATTGCGTTAATGCGTTAGGAGAAGAAGTAAAAGAAGGTATGGAAGCGGAATCTGAAGATCCCGGCGAAAGGGAAGGCGGAGTGGAATACGACGAACATGTTTGGACTTCGCCCCAAAACGCCATCATCATTACCAACGTCATTCGGGATGTTCTCTGCTTCATCGATGGTCCCAATACGGAAACATATCAGGCAAATGCCGAAAAGTATACCGGGCAGTTGAATCAGCTTGATGCCGATTTCAAGAATGTGATTGAAAATGCCAGCCATAAAACGATGGTATTTGGTGATCGATTCCCTCTAAGATATTTTACGGAAGCTTATGGACTTGATTATTGGGCTGCATTCCCTGGTTGTTCCACCGAGTCGGAGCCAAGTGCGGCAACGGTCGCATTTCTGGCGGATAAGGTCAAAGCGGAAAGGATACCTGTGGTCTTTAAGATCGAATTAAGCAGCGGAAATATTGCCCAGTCAATTGCGGAGGCCACCGGAGCCAAAGTGATGACATTTTACTCCTGTCATAATTTATCAAAAAAGAATTTGAAGATGGCGCCACTTATTTAAGTCTCATGCAGAAAAATGTTGAAACGTTATGGGAGGCGCTGAACTGATATGGCTCTTCTTACCTGTAAAAATGTATCCCTTGCATATGAGGGAAAGACCGTTGTTTCAGATTTATCATTTGAAGTCGAAGCTGAAGATTATCTTTGCATCATTGAGAAAAACGGTTCCGGAAAAAGTACGCTGATCGCAGGTTTGCTGGGATTGAAAAAAACAACCGCAGGCCGCATCACCATGGGTGACGGACTAAAGCAAACGGAAATCGGTTATCTGCCCCAGCAGACAAATATTCAAAAGGATTTCCCTGCGAGTGTGTTTGAAGTAGTTTTATCCGGCTGCTTAAGCAGTGGAAGCCGGTTGCCTTTTTATACAAGTAAAGACAAGCAAAAAACTTATGAAAACATAGAGCGACTTGGTATATCCAATTTAAAAAATCGATGTTACAAAGAGCTTTCCGGCGGGCAGCAGCAACGTGTGCTGCTCGCCCGATCCCTTTGTGCCACGAAAAAATTACTGATCCTTGATGAACCTTTTGCCGGACTTGATCCGATCGTATCGGGAGAATTATATCAGCTGATCCGAACAATCAATCAGGAAATGAGAATAACGGTTGTTATGGTATCCCATGACATTAGAAGTGCGATGGAACATGCAACCATGATTTTACACCTGAATCAGAAACCATTATTCTTTGGCAGAACCGCGGACTATTTAAAAAGTGAAGTTGGCAGTAAGTTTATAGGAGGAAATGAATATGCTTGATCTTCTAGCCGAATTGTTCTCCTATCCCTTCATCGTCAGAGCTGTCATTGTCGGCATACTGGTATCACTCTGCGCTTCCTTGTTAGGGGTCTCTCTGGTTTTAAAGCGTTACTCCATGATCGGAGACGGATTGTCCCATGTGGGCTTTGGTTCCCTCGCCGTTGCTACTGCGATGAACGTCGCCCCTCTTTCCGTTTCTGTTCCGGTTGTTGTCCTTGCTGCTTTTCTCCTGCTTAAATTGACTGAGAATAGTAAAATAAAGGGCGATGCTGCTATCGCTCTTATTTCCACAAGCTCGCTTGCAATCGGTGTTATTGTCATTTCTCTTACAACAGGAATGAATACAGATGTTTGCAACTATATGTTCGGCAGCATCCTTGCGATGAGTAAAAGCGATGTCAAATTAAGCATCGCTCTGTCCGCTGTCGTATTGGTACTGTTCGTTGTATTCTACAATAAAATTTTTGCAATTACCTTTGACGAGACATTTGCTAAAGCAATCGGCATGAAAACCAATCTGTACAGCATGCTGATCGCACTTCTGACTGCCATCACCATTGTCCTGGGGATGCGTATTATGGGAGTGCTCCTGATTTCCAGCCTGATTATCTTCCCGGCGCTCACTTCGATGCGGGTATGCAAGAAATTTAAAACCGTGACAATCAGTTCGGCAATCGTTTCCGCTGTATGCTTCTTTGCCGGCATTGTCATTTCCTATGTATTTGCAACACCCACCGGCGCAAGCATCGTCGTTGTAAATATTATAGCGTTTATAGCCTATTGGCTTGCCGGTTTGGCTATGAGAAAGGCGTGGTCGAGATGAAAAGAATAATATCAATATTTTTAACCCTTGCGTTATTGCTCACAGGCTGCGGCAATGCCCCATCATCAGTAAAAATGCCTAATGAAGAAGCCGATATAGCCGACAGCGAAATAATTACGGATGCAGATAGTAAAAATGATCCACCGTTTACAGCCGGCGCAGGCGATGATGATCAGCAAGATATTGATGTTGATATCACAGAAAAAATGTATGTTACTTATATTAATGAGATTTATGTCAATACCGAAGATTATTTAGGAGAAACGATTCGGATTCAAGGAATGATCCAGGCTTATACGGATGATACGGATGGGCAGACTTATTATTATGTGTTTCGTACCGGTCCGCGCTGCTGCGGCAACGACGGAAGCATGTGCGGGTTTGAATTCACTTGGGATGGGGATATGCCGAAAGACGATGATTGGATTGAGGTCGTGGGCATATTGCGTTCTTACGAGGATGATGGATGGACTTATCTGACCCTGGACTCGAAATCCGTTACGATAATGGAAGAACGCGGTGCTGAGTCCGTATACCAATAATTAGGGGCTTTCAAACCACTAAAGCACTCCAATTCTGAAGTACGGTACCCGCTATATCAGGATCATAAATAATCCCCCTATTACGCTCGATCTCGTTCCGGCACTGTTCCAATGTCATTGCCTTTCGATAGATACGGTCATTCAGCATCGCATCGATGGAATCTGCTACCGTTATGATCCTTGAACCGAGCGGGATTTGATGCGCGATAAGTCCATCAGGGTATCCCTTTCCATTCCATTTCTCATGGTGGTGCCGTACAATTCGGGCAATTTCACTGAAGCCTGCTATTTTATTTATTATATTGCAGCCAATTTCCGAATGGCTCTTCATAATTTTCCACTCATCTTCTGTTAAAGCAGAAGCCTTGGTTAAAATAGAATCCGGAACGCCGATTTTTCCGATATCATGTACATGCGCAGCTATATGAATCGTTTCAGCATCTTCTTTGATAAGCTTTAAAAAGCGGCATATATTCTCCGTTAAATCACTGACACGCATGGAGTGAGTGGCTGTATACGGATCACGCGCATCCATGGCCTCTACAATTCCGGCAATCAGATCATGATAAATCAATATATTATTTTGCATATGTTCAATATCCTCATTTCAACTGTCGCTGATTTGCATACAAAGCTCTTTAATCGTTGCGTGATTAAGTCCGCTAAGTATCGCCAGCGCACCAGCTTCCGCTGTGCCTGGAGAAAGGTCTAAATATTTAAGTAAAAATCTGCTGATATGGAATAGGCCATCGTAATACTGTTCTGCAAGATCCCGGCTGTTTTCCGTAAAACGGATGAGCGAGTACTTCTCTTTTACAATCAAGTCCATTTTCAGCAATTGATCAACCATCCTATGGGCGCTCGGCCTGCTGACATCAAGACAGTCAGCAATATCCGAGGATCGAACGGCGCCGTTTCTACTTAACCGATAAATGGCTAACAGATATCGTATTTGAGTTGCGGTTAATTTCATTTTGTCCCCAATTGCTTTTTGCCATATAATATGTTATTCTCTGGTTAGTGGCACATAACCGTACTTAAGGAGATGATAAAGTTGAAAATTCAGGAATCTGCCGAGATGTACCTTGAAACAATTCTGATTTTAAGTCAAAAGAATCATAATGTAAGATCCATAGATATTGCGTGTGAACTTGACTATAAAAAGCCGAGCGTCAGCGTGGCAATGAAGAATCTGCGCGAAAATGAATTTATCAATGTGGATAGTGATGGATATATTACACTAACCGAAAAAGGAAAAGAAATTGCTGAAACCATGTACGAGCGGCATACCATCATCTCTGATTGGCTTATCCACTTAGGCGTGAAGGAAGATATCGCCATTGAGGATGCCTGCCGAATGGAACATGTAATCAGCGCGGACAGCTTCAATGCCATAAAAAAGCATTTGAAAGATGTAGAAAATTTATGATATCCTTATAAATTGTAACAAATAATAAACTGCAACGTTTTGCCTTTTAACTTTGTCTCGCAATCTGAAAACAGTCGGAGAGCAATGCCCAATAAGTAAATTTTCCAGCATATCTTTATCTCCCCTCATTTAGGAACATAGTTGATTTAAGATGCTGTTCAACGCATTCGTACTGCTGGAATGACTCCGAGCAACCATAATGCCGTTTCGTTTCGCATCCTGTACGACACCGTACACCATCTTATGGGAAACAGTGCTTGTGAATAGAATTAACAGATCCGGCGTCCCAATTTTCTTTTTTAAAGAACCGCTTTCCTTAGTGAAAACCTTCGCCTCACATCCGTATTTTTTGCATATTTCTTTATAATGGCACTCCATACATTCATTCCCGCCAATGATAACTACACTCATAAGTTCACCTCGAATTATCCGGTTAGTTTTATCTAACCTCTCATTAAAATAAAAAGGCATCCTGCCGTTATGTACGCAGTTAGCCATAACTAACTTCTTACATAATAACAAAATGCCGTTCTGCTGTCAATACAAGATTTTATAATTTATACATTAAATCGGAACAGGATCACGTCACCGTCCTTGACCACATATTCCTTGCCTTCCGAACGGACCAGTCCTTTTTCCTTGGCCGTTACAAGATTTCCTCCACACTGTATCAGATCGTTATATGCAATGGTCTCCGCTCGGATGAAGCCGCGTTCAAAGTCCGTATGTATCCTTCCGGCGGCCTGCGGAGCCTTAGCTCCTCTTCGAATGGTCCAAGCACGAACCTCCTGGGGACCTGCGGTCAGGAAGGAAATCAAATCAAGCAGATGATAGGAAGCCCTGATGAGCTTGTCTAGTCCGGATTCGGTGATTCCCATTTCCTCAAGGAAGGCTGATTTCTCGTCATCCTCCAGCTCTGCTATTTCTGATTCCAGCTTCGCGCTGATCACAACGACATCGGAGCCCTCAGTGGCTGCAAATTCGCGTACAGTCTTTACATAATCATTATCTTCACCGGCAGCTGCCTCTTCTTCAGAAACATTTGCCGCATATATAATAGGCTTAAAGGAAAGCAAATCCAATGATTTTACAAATTCATATTCTTCCTCATTAAAATCAAGGGTTCTGGCCGATAATCCTTTATCCACCGTATCCTTTATCATCGTTAATACGTCGATTTCATTCTGTAAGCTCTTGTCACCTTTCAGGTTTTTCTGTGCTTTATGAAGTCTTCGATCAATTACCTCCATATCCGAAAGGATGAGCTCTGTATTGATGATTTCGATATCGGAAAGCGGATCGATCCTCCCGTCCACATGGACGACATTTGGATCATCAAAGCATCTCACCACATGAACGATGGCGGCCACTTCCCGGATATGTCCCAGAAATTTGTTGCCCAGGCCCTCACCCTTTGACGCCCCTTTTACCAAACCCGCAATATCATAAAACTCAATGGATGTATAGACGGTTTTCTTGGAATCATACATCTCATGAAGAACCTTGAGCCTTTCGTCTGGAACGGTTACGACTCCGACGTTGGGTTCGATGGTACAGAACGGATAGTTTGCAGCCTCCGCACCGGCCTTTGTTATCGCATTGAATAATGTGCTCTTCCCTACATTGGGAAGGCCAACAATACCTAATTTCATAAAATTCTCCTCTAGTAAAAAAGTGTCTATCGTTCGTATTTAATAAAATATTCTATTTCTATATTTGCTTTTTCTTCTTAAAATGAAATATGCGACGATAAAGATAACAAATACGGCCGCACTAAATATCTGTGCCTGTCTAAAAGGTCCGATCATCAAACTGTCCGTACGGAGCCCTTCCACTAAGAAACGCTCAAAGGAATACAGAATTCCATACAACAGGAAGATCTGGCCTTCGAATTTACGGTTGCCGTCAATAAAAACGAGTAGGAAAAACAGCAGAAAACACCAAATGGACTCATATAAAAACGTCGGGTGCACCATCTGCCCATTGACTGAAATTGCCCATGGGAGATCGGTTGGGCCGCCGTGGGCCTCCTGGTTGAAGTAATTTCCCCAACGCCCGATGGATTGGGCAATGGCAATGGCCGGTACCGTCAAATCCAATAGGTTTAGCGGCCTGATATCCCAAAGCTTGCACAGCAATATCGCGGCCAGAAATCCTAAAATCAAGCCGCCGTGAATCGCCAGTCCGCCATTCCTGATATTGATCATCTTATAAAAATCACCTGCATAGTAGTCCCAATTAAATAAAACATAATAGAGCCTTGCCCCAATAACGCCCATGGGAACGGTTATCAAAACAAAGTCCAGGGTCTTTTCCGAAGAGATACCGTGAATCGGCGCTCTCCTATATATGATAATTACAGCCAGTACCATAGCTGCTGCGATAATGATTCCATACCACATGATTTCGATCCCGAATACTGCAAATGCAACTGGATTTGGTGTCGGCATTATTATTCCCTCCTTATCCTGAATCAGAACATAGTCAATATATGCGCATTTATTGCATATCAATTCTTAATATTATACACTAAAAATGATCAGGTGCACAACATATCTTCTATTTTTCCCCGTAATAAGTGATAAAATTGACATTTTTAATAAAATCTTAAAAATTTATGAAGACAATTTATGGTATAATTCGTTATAGTATATTGAGCCGAATGCCGTGAGGTCTCGGTTGTTACGAAGAAGTCAATTCATAGGAGGTATTTATGTTTCGGAAAAGAGTTAATGAGACGGAAAATGTTGGGGGGAACACAGTTAAGGTTAAGAAGACGCGAAAGCCGATGTCCAAGAAAAAGAAGAGGATCATCATTGCAGCAGCCATCGTGCTTGCAATTGTTTTAATTCTAGTTGTCCCTAGATTATTGTCGGGCGGCGAACCTGCCCTTACCGTCACAACGGGTACGATTGAAAAAATGGACATCGAACAGGCAGTAACCATAAAGGGAACCATCCAGGGCTCCCAGAAAGCAGATGTTGCGACGTCACTGAATTACGAGATCCTCTCCATCATGGTTGAGGAGGGCGATATCGTTCAGAAGGATCAGATCCTTGCCGTTCTGGACTCGGAGGATTTACAGGATGACTACCAGAAGGCTTCAACTGCATTGAAGGAGTCGAAATTCAACTATGAGGCCTCTAAGAATCTTTATGAGCAAGGAGCTATTTCGAAAGAAGCGTATCTTCGGACTCAGAGTCAATACGAAAATGATAAGATTACATTGGACTCATTCAATATTGCAGACAAGGTAAATATCAAGAGCCCTATCGCCGGCACGGTTACAAGAGTCAATGTAAACATCGGACGCTATGCCAATGATACGGAAAACGCCGAGCCTATGTTCGTGGTAGAGGACTTGCAGAATCTGAAAATGGACGTTCGAATCAGCGAATACGATATCAGCAAGATTCAGGTCGGTCAAAAGGTTACCATCACAGCGGAGGTGCTTGGCGATGACAGTGTGGAAGGAACCGTATCCAGAATCTCCCCGACGGGCGAGCTTAAGGATGCCACTTCAAAGGAAATGGTCATTCCTGTGCAAATCGATGTAAAAAAAGAAAATTCCAAACTGATTGCCGGAGTTACCGCAAAGGCGAAAATTGAGATTGAAAAGAAAGCGGATGTTTTGTCTGCCCCCATCGATTCTGTCCTGGAAGATCCAACTACCGGTGACAGCTATGTAATGGTTCTGAACGGCACTACTCTCAAGAAAGTTCCTGTTGAACTGGGTTTGGAAGGAGATTTCAATGTGGAGATTCTTTCCGGCAAGCTAAAAGCAAGCGATACGGTTGTCCTGAATCCTACATTTGATATGACTGACGGTATGCAAGTTGCTCCTGCACCTGAAATGTAAGGGAGGCAGCTATGACGGATGAAATTATTAGAATGGAAGAGCTTTCCAAGGTTTACGATGCCGGAGAAATCCAGGTCGCGGCTCTGAAAGCAATTGATTTGACCATACATAAAGGCGAATTCATCGCAATTATGGGTGCTTCGGGCTCGGGAAAGTCGACCTTGATGAACATTATCGGCTGCTTAGACCGGCCCACGGTCGGTCGTTATTATCTGGAGGGAGTCGATGTTGCGGAAAAGAGTGACAATGAACTGTCCGCTGTCCGCAATAAGCAAATCGGATTTATCTTCCAGTCATTTAATCTTATATCCCGTACCAGTGCATTGAAAAACGTGGAATTACCCATGGTTTACGGGAGAATCGGCGTGGAGGAAAGAAAAGCAAGAGCCATGGAGCTATTAAAAAATGTCGGCTTGGAAGATCGCTCCCACCATATGCCAAATGAGCTTTCCGGCGGACAGAAACAGAGGGTTGCCATCGCAAGAGCCTTGGCGAACAAGCCCGGGATCATTCTGGCTGACGAACCGACAGGTAATCTCGATTCCCAATCCTCCGTTGAAATCATGGAGATCTTTTGCAAACTGAACCGGGAAGGCAACACAGTGATCATCGTAACCCATGAACGGGATATCGCTGAGTTTACCAACCGTATCATCACCTTCAAAGACGGTCACATCATCAAGGATGAAGTGACCAGGGAGGTGGGCCGATGTTAGTATTTGAAAATATCGTTTTAGCGCTGACTGCGATCAAAAGCAATAAAATGCGTTCCTTTCTGACCATGCTGGGAATCATCATAGGGATCAGTTCCGTAATCGCCATAACATCCATCGGCGCCAGTGCGAAAGGTGCAGTGGGAAAAGAATTTGAAGCCTACGGGATGAACAATATGTACATCTACCTTAATTGGGAACTGACCCAAGACGGCGTAGATGAATCTGATTTGATCATGCCTGAGGATATTGACGCTTTAATGGCCAGATTTCCGGAGGAAATCAAATATGCCGTCCCAAATACAAACGTTACAAGCGATACAAAGGTCGGGCGCGTGGAAGGCAAAGTGGATATGTACGGTGTTGGTGCAGACTATAATATATTTAAGAAAAATATGACGATCCTACACGGCAGAATGATCAACAAGAGCGATGTGGACGGAAATAAAGACAGAATCGTCATTGAAAAAAAGGCCGCCCTGAATTTATTCAACAAGGAAAATGCGGTGGGCGAAACCCTAAGCGTCGTAATCAACCAAGAGATGAAGGATTTGACCGTTGTGGGTGTCTACGAGGTCCCGGCTAGTATCTTTGAGGGAATGATGATGAGCAGTTCTTACTCCACCTACGTCCCCTATCCGATCCTGCAGGACGGGGACAAGTCAACATGGGCCATAGAATTATACACCGATGAGAATAAGAATCAGGATGAACTGGGAAGTCAATTAACAAAGTACCTGTCCCGCATCAAGGACAAAGATCCCAATTTCTATCTGTTTGAATCGGCGGAATCGCAATTGGGACAGATCAATAAAATATTAGGCACCCTATCCATTGCTATCGGAGCCATCGCTGCCATCTCCCTCGTGGTTGGCGGTATCGGCATTATGAATATCATGCTCGTATCGGTAACGGAACGTACCAGAGAAATCGGCATCCGAAAATCCCTGGGAGCAAGAACCAAAGACATTCTCATGCAGTTTCTGATTGAGTCAATCATCATCTCCGCTATCGGAGGTGTCATCGGAACGGCTTTGGGAATCGTCATCGCGGCAGTCGGTATGAGCTTTGCTAAAATCGACATCGTGATTGACCCGAAAGTTATCATCCTTGCGGTAGCGTTTTCTGCCATCGTAGGTATGTTCTTCGGACTGTACCCTGCCAGGAAAGCTGCAAAGCTGGATCCGATCGATGCACTTCGGTACGAATAAACTGAGGGTTTCCATTAGGGGGTGGAGTCTTGCTGGTTTTCGAAAATATTAAGTTGGCGCTTTCTGCCATCAAGAGCAATAAAATGCGCTCTATCCTGACCATGCTTGGCATCATCATTGGAATCAGCTCCGTGATTGCAATCACCTCCATCGGTGAAAGCGCGAAAAGTGTGGTGGGAAAAGAGTTTGAAGATTACGGAACAAACAATATGTATATTTATATCAATTGGGAGTTGACTCAGGATGGGATCGAAGGGTCGGATTTATTTGCAATGGAGGATATTGAGGCATTAAAAGCGAGATTTCCGGAAAGTATCCAATATCTGGTCCCCAATGTTGAAGCCCAAAGCGATACAAAAGTCGGACGCTTAGAAGGAAAATTGAACATGTACGGAATCGGCGCCGACTATAATAAATTCAGAAATATGACGATCATCCATGGCCGCATGTTCAACAAGAGTGACGTAAAAGGGAGCAAAGACCGCATCATTATTGAAAAGAAGGCGGCTCTCAATTTATTCAATAAGGAAGATGCGGTGGGTGAGATATTAAGCGTCGCAATCAACAACGAGATGAAGGATTTGACAGTTGTTGGTGTTTATGAGTTTCCGGCCAGTATATTTGAAGGGATGTCCATGGACGATTCTTACACTACTTTTGTCCCATTCCCGATCCTTCAGACAGGCGATAAGTCAAGCTTCGCGATTGATCTTTATACCGACAAGAACAAAGATCAGGATGCATTGGGAAAAGAATTTACCAAGTACCTGACCCGCATCAAGGATAAGGATCCGAATTTTTATTTGTTTTCATCAGCGGAATCCCAGATGACAAGCATCAATAAGATCCTCGGCACTCTGTCAATCGCCATTGGAGCGATTGCCGCCATTTCCCTCGTGGTTGGCGGCATCGGCATCATGAATATCATGCTGGTATCGGTAACGGAACGTACCAGAGAAATCGGTATCCGGAAATCCCTGGGAGCAAGAACAACGGACATTCTAATGCAATTTTTGATCGAATCCATGATCATCTCCGCCATCGGAGGTGTTATTGGAACGATCCTTGGAATCGTCATTGCGGCAGTGGGAATGAGCTTCGCGAAAATTGCGGTTGTCATCGATCCGAAAGTGATCATCCTCGCGGTGGCATTTTCTGCAATCGTAGGTATGTTCTTCGGACTGTATCCTGCAAGGAAGGCTGCAAAGCTGGATCCGATCGACGCACTTCGGTACGAATAAAAGCTGATTATGAAATGATGAAATAAACGACAAACAGGACCGTCAATATGTACATAAACCAATGAACTTCCTTATATTTCCCGGTGAGGGCGGCGATTAGAACATAACTGATAAAGCCGAAGGCCAAACCGGAAGCGATGGAAAAGGTCAAAGGCATCATAATGATCGTAAGTATGCAGGGAATTGCTTTGGAAGCATCGGTCCAATCGATATCGTTCAGTGAGGAACACATTAGAATGCCGACGATAATTAATGCAGGCGCAGTTGCTGCAGATGGAACGCTTAAAAATAATGGCGAAAGAAACGGCGCTGCAAAAAAGCATATTGCCACCACGAGGGCTGTCATACCCGTTCTGCCTCCGGCATTGACACCGGCAGCGCTCTCAGCATAAGTCGTGGTATTGGAGGTTCCCAGCAGGGCACCGATAATAGTTCCGCAGGAATCGGCTACCAGCGCGCGGCTTCCATTTTTTAAATCTCCCCGCTCATCGATCATGCCTGCCTTGGATGCGATGCCGACAAAGCCGCCGATCGTGTCAAAGAAGTCGACAAAGAATAATGAGAAAATCGGAACGATCAGGGAAAGCTTCAAGGCTCCTGCCAGGTCCAGCTGAAAAGCCACAGGGGTCAGTGACGGCATTTTATCGAAAATTCCATAAGCTCCCGGATGAAATCCTGTGATTGGATTCCCTGTTGCAGGGTCGGTAATGATTAATCCAATCAGCGTCGTTGCAATAATACCAATCAACAGACTGCCCGGAACCTTACGAATGACCAGAACAGCAGAGATCACCAAACCGGCGATAACCAGCATGACCTTCGGATCGCCGAGGTTACCGAGTCCCAGAATGGTCGACGGATTTGCAGCGACGATTCCGCCATTGGTAAGGCCGATAAAGGTAATGAAGATCCCTACTCCGGCGGTCACGGCGACCTTCAGAGAAGACGGGATCGCCCGAATAATGATTCCCTTTATTTTGGTCAGGGTAACGATCAGTGCAAGGCATCCGGAAATGAATACCACACCCAATGCAGTCTGCCAGGTCAAACCCATTGCACCGCAAAGAGTATAGGTAAAGAAGGCATTTAAGCCCATGCCCGGAGCAAGAGCAAAAGGATAATTTGCAAATAGACCCATCAATAAAGTCGCAGCTCCGGCGGCAAGGCAAGTTGCAGTCAAGACTGCGCCATAATCCAGGCCTGTACCTGTTTCAGGGCCGGCAAGCACCAGTGGATTTACGATGATGATGTATGCCATTGTGACAAAAGTGGTCAGACCGGCAATGATCTCGGTCTTTAAATTAGTTTTGTTTCCGGTAAAATCAAAATAATTTGAAAGTATTCCTCGTCTTTGATCCATGTTTCATCTCCAAATTCATAAAATTGGTTAGCAAAAATCTTTTTAAAATTTTTCATAACTCAATCATTATATTAAATTACGATTGAGATGGCAACATGCAACCTTTACTTTCTTAATTTCAATTCAAACCCCGCCTCTGCCGCCTCAAACTCAAGCAGCGTCTTGATTTGCTCGATTTTTCCGTTCAGCGGAATATCCATTTCGCTTATTTCCTCGGTAATCTTTTTTACTATTTCCCTCAATTTATCCAGCCCGAAAAGATTCACTGCAATACAATAGAAGTTTTTGCTTCTGCCTTCGTTATAGTTTTCAATCAGGAATCCAAGGATCTCGATTTTCTCTTCCAGCATGGCGGCATAGCCTTCAATACCATTCTTCTGAACCTTTTTCAAATCGGCGATCACGTTGCGGTAAGTAATAAAAGAGTCAACGTCGCTTGGCCGACTGTATTTTTCGCATGGATATGATGAGCATTGAAAACAGAATTCAACATCATCGTGTTTTTTATTACACGTGATTACAGCGCAGGTCGGATGCTGTAAATGAAAGTTTTCTCCTCCGCAGCCCGGGCATTTGGATTTCCCTTCCGTCTGATAACGCGGGCAAAGTCCGCAATTCAGTCCGCACAATGAGAATAACGGGTATTCCCTTTTATACTCTTTCATGACGCTTCCTCCATCAAAGATTTCATACCCTATTATAACACGGTGCAAATTAAGTTCCTATTTTATTCATTCAATGAAATATACCGTCATATTATAAGTTCGAGGTGATTAATGTGATTCAAAGCGACTGCGGACAAAAGAACAACAGTATGTTTCTCGACTGTCTTCCGCCGAAAGGCGGTGCAATATTGGCGGCGGCGATTGCCGATATACTGGCTGATGGTTTAAATTCAAATCAAATTGCCGCACTTGGGGGCTTCATCACGATTATCGGTGATTCCTTGGGTTATATTTCAGCTCAGATGGAACTCTGTGAGTCAAAAAATACAAATCAGGAAGAAAGATAAGAATATTTCATAAATTATATCTGTGAAAAAAAACTGTTACCCTGTATAATGAGTTTATAAATATTTTGTAATGCTTACTGTATGGGAGGAAGCGAATGAAAACGAAATACGCAGTTATTATTCAATGTGATATATCCAGGCAAAGGTGCAGTGGATTCGCATGTACAAACGCATTCTATAATAAAGATGATTCCTTTAAGGATTACGCCGAAGACGTACGATATATCTCTTTAACCTGCGGGGGGTGCTGTGGCGCCAGCTTAGCTTCTAAGCTGGAACATTTCTCAAACAAACTGGCAAAAAAGACGGATGTAAAAAAAGATGAAGTTACGGTTCACCTGTCCTCATGTATGGTTACAGATAATTACCATCACGATCGATGTCCGCACACGGATTACATAAAGGCACTGATTGAAAAGAAGGGCTATCATAATATTGTGGACGGGACCTATATAAGCAAAACCTCCACAAAGAAAAGAGAGAACGGCGAATATAAGAGTTATTAAAAGGTGCATGAAATAAATATTGGTTAAATTGAAAAGAGCCGCGCCGTGGGTGTTCTCACGGGAAACCGTCGGAGCTTCAGTTAAACTGGAAGCGACCGGTTTCCAAGAGAATACCCCTGGCAGGCTCTTAAATTTACTATTATTATTTCATGCTTGCCTTGAAAATTTCCACGGAAGCGCTGGCTCCGATTCGGTCGGCTCCCGCTTCGATCATCTCCAAAGTCTTAGGCAGATCCCGGATTCCTCCGGAGGCCTTCACCTGAAGGTCTTTGCCCACGGTCTTCTTCATTAATGCCACGTGATGGGCGGTTGCTCCTTCTTTAGAGAATCCTGTTGAAGTCTTTACGAAAGCAGCTCCTGCTTCCATAGAAAGTTCGCAGGCCTTCACTACTTCTTCGTCGTTCAGCAGGCAGGTCTCCAGAATAACCTTGACGATGGCGCCATGCTCTAAGGCGACCGCCACCACCGTTGCAATATCTTGCCTCACATAATCGTACCGCTTTTCTTTCAAAGCGCCCACATGGATGACCATATCGATCTCATCCGCACCTTCGCTGCAGGCCCACTCCGTTTCGAATGCTTTTACATCCATGCTGCAGGCTCCGAGCGGGAATCCGATGACGGATGCGATCTTGACATTCGTACCTTCCAGCAACTCGCTTGCAAGAGGAACATAGCACGAATTGACGCAAACTGCATAGAAGCTGTATTCCCTAGCTTCATTGCACAGCTTGATCACGTCGGCCTCCGTCGCTTCCGGCTTCAAGACGGTATGATCGAAATATTGGTTTAAGTTTTTCATTTCATCACCTATTTGATTATCTCTCCTAATGTGCCATTGTTCAGTCCGGCAGCATTACCCTCGTCTGTATCAAGATGGATTTCACTGTCATGGCCTTCTCCGGAACGAACAAGAACGTTATCAAAGATAACCCCTCTTTCTCCTTCAAATTTGATCTTAATAATATCCTTGTCCTTTACTCCGGCTTCCTCTGCTTGTGCAGGGGAAAGATGAATATGTCGGAGTGCGATAATGGTTCCGTGATCAATTGTGACTTCTCCGGCCGGGCCTACCAGTTTTACTCCCGGTGTTCCGTCAAGTTTTCCGGATTCTCTGACCGGTGCGGAAAGCCCGATGGTTCTGGCATCAGTCAAAGATAGCTCCACTTGTGTTTCAGGACGGGCAGGTCCCAATACTCTTACACCCTTTAATGCTCCCTTTGGTCCAACGATGTCAACCTTTTCCTCGCTTGCAAACTGTCCCGGCTGTTTGAGTGCCTTGGTAGGAGTTAAAGTATGCCCCTTTCCGAATAATGTCTCAATATCTTCATTTTTCAAATGAAGATGCTTGTTTGATAACCCTACTTCTGCTTTGTAACCCATTTTCTTATCTCCTTTTATGATAAAAATTCTTTTATGAACTATACCTACTCATCCAGACAGGTTATGTATGGAAGATTTCTATATTTCTGATCAAAGTCCAATCCATATCCGACGATAAATTTATTTTCAATTTCGAAACCGGTGTAGTCCGCCTTGATATCGGCTTCCCTTCGTTCCGGCTTGTCCAGCAATGTGCAAATTTTAAGAGTTTTCGGCAATCTTCCCTGCAGGTAGTCTCTCAGATAATGAAGTGTGATCCCTGAGTCGATGATATCTTCCACGATGATCACGTTCTCATCCTCAATACCGGTATCCAGATCCTTAAGAATTCTGACAACACCCGAGCTCTTCGTTGAGGCCCCATAGCTTGTTACGGCCATAAAATCGATCTTCGTGTCCACGGTGATCTCTCTGATCAAATCGCTTAAGAATAACACCGCGCCCTTCAATATCCCGACAACTAATATTTCTTCCCCTTTATAATCCTCTGAAATCTGTTTCCCCAATTCTTTGATTCGCTGCGCGAGCTGCTCCTCGGTGATCATAACCTGTCCTAACGTACCGTTGTTTTCCATTCTACTTTTGCTCCTCTTCTTTGACAACTTCCTTTTCCACTTCAAAGTTTACATCATCAATTATATTTTTACCACGAAATTTTTCCGCTGGCTTTACCTGATCGGTCTCAATCCAGTAATGATCCAGCTCATTCTTGAGATACCAGATGATAAAGGTCCAAAGCACGATATCATCCACGACTCCGAAGATAAGAATCGGTTCCGGGATTAAATCGATGGGCATTAACAGATAAAGAGAGCCTAACACGATGATGAGCTTCTTGCGTAAGGGCACTCCCTTATCCTTCATAAAATACCGGATTGCTTTTATCCTCTTCAATAAGACCTGAAAGAAAATAAACTGCATTGATTAAACCTCCTCCAAAAGACGATCCAACTCTTCCATTAGCTTATCGTAACCCGTTCTCTTCAGTGTAGATACCGGTATGACCTTATCTTCCGGAGACAGCCCCAGCGTTTTTCTTATGTCACTGATACTTTTTGCCATTTCATTTCTGGAAATTTTGTCTGACTTGGTTGCAACCACGATACCGTCAAATCCATAATGCTTCAGCCATTCATACATTTGAACATCCTGTGCGGACGGGGTATGTCTGATATCAACAAGCTGGACCACCTTTAGAAGTTTCTGCCTGCCTGCCAGATATGCTTCTATCATATCGCCCCAGCCTTCGGTTACGGATTTGGAAACCTTGGCATATCCGTAGCCGGGCAGATCGACGATACGAAATTCATCATTGATCTCATAAAAATTTATCGTTCTGGTTTTTCCAGGGCTGCCGCTGACTCTGGCCAGATTTTTCCGGTTCACCAGCAGGTTTAATAAGGAGGATTTGCCTACATTGGAACGGCCGGCAAATGCGATCTCCTTTTTATTATCTTCCGGATATTGACTTTTTTTCACTGCTACTGCAACCAAATCTGCTTTTTTTATTATCATTTTATTTCTTTCCCGAAAGGTTATGCTTCCGTTGCGACCGAGGCTTCTGACTCCGTTTTTACCAAAGCGTGCTCCAAAGCTTCCTTCACACTATGAATCAATACAAATTCCAATTTCTTTCTTACGTTTGCCGGAATTTCCTCGATATCCTTTTCATTATCCGCCGGAAGCAGTACCTTCTTGATTCCCGCTCTGTGGGCTGCAAGGACTTTTTCCCTGATGCCTCCCACCGGAAGAACTTTACCTCTTAAGGTTATTTCCCCTGTCATAGCTACATCCTTCCGTACCGGCGTGTTGGTCAGGGTCGATATGATGGCGGTACACATGGTAACGCCGGCCGACGGACCATCCTTTGGTGTTGCTCCCTCAGGGATATGAATATGGAGGTCATTCTCTTTATAGAAATCCTCCTTGATCCCCAGTTCCTTGCTGATGGAACGGATATAGCTTACGCCGGCTTTTGCCGATTCCTGCATGACCTCACCGAGCTGCCCTGTTAGTACCAGTTTGCCGGTACCTGGGATCAGTGTCGTTTCAATAAACAGGGTATCGCCGCCCACCACGGTCCATGCAAGCCCTGTGGTAACGCCTATCTCGTTTTCACCCTCTATAATATCATATCGGTAACGCTTTTTGCCAAGATATGATTCAATATTTCCCGCCGTAACACGGAATCTGGTCGCATCCTCTTCCACAATTTTTCTGGCCACTTTTCTGCAAAGATTTGCAATTTCCCGTTCCAGATTTCTGACGCCGGATTCCCTTGTATAATAATTGATGATACTACGGATCGTGCTTTCGGATATCGTAATATTTTCATCTTTCAAGCCGTGCTCTTTAATTTTCTTAGGCACCAGATATTTTTCGGCAATCTTAACCTTCTCTTCTTCCGTGTAGCCCGGAACATAGATTAATTCCATTCTATCCAGAAGCGGTCTTGGTATGGTGTCCGTATTATTTGCCGTCGTAATAAACATGACCTTGGACAGATCGAACGGGATTTCCAGATAGTGATCCGTGAATTCCTTGTTCTGTTCCGGGTCCAGGACTTCAAGCAGTGCGGATGCCGGATCTCCTCTGAAATCAGTGCCAATCTTATCAACCTCGTCGAACAGGAAGACTGGGTTATTGGTCCCCGCTTCCTTGATGGCAGACATAATTCTGCCGGGAATCGCCCCGATATAGGTCCTTCTGTGGCCTCTGATCTCGGCTTCGTCTCTCACGCCGCCCAGGGACATCCTGACAAAATCACGATTTACGGCTCTTGCAATGGATTTGGCCACGGAGGTTTTTCCGACTCCCGGAGGCCCTACCAGACAAAGGATCGGTCCTTTCATGCTCTTAGAAAGCTTCATGACCGCCAGATATTCCAAAATTCTGTCCTTGACCTTTTCCAAGCCGTAATGGTCCTCGTTCAGGATCTTTTCGGCATTCTTGATGTCGATGGTTCCCTTGGAGGCTTTGTTCCATGGCAAAGCAAGGATCCATTCGATATAGGTTCTGATTACGCCGCCTTCTGCTGAGGACGGTTGTATCTTGGATAGTCGCTTGATTTCCTTTTCAACTTTTTCATTGACTCTCGGAGTCAGCTTGAGCTTCTTCAGCTGATTCAGCCAGTTTTCGATCTCATCCTCGATGGCTTCATCCTGTCCCAGTTCCTCCTGGATGGCGCGCATCTGTTCCTTCAGATAATACTCACGCTGCACCTTGTTGATCTGGCTTCTGACCTTTATATTGATATCCTGCTCTATGGTCAGGATCTCGATTTCTCTATTTAATATTTCATTGAGGATCTCCAGTCTGTCCTCTGGATCGAAGGCTTCAAGGATTCTCTGCTTTTCTTCTGTCTTGATATCAAGATGGGAAGTGATCACATCCGCCAGTCTGCCCGGCTGATCCACGGAAGCAACCGACGGGAAAATATCCTGGGAAACCTTTGGATTCAAGTCAAGATAATTCTCAAAATTACCCAGCGTAGAACGCATTAAAGCGACCATCCTGGAAGGCAGCTCGTCAAATTCCCGCTCTTCGATTTTCTTAACAGAACATTTGAAATATGGAACTTCAAACATGACTTCCTGAATTTCTCCCCTGCTGACGCCTTCCACCAATACTCTGATCGCATCGCCCGGCAGCTTCAGCATCTGCTTGATCTTGGCAATGGTTCCGATTTTATAAAAATCCTCATGGGTAGGAAGATCGGTTTCCGCATCCTTCTGCGCAGAAAGGAATACCAGTTGATTCATCATCATAGCCTTTTCCAGAGCACTGATGGATTTCTCTCTGCCTATGTCAAAATGAAGCACCATATAAGGAAAAATCGAAAGACCTCTGAGCGGAATCATCGGCATCGACCTGACCGCGAGATTGATATCCTCTGCCATGGCTTCTTCGATCTCAGCCGTCAATTCATCCTTTTCTTTTTCTGATTCTTTTTTTAATTCTTTTTCGTCCTGCTTGGAGCTTTCAAGCTCTTTATTTGTTTTCTTTCCAGTTTTTTTCACTTTTTCCTCAGTCATATTACCCTCCTGTATCTTTAATTCCCTTAATAATCCCTTTTGGTAAAAAATCAGGCGGCTTATCGCCGCCTGTCTTTACGATGCAGATTCCTCGCTCTTCTTGTTTCGTTTCGACTCCACAAGCACTAAAGCCGGCCCTGTGTTATAATCAATCGTTCCCTTTGTTATGATGCATTTTGTAATGTCCTCCCTGGATGGGATCTCATACATAATATCTGTCATAACGTGCTCCAATATACTTCTCAGTCCTCTTGCACCGGTTTTTCTTTCAATTGCTTTTTCAGCCACCCTGTTGATGGCGTCCTCTTCGATCTCAAGCTCCACGCCGTCCATCAGGAACAGTTTTTTGTACTGCTTCAAAATGGCATTCTTTGGTTCCTTGATGATTCGGACCAGCGCTTCCTTACTCAATTCATCCAGAGTTACCATAACAGGCAGTCTGCCGATGAATTCCGGAATCAATCCATATTTCAGCAGGTCTTCCGGCTGAACTTTCTTTAAGATTTCAGAAGCCTCCACCTTGGTGAACTTAATGTCCGAATTGAAGCCGATGGTCTTTTCTCCGATTCTTCTTTGAATGATCTTATCCAGTCCGTCAAATGCACCTCCGCAGATGAATAATACGTTTGTTGTATCAAACTGGATGAAGTCCTGATGCGGATGCTTTCTGCCGCCCTGCGGCGGTACGCTGGCAACGGTTCCTTCCAGGATCTTCAGCAGAGCCTGCTGAACTCCTTCGCCGCTGACATCTCTTGTGATAGATACGTTTTCTGACTTTCTGGCGATCTTATCGATTTCATCCACGTAGATGATTCCTTTTTGCGCCTTTTCTACATCATAGTCCGCAGCCTGGATCAGTTTCAGAAGAATATTTTCAACATCCTCTCCCACATAGCCGGCCTCCGTCAAAGCGGTTGCATCAGCAATGGCGAAAGGAACATCAAGGATCTTCGCCAGGGTCTGCGCCAGAAGCGTTTTCCCGGAACCGGTCGGTCCGATCATGATGATATTGCTCTTCTGGATCTCGATTCCGTCGTTCTCCAGCTTGCCCAAGCTGTTAACTCTTTTATAATGATTATATACCGCAACAGCCAATGATTTCTTTGCATCATCCTGATCGATCACATACTCGGAAAGGATGTTCGCAATCTCTTTTGGCTTCGGCAGATCAAACTTCTCCGATTTACGATCGACATCGTCGATTGAATTGGAGAACTCTTCTTTAATGATATCTTGACAAAGCTCAATGCATTCGTCACAAATATATACATTTGGTCCTGCTACAAGTCTCCTTACCTGGTCCTGCGGTTTTCCGCAAAAGGAGCATTTCAGTTGTTTTGTCGCATCATATTTACTCATAAGCCAATCCCCCTTACTCTCTGGATTTCATTACCTTATCAATAATCCCGTATTCTACTGCTTCCTGGGCGCTCATAAAATTATCCCGGTCTGTATCTTTAGAAATTCGATCGAGGTCCTGACCAGTATTTTCACTTAGGATTCTATTTAACTTTTCTCTTGTTTTTATGATCCATTCGGCATGGATTCGAATGTCCTCGGCCTGACCCTGTATACCGCCCAAAGGCTGGTGGATCATGATTTCAGCATTTGGAAGAGCATATCTTTTTCCCTTCGCGCCGGAGGAAAGAAGAAACGCTCCCATGCTTGCCGCCATACCGATACAAATGGTTGTGACATCAGGCTTGATATATTGCATGGTGTCATAAATTGCCATACCTGCTGTCACGGAGCCACCCGGGCTATTGATGTAAAGCTGGATATCTTTCTCAGAATCCTCTGATTCCAAAAATAACAGCTGTGCAACAATCAAGCTTGCGGTATGCTCATCTACTTGTTCTCCTAAAAATATGATTCTGTCCTTTAACAGCCTTGAATAGATATCATAGGATCTTTCGCCTCTGCTTGTCTGTTCAACCACCATTGGAATTAGTGCCATCTAAGTTTACCCCCTTGTGCGGCTTACGCCGCTCCGCTATGGAACCCATGGTTCCCTTCGGCGCTCGTTCAAATTCATTATGCGAGCTGAGCACCCTCCTTCAGGTTCTATACTTTATATATTACTCAACTATCGCATTTTCAAACATAAAATCAACTGCTTTTCGCATTTTTATATCCTTTGCAACATATGTGTAATTGTCTGCTTTCATAACTTCCTTCAGTTTTTCAACTTCCATCTTGTACTGTTCCGCCATAGCTTTCAGTTCTGCTTCCACGTCTTCATCGGTTGCTTCCATCTTTTCCGCATTGGCAACTGCTTCTACGATCAATCTGGTTTTTACCTTTTTGTACGCGTCTGCACGAAGTTCTTCTCTGAATTCCTTCGGTTCCTTCTGCAGATACTCAAAGTACTTCTGAAGATCCATTCCCTGATATTTCAGCTGCTGGTCAAATTCCTGCATCATTTCATCGATCTGATCTTCCACCATTACTTCCGGAATGTCGATCTCATTTGTCTCATAAATCTTTTCCAGAACGGCGTTCTTTGTTTCGTATTCTGCCTTTGATGCAGCCGTCTTTTCAAGCTTTTCTCTGGAATCCTTCTTCAGCTCTTCCAGCGTGTCAAACTCGCTGACGTCTTTTGCAAATTCGTCGTTCAGCTCCGGCTTTTCCATTTCCTTGATCTCATGCACCTTGCACTTGAAGATTGCTTCCTTGCCTGCAAGATCAGCAGAATGATATTCTTCAGGGAACGTAACCTTCACGTCTCTTTCTTCTCCTACTGCAGCTCCCACAAGCTGTTCTTCAAATCCCGGGATGAATGTATTGCTGCCGAGGGCCAAAGGCTGTCTTTCCGCAGTGCCGCCTTCAAACTGCTCATCACCGACAAAACCTGCATAATCAATGAGAACGGTGTCGCCGTTCTGGGCAGGGCGGTCTACGAGTACCATTCTTGAATTTCTCTGCTGCAGAGCTTCCAATTCCTTGTTAATATCTTCATCGGTTATATTGTGCTCAACTTTTGTAACCTTTACTCCCTTATAGTCCTTTACGGTAAATTCGGGCATAACGGCTACATTAATGGTAACTGTGAAGCCTTTTCCTTTTTCAATTTTATCAAATTCCGCAGAAGGTTTGTCGATGGTGTCCAATCCAAGTGTTTCAATCGCTTCCGGGTATGCCTTTGAAAACATATTATTAATCGCATCTTCAAAAAATACGTCTTCTCCGTAATGTGCTTCGATAAGCTTTCTTGGGGCTTTTCCCTTTCTGAAACCATCGATGGCATACTTGCCTTTTGTTGCCTGGTATGCTTCCGTTGCTGCCTTTTCGAATTCTTCTGCAGTAAATTCCAATGTGAATTTTGCCTGATTTTTCTCTTTCGAGATTAAAGTTGATATCATTTATTTTATCCTCCTAAAATTATAACACGTCATAAGCACCGATAAGACCAATGGGTTTCCATTGGTCTGAATCGCACAATGTGCGCATATTATTATACCCTCAATCCGGCATAATGTAAAGCACTATTCAATTGATTTCCGCTGTTGGCCGCCGGTAATGCCAAAGCGTCATGAAATAATATTTCTATGCTATAGGACGAGAAAGATAGCTGACGAAAGCTATCTTCATCTTAGGGTATATAATATGTTTTTACAATGGCTTTTTAAATATACTTGCTGTCTTCCAAAAGCTTTAAGCCTCTGGCATATTTGCTTCTGTCTTCCGGAGTAAGCTCGTACTTTTCCGCGAGAGCTTTCCCAATTCGAAGAACATCTTCCTGGTCTCCGGAAAACAACTCGATTTCCATTTCGCAAATTGGCAGACTGCCAAAATCCGTAACGATCTCACCCTCATCAATTGCAACTTCACAGATACTTTTACCTGTATCGATCCGCATCCTGCTTCTTAAAAATCTGGTCTCCAGAAGACTATGAAGTTGTTTCCCCTGAACCAGTGCTATCATACCCCTGCCGATATCGCTTTCTTTGAAAATTTCAGGATCCGGCATGATAAAACAGGCTTCATCTTTCACTGGCACATTGACTTCTTCTCTTGTATGCAGACCTTCCACGCTTGAGCCGTTGCATTTTAAGGAGGCAACGATACGGGCACCCTCCATACGGACACGGAATGCAATGTCATTCTTAGAAAGGATATAGTCATCAGTGTCAAAATAAGACGCTTTCATGTAAACTCTTTCTCTTGAGTCTTTCTCTTCCATACTCAAAAGATACTCATCTTCCCAAATGCTTTTTGCGATTTCCTTATCCCCTATGCCATACTTCATTTCTATTTCCATATCTGTATTTCCTTACTTCCTTTTCTCAGGGCCAAATTTACTTAAGAATTATGAAGTCATTTTTGTCTTATAATCGTACCATATCCTATGTAAAAATTCAATCATTATCCAGCGATGTTTTTTATTAAGCAAAAAAATACCGGGCAGGAGGCTACTTCCTCAAGTCCGGTATTTTTTATTAGAAAACTTACTTATTATTATTTTTTTGATTCGGTAACGAATTTTATTTTATGCACTTTTCAATCGCTTTTTCATAGATGTCAAGTCCGGCTTCCAATTGTGCGTCTGTTACGCAAAGCGGGCAGAGGAAACGAATAACATTTCCATAAGTACCGGCGCTTTCAAGGAGCAAGCCAGACTTAATGGCTTCGTTTACAATGGCATTAACGAGATCAGCATTTGGCTTTTTTGATGTTTTGTCAGCAACAAATTCAACACCCATCATAGCGCCAACTCCTCTGACATCACCGATCACGTCATACTTGTCTTTCCATTCATTGAATTTCTTCATGCATTTATCAGCGATTTTCAGCGCTTTTCCAGGATAATCGTCTCTTTCCATTACTTCGATCACCTTTAATGCGGATGCACATGCTACCGCGTTTCCGCAGTAGGTTCCGCCGATGGTTCCCGGGGTTACCGCATCCATGATTTCAGTGCTTGCAGTTACTGCAGAAATTGGCAGACCGCCGGCGATGGATTTTGCGCTTGTTAAGATATCAGGTGCGCATCCCGCTTCTTTATAATATTCGGAAGCAAACATTCTTCCGGATCTTGCGAAACCTGTCTGTACTTCATCTGTAATCATAAGAATTCCATACTTGTCGCAGATTGCTCTGACTGCCTTTACCCATTCGATCGGAGCAGGAACAAATCCGCCTTCACCCTGAACCGGTTCAAATACGATGGCAGCTACATACTGGGCAGGAGAGGCTTCGATGAACAATTCTTCGATTTTACCGATATAATATGCAACTGCTTCCGCATCCGTCATTCCGGCAGGTTTTCTGTACATATTCGGGAATTCAGCTCTGTACACTCCATCCGGGAACGGACCCATGCCAACCGCATACGCTTTCTTTGCCGTCATTGTCATCGTGAGCATGGTTCGTCCGTGGAAAGCGCCTGTGAATACGATGATATTCGGTCTTCCGGTGTAGCTCTTTGCAATTTTAACGGCATTTTCATCCGCTTCAGCGCCGCTGTTTACTAACATTGTCTTCTTGGTATCGCCTTTTACTGGAACGATGCTGTTCATCTTTTCTGCAAGCTCTATGTATCTCTCATGCGTAGTGATGTTCATCATGGCATGGAAGTACTTTTCACTCTGAGTCTTAACAGCCTCAATCAATTCAGGGTTGCTGTATCCGATGTTGAGTACTCCAACTCCACCAATCCAGTCAAGGAAAACATTGCCATCAACGTCTTCAAACATCGCACCTTCACCACGTGCTATCACGCATGGATATCCGCATTTGATCGCATTCGGCATCGCCTTTGCTCTTCTGTCAATGATCGCCTGTGCCTTTGGGCCTGGTAATGGTGTAATGACTTTTGGTAATGCATCTCTTAACATTTTATAATCCTCCTTTTTATTCCACATGTTGGCTCAAGCCCGCTTTCGGCTGCTTCCGGCCACGTATGTGTAAACGAATAATTATGGCGTACGCCACCTATATATAACAACAACATAATATATAGCTTACAAAATTCATGCCGAATAACGCTTCTCGTATGAGAAA
Source organism: uncultured Oscillospiraceae bacterium (assembly GCA_964612345.1). Lineage (GTDB taxonomy): Bacteria > Bacillota > Clostridia > Peptostreptococcales > Anaerovoracaceae > Anoxybacterium. The sequence continues at coordinate 31,386 of CAZTEH010000007.1, read as the reverse complement.
AATTGTAAAAGACCAAACGGTTGATAATTCAGGGTTCTTAAACCATACCCTACAGAAATATCAATTTATTTCTGCGAAACCGTGAAATTTATTTCTCACAAGTGAGAAATTTTGGACATGCTTCGCTTAATTAATGTCCAGCTCCGACAGTTTCCGATAAAGCGTTGCCCTGCTGAGTCCCAGTTCCTTCGCCACCAGATCCTTTGCGTTGCTGTTGTTTCCATATTTCTTCAGCTTTCGCGTCAGTATTTCCTTTTCATAGAATCTTACCTGTTCATTAAGGGGCAGATCGCTTTCTTCTATCTGTATGGTATTGGAATCATTCTTCAAGAGACGGTTTGGCACTGCATCAATGCCGATCTTATCCCCGAAAGCCATATTCGTACCATATTCGATTGCATTCTCCAGTTCCCTGACATTTCCCGGCCAGTCATAGTTTTCATAGATATATTCCACCTCATCCGTAAAGCCGGTAATTTTTTTGTTCATAAAGGTGTTGTACTTATTCAAGAAGTGATGCATCAGAAGCTTGATATCGGACCGCCTTCCGCGCAGCGGCGGTATGGTGAGCGGAATGACGCTCAGGCGATAATAGAGATCCTCACGGAACGTACCATCCTTGATCATAGCCTCCAGATCCTTGTTTGTTGCCGCAATGACTCTCACATCGACGATGATGACTTTATTTCCTCCAACCCGCTCCAATCGCATATTTTGAAGCACATGGAGCAGCTTAACCTGCAAATGCAAAGGCATATCCCCTATTTCATCGAGGAAAATGGTTCCGTTGTTTGCAAGTTCAAATTTTCCGTATTTCCCTTTATCGCTGGCTCCTGTAAAAGCGCCCTTGTCATATCCGAACAGCTCGCTTTCCAATAAATTTTCCGGTATTGCGCCGCAGTTTACCGTGATGAACGAGCCCTTCGCTCTTGAGCTCGCGTAGTGGATTGCTTTTGCAAACATTTCCTTTCCGGTTCCGCTTTCACCTGTGATCAATACGGTGGAGTTCCCTCTGGCAGTAAGGAGCGCCTGGTTTTTCGCCTTCCGGATGGCTTCGCTTTCTCCCATGATATCTTCAAATGTATATTTCAGCGCTCTGGTATTGATGTTATACACCAGCCTCTGTGCTTCCTCAATATCCCGGAAGGAAATTACCACTCCTGCCACAGATTTCTCGGTATAGAAAGGCTTCGCCGTAACGATAAAATGGAAGCTTCCTCTTTCGTTGGTGTATACCTCTTCATTTTCCGTATAGCCGTTCCCCGACCGCAGCACCTCCAGCGCGGGCGTGCCTCGCATGAATTTGCTGATATGGCTTCCGATCATGTCATGTTTTGTTGTTTTGAACAGTTCTTCAGCCATGTAATTGCAATGTTTTATATAACCCCTGCTGTCAATGGCGAAAATCCCTTCATGGGCGGTTTCAAGCACGGTGGACATTTCACTCATGCTGAGCTCTACGTTGTTCAGTGCTCTTTTCTGAATTGCCTTGGCGCCAAGCAGGTCGGCCATCTTCTCTACAAAGAGAACCATATTCTTGTTTTTATCCAAAAGAACCGATTTCTGGTTTTCATTTAAAGCAACCAGTCCAATAATCCCAATGATTTGATCATCCACCTTGATGGGAGTACAGATTTCAGCCAGCTCAAAGCTCCCAAATTTATCAAGTGAGGTTCCGTAGGTTTTGTCGTTCTGTGCATCCGATATATATTCCGTGGTTCCGGTTCGAAGAACTCTGGCATATAGATAGTTGCCGTCAATTTCTCCAGCCTCTTCTTTGTCTCCGATTCTTTGTGTATAAATCGATGTCCCTCCGACGATGGTGAGCTGATTGTCTACAATTTCAACCTCAACACCGACAGCTATGGCAATGGCCTCTGCCACTTGCTGTACACTAGGCGCAATTTCTTTTAGTAAAGACATCTTTTCTCCTCCTAAAAAACTAGATCTTATGTTTCGATTTCATTATATTTTGCGAGCATCGTCGAGCAAAATATATTGAATCCACCCTGCGGCAACGGCTTTGCCTCCGACTCGCTACGCTCGCTGCTGTCCGTTTTTCCATTGCAGCTTACGCTGC